>USMI01000018.1 GCA_900555735.1 uncultured Eubacteriales bacterium | reverse complement strand
GTGCAATCAAAAACGCAATACGCATTATCTCCGTATTAAATGCGTATTACGGAAACAATGCGTATTATGTGCGTATTATCTCCGCAGAGGCCAATCAAATTTAACCAAACACGGACTTGACTTCCAGTGAGTATCGGAAAGAGAAATTCCTTAAAATACAGACAACTTGGGCGTTTCAACTCCAGTAAAAACCGCAATTTACGCAAAAAGAAAAGAGACACGGACTGCGTGAGTTCAGTTAGAAAAATACCGCAGCATCTTAGAGACAACGGCCGGTTCTGTAGTTGGAAGGATGAACTGAGGGAGGGACAATGGGCTATATATGCCGGGAATAATACGCAGAGACAGCATAAGCGCTCCTGCCGCCTTCATAGCGTTTGACACATTGCGATATCCTCAACGGGCTATGACGGCAGCGGCATCTGTGTTCATGGCAGAGCTATAGGAATTGATATCGGCCGCTGCATCGCAGAGGCCCATGGATACAGTTTATCGTAGAGCGCTTTAGGGCAACCTGAATTGAAATCAGTATCTCAGATGCCGGTATGCTTTCTGTGACCTGTATCATCCAAGCAAGACTGGAATCAGTCTCCGTGGCCAACACCTTCTAAAAATTTCCAAGTAAGGCAAGCTTTCCTGACGGGAAGTCTTGACAGGCTTCGAGGCCCATGCTATGATATTTTCACTAACATATTTATTACCATGGTAATGAAAGGCGGTATGGGTATGCGCACGATCATGAAGCATTGCCGGCTGATCCCGGAACTGTCAGGCGGGTATGACGGAGGCTATGGAGATGTGGTACTGGCGGGGGACAATATCCAGAGCGTTTCGTCCCAAGCTCTCCCGGAAGACGGCGATACGGTCATTGACTGCTGCGGCAAAACGTTGTTGCCGGGGTTATTTGATATTCATGCGCATCTGAACTGGGATTACTACAATGGCTTGCTTCGTCTCAATGACTTTAAGCTGATGGTGAACGCATGCCTCAGTGCGCAGCGCTTTCTTGAGTTGGGTATCACCACCATTCGGGACACGGGCGCGCCAAAGGGCCTGTCGGTATATGTGCGGGATGCCATCCGGCAGGGACTGTTCAATGGGCCTCGGATCGTTACCGGAGGAAGCATCCTGCGTCCCACCGCATGGACAGAACCTGCTGATCCGCACTGTTTCCTGCGGTATGTATCCGGTGTGGAGGATTTCGTCCGGGCTGCACGGGAGGAAATGGGGGCCGGAGCGGATTTTGTGAAGCTGTATGCGCAAGGCGAGCCCTCGGAGCTGCTGCCAGAGGAACTGGAAGCCGTTGTGAGGATCGCCCACCGCTATAAGCGGCGCGTGGCGGTTCATGCCCATGATGCCACGGCCATCTCCATGTGTCTGGACGCCGGAGCGGATACGATTGAGCACGGGTCATATATCAGGCCGGAGGATATTCGGAGACTGAAAGACAGCGCGTCCACCTATCTGGTGCCGACGCTGGCGGTGCTGTCCAGCGAGGTGCCGACACCGGGATTCACGCAGACACAAAAGGCGCAGATGCTCAAGCCACTGCTGGATGCCAATGCCCGCAATATTACCGCCGCCTATCAGGCAGGATTGGTACTGGGTTTTGGCACGGACACGCCTGTGGAGGAGCAATTAAAGCTGCCGGGATTGGAATTCCGGATGCGCAAGACATACTGCCGGATGGACAACGTCGATATGCTATTGCAGGCAACCCGGTACAGCGCCCGAATCTGCGGGCTGGAGAATGTCACAGGCAGTATCGCTGCCGGATTGGCGGCAGATGTCATTCTGGTGGATGGACAACCGGATCAGGATATTGCCGTCATGTACCGCAAGCCGGAGCTGGTCGTTGCCGGAGGTATTATGCACCGTCCCCGGCAGGACGACTGAGGGTGGGCTTATGGCTACATCATTACGAGCACGGCTGAATCAATTTGAAGGTCTTGCCGAAAATCAGTCAGCCGCGCAGGATCTGCGGAAAATGCTGCCGGGAATGCTGGTGGAGCAGGTGGCCGCCATTCTGCTGGAAAATGTCAACGTTTTCGTTACGGGCTTCATCTCCACGGCTGCTATTGCGGGAGTGGGGCAGATCAATACGGTCAACAGCGTATTGATGAACCTGTTTCAAGCGTTTGCCATCGGCGGAACGGTGTTGGTGGCCCAGAACGCCGGCGCTTCTCGAAAAAAAGATGCTTCACACGCGGCCTATGCGGCGCTGCTGATGGGCGGGCTGGTGAGTCTGCTGCTGACAGCGGTCGTGTGGCTGCTGCACGGCAGCATCGTCCACCTTCTGTTCGGTGGAGCGGAAGCCGACGTGCTGGAAAATTCCGTTCTTTACTTCCGCTATACGGCCCTGACGCCGCCGCTGTGGTTTATATACTTCCAATGCTGCGGCTTTATGCGGGGAGCGGGAGATACCCAACGTCCGATGTTTGTCAGTATCGCCCTGAACGTATCCAGCATGGTGCTGAATCTGTTGTTTGCCTTGGGTAATATGGGCGTGAAAGGCCCGGCACTGGCCTATCTCCTGTCGGTCGCCATCGCGGCGGTATTGTCGCTGGTCATGGTACTGCGGCGCGGCTTTGCGTTTCGGCCCGAGGCATGCTCGGGGACAGTACTGCGCCAGTGTCTGAGGAGTATCGGCGGCGTAGCCTTTCCGTCTTCTGCGGAGAATCTGATGTTCAACGGAAGTCGCATTATCCTGCAGATTTTCCTGGCGGGTATGGGCAAGGCCATGATCTCTGCCAATTCCGTATTCAATTCCGTGAACGGCATCTTTAATGTGCCGGTGATGGCGCTATACTACCTCACGGTGCCCGTGGTCAGCCGCTGCGCCGGCGAAGGCGATAAGGGAAAGACCGCAAAAGCGCTGCGGTTTGTATCCCGTAAGACCTTCGTATGGTCTGTTCCGGTGGCGCTGGCCCATTTACTGTTGGCCATACCGGGCGCATATATCTTCACCCGCGATCCGGAAGTGATCCGCATTGCCGCGGGGATGCTGGCGCTGTATGCCGCGTTTGCTCTGTTCCAGAACGGCAGCTTTATTCTTCCAAACGGCTTCAAGGCCGTGGGGGATGCCAATTTTGCCATGGTGCTTTCCTCCATTACGGCATGGGGCATCCGCGTGCTGGGCACATGGGTGCTGGGCGTGCAGCTTGGATGGGGAGCTTACGCCATCGCCTTGACACAGGGACTGGACAGTCTGCTGCGGGCGGTTGTTTACCAGCGGCGGTTCCGTCGGGGTGATTGGCTGAGGCCAATGTTTGGCGGTAACGCCACCGAAGAATGACGCGGTCTGTATCACTTTATTTGAATAAAATCAGGTGAATTTTCCCGCCGACTCTTGTACTTTACTCATTTATTCGATATAATTATTTCCATAAGTACCATCGAAGGAGAGCACTTAATGAAGGGAAAGGATTTAACCGAACGAGTTTATCGGGAGATCAAGCGTGACCTGATGCTGCGTAAGCTGCCCAGCAGCGAACTGTTCAGCGAGCAGATGCTGGCGGATTGGTATCACTGCAGCCGCACACCCGCCCGGGAAGCCGCCGGTCGGCTGGTATCCGAGGGCTTTCTCAACAAGTATCCCAGTAAAGGATATATTGTCCGGCTGCCGACGGATCGCGAAATGAACGAGATGCGCTATTGTCGGTATGTACTGGAGATCGCGGCTCTGCGTCAAACCGTCCACATGGCCTATGTGGAGGATTTTCGTCGGCTGTATAACCTGCTGGACAGGACATACGACGATCCGGAACTGGCCTATTTTTCAAACATGACGTTTCATTATGAACTGGCCAAGCTGTCTAGAAACGAAACCATCGTGTCATATATCGAGCGACTTTTGGGGCTGATGATCCGCGGAGAAAGCACACCCATTTATCGCGGCAGCGCTTATCTGGGAGACAGGCTGCCGGAAAACGATATTGCCCCTGCGGAACAGCCGTCACAAGAACTGCACCGCAAGATCGTGGATGCGCTCGTTTCCCGTGATCTAAAGAATGCCGTGCGGTATCTGAACCTTGATATTTATACCAACATCAAAGACTCGGAAAATCTTGCGGGATCTCCCAACATAGCTGACGATATTCTTGCGCCAATGTAAGAAATCGCTTCCACAATCGGCAGTTGTTTTGTTTAACCAAACAAAACAACTGCCGATTCCTGATTTAAAATGACGAAATTTGCAAAATACGGATGCTTTCTGTTGACAATAGCAGGTTTGACAGGTAAATTATTAAATATCAGCTACCATGGTAGCTGATACACAAACGAGACTGCGGCAAATAATGGAGGAATGAGCCTATGAAAAAGTGTTTCGCTCTTTTGCTGGCGCTGGTCGTTTTTGCGATGGCCGGCTGCGCAAGCAATGATCCCGCCCCTGTGCCAGACGTTCCCCGGGAGTCTATTACACTGGCCAACACGGCCGCTATCCCCGATTATGACCCCATGAACTGGTATCTGGCCAGCCAGAGCACCCTGTTCACCAATGTGTACAGCACCCTGGTGGATGTGATCTCTACTGATGACCTGTCTGTGGTCTGCCGCCCCAATCTGGCCAAGAGTTGGGAAACCGAAGAGGATGGCCTGGTGTGGGTGTTCCACCTGAACGAGAATGCCGTGTATTCTGACGGCAGCAAGGTCACGGCAGATCACGTCAAGACCTGCTTTGAGCGGCAGATGACCAATCCCTATACCATGAGCTACGTGGCCATGATCGATTCCATCGAAGTCCGTGACGAGAATACCGTGGCCTTCCGCCTGTCCTATAAATGGCCCAGCGTGCCTAACTGCTGGTACATGATCGCCATTTACAATGTCGATCTGTACGATGCAGACAAGGATAGCTACATCAAAAATCCCGTGGGCAGCGGCCCCTATACCCTTACCAGTCTGGATGAGACGGCCGGCACCATGACCATGACCCTGAAGGACAACTGGTGGGGCGATGAAAAGCCCGCCATCAAGACCATCAATGTCCGCACCATTACCGACCCCAGCACGCTTGTCATTGCCCTGCAGAAAGGCGAGATCGACGTGAGCAGTCTGACGGGAAGCAGCCTGCGGCTGGTAGAGGGTGACAAGAATCTGGTGATGAAGCAGTCTATTTCCGTCGTTCCCTTCCAGCTGCTCATCAACGCCAATACCGAGCCGCTGAACAACGACAAGCTTCGGGAGGCAATCTCCTATGCCATCGACTACGATGCTATCCGTAATGCGACCTGCAGCGGCTATGTATCCAGCAAGGACAGTACGATTGTCTTTGCCACGCCGGAGATGGATATCCCGGCCGAGGTACAGCAGTACAGCTATGATCCCGACCGTGCGCGCCAGCTGGTAGCAGAGAGCGGCCTGTCTACCCCCGTGGATGTGGGCGAGATTATCGGCGGCACCAGTAATGGCAGCGCCGAGATGGTACAGCAGTATCTGGAGGCCGTGGGCATTCAGGCTAAGGTCACTTCTTATGAGGCTAACACCATGGTGCAGATGCTTATGAGCGGTCAGTTTGGTCTGGGTATCACCACCGGTGCCGGCGGCCAGAGCGCGTTCGAGAATCTGCTGAACTATTACGGCACCAACCAGCCTTATAATTTCAATAAGTTCAGCAACGCGGAAGTTGACGCGATTCTCGAGCAAATGCGGTATACCTCCGACGCAGCGGAAACACAGGCCCTGCTGACGCAGGCCCTGAACATCATCGTGGCGCAGCATACCAATTTGAACCTGGGCGTGTCCGCAATGTACACCGTGTACCGAGCCGGTCTGGAGGTTCCTCCAATCTACAACGGCGTGGATATGATCCGCGTAAAATAACAGAGGCATCATTCCGGATATACGGCGGCACAGATAGGATACTGTCTGTGCCGCCTGGCTTAAAGGAGTAACTCATGACAAAATACATTATCAAACGTCTGCTGCTGGTGATCCCGATGGTACTGGGCGTGGCGATCATCGTGTTCTCCATCATCAATGCCATTCCCGGAGATCCGGGCCGCCGGATGCTGGGGCCTATGGCCACGCAGGAGCAGGTGGACCTGCTTAATGAGCAGCTGGGCTATCACCTGCCCTTTGTGCAGCGGCTTGGCAGTTATCTCAACGATCTGATCCATCTGGATTTCGGCAATTCCTATCAGGACGGAACACCGGTGTTCGAGAAGATCATGCACAACTTCCCCTACACACTGCGGCTGGCTGTTTTGCAAACCATCACCTATTCCATTATCGGTATTGCGCTGGGCGTGTTCTCGGCGGTAAAGCAATATTCGGCGCTGGACAACATTGTCCGGGTCGTCAGCATCGCACTGGCGGCATTCCCGGGATTCTGGGTGTATATGGTAGCGCTGCTAGTATTCTCCCTGTATCTGGGATGGCTGCCCTCCAACGGCGCGGATTCCTGGCAGTGCTACATCCTGCCGGTGGGCTGTGCGGGTATTTTGTCCGCATCGTCCCTGCAGCGGCTGACCCGCACCACCATGCTGGAATCCATTCGGCAGGACTTCGTGCGTACCGCACGCGCCAAGGGATGTGCCGAGGGCACGGTGATTTGGAAGCACGCCTTCCTCAACGCCATGCTGCCGGTACTGAATCAGGTGGGCATCAGCTTCGGCATGCTGTTGGGCGGCACCGTTATTGTGGAGTCCGTCTTCGGTATGCCCGGACTGGGGACGGTGATCATCAACGCCGTCAACTCCAAGGACGTACCCATGGTCATGGCCGCCACCGTATTTCTGGCGGCGATCTTCTGCTTACTGGTGGTGCTGCTGGACGTGATCACCGCGTTGGTGGATCCTCGCGCCAAGGCCAAGCTGACGAAATGAGGAGGTACAGAGCATGAAAAACGATTCCCCTCTGCTGACCAGCAAACGCAGCCGCGGCCACGAGATCTGGTCTCTGTTCAAGCGCAATAAGCCCGCCATGGTGGGATTAGTACTGTTTATATTCATCGTACTGGTGGCAGTATTTGCGGATGTCATCGTGGACAACCGGATGTGCTATGAGTTCACCGGTGCGCCGCTGGAAGCGCCATCGGCCCAGCACCCCTTCGGCACAGATAATCTGGGACGTGACCTGTTTGCCCGTATTGTCCACGGCAGTCGGTATTCTCTAGTCATCGGCATCTCCGCCACCGTTCTGTCACTGGCTATCGGCGCATTCATCGGCGCGGCCTGCGGCTATTTCGGCGGCTGGCTGGACAATGTGGTCATGCGCCTGTTTGACGTTATTGCCTCCATTCCCGGCATGCTACTGATCATGGTGCTGGTGATGGCACTGGGCGTGGGCGTGCAGAACCTGATCTATGCGCTGCTCATCAGCGGTGTTCCGGGTTATGCGCGGTTTGTTCGCTCCACCATTCTGAACCTGACGGATATGGAATATGTGCAGTGCGCCAAGTCTTATGGCACCAGTAGCTTTAAGATTATTCTGCGGCATGTGCTGCCCAATGCTCTCGGGCCGATCATCATCATGCTGGCCGGTTCCGTTTCCGGCACGATCCTGGGCGCAGCCAGCTATTCCTTTATGGGCTTCGGTGTACAGCAGCCTACCCCCGAGTGGGGCGCCATCATCTCCGCCTCCCGGCAGTTTATGCGGCTCTCTCCTACCTACGCCATCATCCCCGGTATGGCCATTGTGATCACGGCCATGAGCATCAATCTGGTGGGCGATGGTCTGCGGGACGCCCTTGACCCCCGACTGAAAGACTGAGGTAACGCGATATGAAGGAAACGATCATACAGAATACGGCGGATACGCCGGCGGTGGATGTGCGGGATCTGTCGGTAGAGTATCACTCCGGCGGCAGCGTGGTAAAGGCCGTGAATCATGTGAGCTTTACCCTGTCCCGCGGTCGGACTCTGGGATTAGTAGGTGAGACAGGCGCCGGCAAGACCAGTACCGCGCTGGCACTGATGCGTTTGCTGCCGGACCGAGTCAGCTATGTGCCCAACGGGGAGATCTATCTCAAAGGCGACAATATCATGGCTGTACCGGAGAGTCACATGAAGCTCATGCGAGGCGAGATCATCTCCATGATCTTTCAGGATCCCATGACAGCCCTGAATCCTATTATGACTGTGGGCGACCAGATCCTTGAGGCGGTAAAGATCCACGATACTCAGCATCGCTCCAAAGCGGAGATGGAACGCCGCGTGGAGGAGGTACTTGAGCTGGTAGGTATTCCCGCCCAGCGGAAGGGAGACTACCCGCTGCAATTTTCCGGCGGTATGAAGCAGCGTGTTGTCATCGCTATTGCACTGGCCTGTTCGCCGGATATCCTCATCGCCGACGAGCCCACCACCGCGCTGGACGTGACGATCCAGGCGCAGGTGCTGGCTCTTATCGAGGAACTGCGGCAGAAGCTGGGCACCTCCATGATCATGATCTCACATGATCTGGGCGTGGTGGTTCGTACCTGCGACGATGTGGCCATTATGTACGCAGGCGAGATCATTGAATATGGCTCGGTGGAGCAGATCTATTCTCCCGGGCAGCATCACCCCTATACCGTGGGGCTGTTCGGTGCTATCCCCAATATCCGCAGCAAGGCCAAGCGGCTGACACCCATCGACGGGCTGATGCCGGACCCCACCAATCTCCCGGAGGGGTGCAAGTTTTCTCCCCGCTGTCCGCACTGCACAGATATCTGCCGGCAGCAGGAACCGCCCGTCCGTGAGCAGAACGGTCATCGCATCAAGTGTCATTTGTTGGGAGGGGATGAAGGTTGAAACAGCAGATTCCAGTCATTGAAACCATTGAACTGAAAAAGTATTACAAAACCAAGCGCGGCATGCTCCATGCGGTGGACGGTATCGATTTGCAGATATTTCAGGGGCAGACGCTGGGTGTGGTGGGCGAATCCGGATGCGGCAAGAGCACTTTGGGACGCACAGTCATCGGTCTGCACCAGCCTACCGGTGGAAAGGTGCTGTTTCGCGGACAGGATATGGCATCCATGGGACGCCGCAGCAGGGATCGCTTCACGAAAATGAGCATGATTTTTCAAGACCCGTATTCCAGCCTGAATCCGCGCATGTGCGTGGCGGATCTGATCGCCGATCCCATGCAGGTAAACCACCTGTATGCCAACCGTCAGGACCGCTACCACCGGGTGGCGGAGCTGATGGATACCGTGGGTCTGGCTAAACGGGTGGCCAATGCCTATCCCCACGAACTGGACGGCGGACGGCGCCAGCGCATCGGCGTGGCCAGAGCGCTGGCGGTAGACCCGGAGTTTATCGTGTGCGACGAGCCGGTGTCGGCGCTGGATGTGTCGATCCAGGCCCAGATCCTGAACCTGCTGATGGATCTGCAGGATGAAATGGGGCTGACGTATATGTTTGTGACCCACGACCTCAGTGTGGTGAAGCACATCAGCACCAATATCATGGTGACATATCTGGGCAAGTGCGTGGAGATCGGCTCCAGCGACCAGATTTTTGAAAACCCCTGTCATCCCTATACCAAGGCACTGCTGGCGGCGCTGCCGGAGGCTACCCTGGAAGCCCGGGATAAGCCAATCCAACTGCTTCGGGGCGAGATCAGCAACCCCATCAAGCCCAAGCCGGGCTGCCGCTTTGCCTCTCGGTGTCCCTACTGTACGGAGGCGTGTACGCAGCGTGATATTCCGGAGCAGGAGGTGGAATCCGGCCATCGTGTGGCCTGCCTGCTGTCGATGAGGGAGGGCACATGACCACCACACTGAACTTAATTCTGGAGCCGGAGCTGACACAGCAGCAACGCCGCTTCGCAGTGGAGCTGTCGCATCTGATTGGTTTTTGCTCCGTATCCATGGAATTTCCCTTTGTGCAGGCTCCCGGCGATCCGCGGGACGAGAACGTGACTTATTTTTGGGTAGGCTGCACCCCACCGCCGGAACCCAACGTGGTATCGGTGAAGCCGGAGGACTGCACGGCAGAACAGTGGGCGGCGCTTTACCGCCGGTTTGCGCCGCATAGCGGCCGCGAGGTCTTACCACCGCTGTCGTTTGTGGAAGCAAAGCCCCTCTGCGTTGAGGAAAACGCCGCGGAAGGCGGTTTGGAGCAGTTGTTTGAGGTGGGCCGATTTCTGCGGGACACAGATGGCGACGGCTTGCCGGACACAGTGGCGCTGCGGCTGCTGCTGAAGGATGACGACGATCCGGATATGCTGTACGCTGCCTGCGGTATGGCGGCCCGCGTAGGGATGGAAACGACCTCCGCTGTATATCCGCTGCTGGCAATCGATGATGATGGGCAGTCACCGCTGCTGGTGTTTCGCCGGGGCGCTGTCCCTGTGCTGGTTCTGGATGAAGCCGAATCGCGTCCGGTGATGGTCATGGAGGGTGAAGGCTTTGCTCTGCGGCAATTCACCGACCGGCTGTGCAATACATTTCCAAACACTGGAAATCACTTGCGTCTGCGGGATGTAACGGCGTGGGTGAGCCAGGCTATGTCCTTGAAAAATCCGGACGGTCAGGCTGCGTGGGTCGAGTGCTTCGGCGGCACGGAGGCCCTGCTCAGCGCCGGAGCGGATTTGAATAACTTCCGCCGCCGCTGGCCGCATACGCGCTTCTGCCACTATAATGACAGCGCCTCAGAGGAAGTCCGCAGCTACGAACTGCCCAGCGAAATGGAGGCTCTGCATCAGGCGCTGGAGCCTGTATATACGTCACTGCGGCCCGGAGACCGCGTGAGCCTGCGGTGCGCTGTGGGTCAGGATCGGCCAGAGCGAGAGTCTTTTCTGGAGGAGTTCCGGCAGAGGCTGGCACACTGCGGTGCAGTTGCGGAGCATGCCGCCGCCGTGTGCGCTTTCAAGCAGGGACTCAGCTGGATAGAGGAGGACTTTGGCCCGCGTGCTGCGGCGCTAGGCGATGTGAGACGGGTCGTTGTCCGGTTCAATCCCCATCAGCGAACCTCCGTAACATATGAGGGTGGAGATTTCGACTGGACGGAGCTGGATCGGGATGTGGGCAAGCCGCCCCGTTGGCTGCAGGATCTATATCCGGTGGACGAGCTTCTGGCGGAGCTGTTGGGCCTGAATCGGGACGATGTGCTGTTTGAAGCCTATCCGCATGATGCTGCGTCCACCTATGAAGCGTTGGCCTTTGATGACAGGGGAAACTGCCTGCTGTCCGACAGCTGGACCGTGCGCACCTGCGCTAGACGGTATCTGGAGCAGCTGCCGGACTTGGGGCCCGCGCTGCCCACCACGGGCTTTGTGGAGGTCACGGTCAATGGCGAGATGGTGTTGGATCAGCGTATCGTCACAGATTATGAAAGCGTGTGGGATGTATTTCAGTCCCGGCTGATCCCGTGGATGCACGATAGGGCGGCGCAGATGGACTTTGCGCCGGAGAAGCAGCCATTTTTCTCTCAGTTCGAGATCGAGGTGGGACTGGGAGGCCCGGAGCGGGAGCTGCCGTGGCGCAACGACCATATCTCCATCGGTGAAGTACTGGAGGATGGCCTGCATCAGGTGGGGCATGCTTATTTTCTGCATCTGGGACGGCGCATGCACGGTCAGGCACTGGATGCGCCGGGGCTGGTGCTGCCGCACATCCATATCCGGCCGGGGGCTCCCACGATTCGGGCCACGATGCGGCTGCCTGCCGGATGTGCGCCCTCATTTCCGGCGCTACACGGGATATGCCTGTGCCGCAGGGTTGCCGCGCAGGCGGATGGCACCGGGCTTACTCTGGAATTGAAGATTCAAACTGAACAGGAATCTCTGGTGCCGGCGCTCAGCCGCCTGACGCAGGAAGGGTTCACCGCACTGAGCCAGATGCTGGAGGGCTATGCTTCCCTGACCCTGACCTGCGGTGGGCAAAATTACACCTGCCGACTGCCGCGGCGGGTGCCAGTTAAAAAAGACTTGTCTATCCGCCAGATCGATCTGATGCCGGATCAGGTCATTGGGTACGACGACTACCTCCGGCTGATGCTGCAGCTGAGCAGAGTGCCGGGGCTGGACGTATGGCCCGTTGGTATCAGCTATCAGGGCCGCACCATCTATGCCGCCGCGCCGGAGGAGACCCGTCGTGGCTATGTGTCCCGGGTGAAGCGGCTGCAAATGGCCCCCAGTGTTCTGATTAACGGACGGCACCATGCCAATGAGGTGTCCGCTACCAACGCCATCTTTGCCTTTATACGGGAACTGGCTGCGGACCCCGCCTATCAGGATCTGTCCCGCCAGCTGAATCTGGTGTTGATTCCCATGGAAAATGTAGATGGTGCGGCGCTGCATGATGTGATGCAGCGGGAGCACTCCACATGGCAGCATCAGACCTGCTATACTAATTCGCTTGGTGCGGATCTCATGCCCAATTATTTCAGACCCGGCACCATCCATACGGAGGCCAATGTATTTACGCGACTTACCGAAGAATTGCTGCCGGATGCGTTTATCGACCTTCATGGCGTACCGCACCATGAGCTGCCCCAGCAGATGGGACAGCTCACCGGCTATCGGGGGTTGTGGCTGCCTCGAACACCGTTGTGCGCCTTTTATTTCCATATCGATGACCCGCGCTTCGCTTCCAACCGAGTCTTGTCACAGGATTGGAAACGGCGGGTGGATGCTGCGTATGAGAGTTGGGACGCATTCGGACAACTGAGCCGGGAATACGATCAGCGCTTCAGCAAGTATTCATGGTGCGGGATCGATGAAAGCTACCCTTGCCAGTGGCAAGGGGCTATGCTGGATTATTGGGTGCCGTCTCCCTATAACCCCCACCATCCGTATCCCACCGTCAGCCGGCCGTGGACCTTCAGCGTGATGTTCACAGCGGAGGCTGCGGACGAAACGGCCCACGGAGACTGGCTGCGGCTCTGTGCACAGGCTCATCTGCTCCATGTCCGGGCGGGCGTTGACCTGCTGAGAAAAGCCGGGTATACGGCGGATATTGCCGCCATCGTGCAGAATGGCGCGGCGCGGATCACCTATCGCCGGCGCCGTCCGCTGATCCCATAAAACTGCTGCAAGAGGGGCCTGTGGCCCCTTTTTGCCCATATGTGTTTATCGAGAGGTGTGCTTATGCAAAAATTCTGCAACAAGGATTATCAGGCTCTGCGGACGATTCAGGGCCTGCAAATATCACCGGATGGACGGTATGCGCTGTATACCGTACAGCACATGAACGTTGACCGGGATGCCTATGAAAACTTCCTGTGGCTGCTGGATCTGGAAACCGGGCGTGAGACCCAACTGACGGGCGGCGGCCGGGAGAGCGGAGCCTTCTGGCTGGACAGCCGCCACGTGGTGTTCTCTGCCGTCCGAGGCGGAGAAGTTCCGGCGAATGAAACGGTATTTTATCGGATCGCCGTGGACGGCGGCGAAGCGCTGGAGTATATGCGCGTTCCGATCGCCGGGGCGCGGGCATCCCTGCTGGGGGAGGACCGCGTTCTTATCCGAGCAGACACTGACCTGAATCCGGAGGGTGAGCGGGATCAGGAAAAGTGGATGTTTTTCGACGAGTATCCCTATTGGGGCGACGGCGCGTCCTACGAAAACCGGCACCGCCTGGCACTGTTCCTGTGGGATCGTATAGCGGGAGAGCTGCGGCAGCTCACCACACCCACCATGCAGACGTTCATGCCCTATTGCAGCGACGATGTGCTGGCAGATGAGGACGGCCTATGCTTCGTGGGTTATGATTATACGCATGACGCGGCGGGCAAGGCCTGCATTTGTCGGTATGAGTGGGCCAGCGGAGAGACGCGCATCCTGTGTCAGGACAGTTGCTATGTATTTTCCATCGCCCAGCGGGAGGGACGGATATATTACGGCGCGTGGGCCATTGAGGACGGCCCCGCCATTGCCTCCATTCGAATCAAATCTGTATCCCTGCAGGGTGGAGATGTCCGGGTGGATGCCGCCCCGCAGTGGGAACTGGGTGCCGTTCGGCAGAGGGAAGGCATTACACTGTTCCAGCGGACGTTCCAAGCGGCATCCGTGATGTCCCGCTGGGACGGTGGTCTGCGCTATGAGGACATCCCCACGCCGGGGGTCAATCCGACCTGCCCCATCCCGGTGGGAAAAGATGTGATTTTTACCGGCTGGCGCCGCAACCGTTTGCCGGAGATCTACCGCTGGCGGGATGGACAGGTGACGCAGCTGTCCCACCAGAACGACAGCCTGTACGACACCTACGCCTTCAGCACGCCGGAGCCGCTGTGCGCTGTGGACGGCAGCGACAGAGTGTATGGCTGGGTCATGAAGCCGGTGGGCTATACACCGGGGAAAAAGTATCCCGGTATTCTGAATACTCACGGTGGACCTCACGGCTTTTACAACGATGCCTTCGTGATGGAGCACCAGCGGTGGGCCAACGAGGGATATTTTGTGTTTTTCTGCAATCCGCGGGGCTCGACCTCTTACGGGCTGGACTTTATGAATGTGACAGGCCGTCTGGGGGAGGAGGACTTTCGCAATGTGATGGCCTTTACTGACGCTGTGCTGGCGGCGTACCCGGATCTTGATCCGGAACGACTGGCCATCACCGGACAGAGCTACGGCGGTTTCATGACCAGCTGGGCCATCGGCCATACAGATCGATTCCGGGCTGCGGCGGCGCGAATGTCGCCCATCAACTGGATCAGCATGCACGGAACTTCCGTGGAGCGCTGGTACGGTGACCGGGTACTGGGAGCCACGCCGTGGACGGATATGGAGGCGCTGTGGCGTCAGTCTCCGCTGCGATATGCTGACAAGGTGACGACGCCTACGCTGTTTATCCAGCATGAAAAAGACCAGTACTGCCCGCTGGAGCAGGCGCAGCAGATGTTTGTTGCCCTGCTGGAGCGCGGAGTGGATACCCGTCTCATGGTAAACCGCGGCTGCGGCCACGGCGGACGCCGCGTATCTCAGCTGCTCCACGATGTGGACGTCATGCTGGACTGGTTTGGACGGTATCTGGTATGAACAGATTTTTTCAGGCTCTGCTGCATCCGGCGGAGGATGCAGATCCACAGCTGCGGAGTGAACTGCGGGGCATGATGCCGGGTATGCTGGTGGAGCAGTTCGCTTCCACCCTGCTGGACAATGTCAATGTCATTGTGATGGGGCTTATCGGAAACGCCGCCATTGCCGGTGTCAGTCAGGTGGGTACCATCAACTACATCCTGATGATCGTGTTTCAGGCCTTTGCTATGGGCGGAACCGCACTGGTGGCGCAGGCCGCCGGTGCTAAACAGGACAGGCGTTGTCACCGGATGGCCGGAGCCGCCCTGCTGCTGGGTCTGACCATCAGCGGCGTTATTGCCCTGCTGATGTTTTTCCTGCGCGCACCGTTGGTAGATCTGCTTTTCGGCAGTGCCGAGCCGGAGGTTGTCACCAACTCCCTGCTCTATTATGGCTTCACGGCACTGTCACCGCCGCTGTGGTTTGTATACTTCCAGTGCAGCGGCTTTATGCGCAGCTGCGGCGACACGCGGCGGCCCATGATGGTGAGTATTTTCTCCAATGTCGTAGGCATTTTAGGAAATTTGCTGTTCACAATGCACCTGCAAATGGGCGTGAGCGGGGCAGGCCTGTCGTATCTGCTGAGCGTCGGCAGCGGCGCTGCGGCTGCACTGGGACTTGTCCTGCGGCGGAACTTCTACGCCCGCCCAAGCTTCCGTTTAGATCGGACAACGCTGGCGGATATAGGGCGCGTTTCTCACATCAGCACACCCACCGCGCTGGAAAATCTGCTGTTTAACGGCACCAGACTGGTGCTGCAGGTGTTTCTGGCGGGTATGGGGGCGGTGGTGATCTCTTCCAATCAGGTATTTAACTCCATCACCAACCTGCTGTTCATCCCATTTATGGCAGTGAATTTTCTGACGGCGCCGCTGACGGGCCGCACCGCCGGCCGGGGCGGTGTTACGGCTGTGCGGCCTTGTGTAGGGTATCTGTATCGGATAGGCCGCAGTATTGCCGTGTGGACAGCTGCCGCCGCGCTGCTTCTGGCAACGCCTCTGACACTCCTGTTCTGTCGGGATGCACAGGTGATACCGCTGGTGGAGCACATGGTGATGCTATATGCACCGTTTATCCTGTTTTTGCCGGGATGCTTTATTCTGCCCAACGGCTTCAAGGCAGTGGGCGATGCCCGGTATGCCATGATCTTTTCCTCTGTGTCCGCATGGGCCATCCGGGTAGGAGGTATGTGGCTTCTGGGACTGCGTTTAGGTCTGGGAACCATGGCAATCGTTCTGACTCAGGGGTTGGATCACTTTGCACGGTATGTTGCCTACAAGCGCCGCTACCGCGGTGATCTCTGGCTGCGGGAGCTGACGGCGGAGCATCACAAAAACGAGACAGGGAGGTAATGTTATGGAGGATATCAACCGGAGCTTTGCGGCATTGATTGTCACGCAGGTCTGCGCTGTGCAACCCGGAGAGCGTGTGCTTATTGAACTGACGGATCCGGACGAAGGAATGGGGGCAGAGCTGATTCGGGCTGTACACCGGGTCGGTGGCCGCCCCTTTTACCACCAGATGCGGGACGCCTTGGAAGCGGCATGGATCAGCTGCGCCGATGAGGATACCATCCGCCATCAGGCAGATTGGGACCGTCAGCGCATGGAGCAGATGGATGTGTTCATTTCTCTGCGCCGCAGTGAAAATCCCTGTGACATGACAGAGGTACCGGTGGAGCAGGCGCAGCTGTACCGCAGCCTGTATACCCGCCCCGTACACTTTGAAACGAGACTCCCCCATACCCGGTGGCTGGCTATGGCACTGCCCAGTCCCGCTATGGCACAGGCGGCGGGCATGTCTACCCGCGACCTGTATCAATTTTATTATGACAGCTGTCTGATAGATTACCGGCAGTTCCACCGGCGCATGATGCCGCTGGCGGAATTGATGACGCAAACGGATCAGGTGCGCATAACAGGGCCGCAGCTGGAGTTGCAGTTCTCCGTTCGGGATATGGGCGTCAGCATTTGCCATGGAACCCGAAATATCCCCGCCGGTGAAGTCTTTACCGCGCCGGTACCGGACAGCGTGGAAGGACATATCCGCTACAACGTCCCTACTCGTTGGGAGGGCCAGTTGTTTACTGGGGTGACGCTGATCTTTTCCCATGGACGTATCGTGGATGCCTCCTGCGAGATTGGAGATCGCGAACGCTTGATGCAGATACTTGACACGGATGCCGGCGCACGGCATATTGGCGAGTTCGCTATGGGTACCAATCCCTTTATCCATCGGATCACAAGCGATATCCTGTTTGATGAAAAAGCCGCCGGGAGCTTTCATTTTACACCCGGCAACAGCTATGGCCCCAGCAACAAGAGCCGGATACACTGGGATATGGTGCGACGGATGCAGCCGGAGTACGGAGGCGGAGACATTTATTTCGACGGTGTATTGGTGCAGAGGGACGGCCTGTTTGTACTGCCGGAGCTGCTGCCGCTGAATCCGGAAAATCTGAAAAGGGAGCTGGCTCTGTAAGTGTGACCGTAGAAAGGAGAAAATCATGCTGGAACAATTAGTCCCCCAGACAGTCTTTCACTGGTTTGAAAAGGTCAGCGCTATCCCCAGAGGATCCGGCCGCATGGAGGCCATCAGCCAGTGGTGCATGGACTTTGCACAGCAGAGAGGGCTTCCTTGCAGACGGGATGCTGTAGGAAATGTGGTCATTACAAAGCCCGGACAGGGGGCAATGGCCGCCTGCGCCCCGTTGATCCTTCAGGGGCACATGGACATGGTATGTGCCGCCACACCGCAGGCGGAGGTAGACCTGACCTGCTGCGGGCCGCAGCTGCAAACAGACGGTGCTTTTGTTTGGGCCCGCGAGACTACGCTGGGTGCAGATGACGGTATCGCCGTGGCCATGATTCTGGCGGTGCTGGACGATGACCGTATGGTGCATCCTCAGCTGGAGGCTGTGCTGACTGTCGACGAAGAAGCAGGCATGCAGGGTGCAAAGGCTCTGGACAAATCGCTTTTGAGTGGACGGAGAATGATCAATCTGGATGCGGAGCGGGCAGGAGAGATATTTGCCGGCTGCGCTGGCGGAAACGGAATGACGTTTTCACTCCCCGTGATGCGGGAGACCTTTGACGGCGATGCGTGGCAGCTGGAAATTGGCGGTCTGCGCGGCGGACACTCAGGCGTGGATATCCACAAGGGCCGCGCATGTGCCCTGACGTTTCTGGGACGAGTGCTGGACAACCTAGATACCGTCGGAGGTGTCCGGGTGATTTGGGCGGAGGGCGGACAGGCAGACAATGCCATCGCTGACACAGCCGCCGCCCGGATACAGACGGTACCGGGCACAGATGTCACTGCGGTGATCGACCGGATGGAAAAAGAATTACGGCAGGAATACCGCGTCACGGAGCCGGAGCTGTATGTCCATATCACGCCTGCGCAAGTGCAGGAGCCTGCCATGGACGCGGTCTGTACCAGACGGCTACTGTGTCTGCTGCAATGCGCACCGCAGGGTGTGATGGAAATGAGCATGGACGTACCCGGACTCCCGCAGACCTCATGTAATCTGGGTATTTTGCGAACATCTCAGAATCAGGTGACAGGAGAATTCTGCATCCGCAGTGCCTTGGACACTCAGCAGGAGATGATGAATCGCCGCATCAGCGCATTGGTGCAGGTACTGGGCGGACATGTCACCGTCCGCCCCGGCTGCCCGGGCTGGGAATTCGTTCCAGAGTCACCTCTGCGAGAGTGCTGCTGCCGCGCCTGGCAGGAAACAACAGGCAGCGCCGCGGTGGTGAAGATCAGCCATGCGGGAGCGGAGTGCGGTCTGTTTGCCGCAGCCATGCCGGGTCTAGATGCCGTGGCGATGGGACCCACCATCACCGATGTTCATACGCCCCGGGAGCGGTTGGATGCAGTGTCCGTAGACACAGTATGGCGATGCCTGTGCCGGGTGCTGGAGCTGTTGGCTGCGGGGGAGTGCTGAATGCGGCGCTGCCAAAAACGAACATAACGACATAAAAGCGGTACGCCTTGGAGCGTACCGCTTTTATGTCGTTTGCAGAAAAAAGATACTGTTATACGCTGCCGGGCTGATAGGCGCCGAAGCCATTGCCCAGTACCTCGTTGGCGTCGTACACGATGATAAATGCGTCAGGGTCTACCTGCTGTACCCGCTTTTTCAGGTCGATGATCTGATTCTTGGCAAAGGCGCACAGGATCACCTTATGGGCCTGATGGGTAAAACCGCCCTCACCGTCCAGCAGCGTGATGCCCCGGTGCATCTCCAGCAGCGCGGCGGTCAGCTCCTCGTGCCGGTCGGAGATGATGCAGGCTACCTTGGACTGCTTGCCGCCGTACACCACCCGATCCATGATGAGGGAGATGAGATACAAAGACGCCACCGCGTACAGGCAATGGCTCAGGTTGCGGAAGGCGATGACATACAGCACCACGATCAGGCCGTCCAGCAGGCTGCACAGCGTGCCAATGGAGACCCGCTCCAACCGCAGGCGCAGCAGCCGCGCCGCCAGATTGGTGCCGCCTACGGTGGCGTTCTGCCGCAGCATCAGGCCACAGCCTGCACCCACCAGCACCGTGCCGTACACACAGGCCAGCACCAGCTCAATGGGCTGGAACGTCACCGCTTTGTCCAGCAGGTCGATAAACAGCGAGCTGACCACCATAGCGTACAGTGAAGCGGTGACCCAATCGCGGCCTACGCTTTTCCAAATCAGGAAAAACAGCGGCAGATTCATCAGCAGCACCTGAACGCCGATCGGTATCTGGGGTAGGAATAGACTGATAACCTGCGCAAGGCCGGTAAAGCCGCCCATACAGAGCTGGTTGGGTGCGTAAAACCAGCAAAAGCCCAGTGCGTACAGGGCGCACCCTAATGTGATCTGCGCGTAGCGCAGGAATGTGTGCTGCAGTTTGCCCATGTGTTTCTGCCTCCCGGTAGGACGCTCTTTTCCGTCCAAAGGACATCCTATCAGGTGCGCGGAAACTTGTAAAATGGACATTTTTCCCAGCCGCCATGAATTTGATTCATGACGATATTAAAAAGAAAACGCGGGCATTTGCCTGCATTTTCTATATATGGGCATGGAACATATCAGTGGTATACCGGCAGAACAGCTCCGCCGCCGGAGACAGCCGCCGCTGTGGCAGCGTCGCTAGACAGATGGTGCGGGTGGGATGGCCCTCCAGACAGCGCAGTTGGATACGCTGTTCGTCATAGTCCCCCAGCAGCATCCGGGGCAGGATGGTCACTCCCCGCTCCTGTCCCACCAGCGTCAGGGCCGAGTAGTCGCTGTTAACACTGGCGCTGTCTGTTACGGTACATCCGGCACGGCGGAGAATATTTCCCACATCGTAGTCGATGCCCTCGGCGGGGACGATGACCAGTTCCTCCCGCAAACACGCCAGCGGCACCTCTGCTGATTCGCACAGCGGATGGCCGCAGGGCAGCACCAGCAGCATATCGTCCTCCACCAATGGTGTCAGTCGGAAAGGTAGGCGGGTGGAAGCGGAGAGGAAGCCCACCTCCACCTTCTTTTTCAGGATCCATTCCTCCACGGCCTCGTAGTCGCCGTCCTGAAACCGAATCTGCACGGAGGGATAACACGCGGCCATGCGCTCGATCAGCGCCGGGAGCCAGCGGATGGCGACGCTGCTGATGCAGCCCACCGATACCACGCCGGACACACTGCCGCTGAGATCTGCCGCCTTTTGCAGCAGCTGCTCCTGCGCGGCCAGCATGGTGGACACATAGGGCAGCAGCTCTTTGCCGTTTTCCGTCAGGCAGACGCCCATGTGCAGCCGCTGCAAAAGCTGCGTTTCCAGATTTTGCTCCAACCGCCGCAGAGCATGGCTGGCGGCAGACTGCGTATAGCCCAGCTCCGCCGAGGCATGGGTGATATTGCCCAACTCAGCGGCACGGGCAAACAATTTCAGATCGTTGATATCCATATGCGATTCCTGTGGCTCCTGACCGTAACGTAAAGTGTTATAAAAATTATACCATATCAAACCTAAAAAGCAACGCAAATAATATGTGAGCCGGAAAATATCAACTTATATCCCCGGTGTTCCTTACGGTTCTGCGTTGACAGCGGTGTGACGCAGGCTGATTTCCAACAATCTTTCCAACAAACACCCTAAATTCACGCGAAACACCCCAGTATGTAGTAAAACGCACTAAAACAAGGAGAACCTCCAATCCCTTGCAGCGCAAGGGATTGGAGGTTCTTTCTCGGCATGAATGGGTACGCCATAAAAGCAGCCACGGCTTTTTGGTAAGGATGAGGTCGGCGGTTCGAATCCGCCCAGCAGCTCCAGAACAACACCCAAAATCTTCGGATTTCGGTGCTTTTTTGTTGTAAAAATGTTGAAAGAAGTGTGGGTCAAAATGTGGGTCAACCGCCTGACCCACACCGTGACCCACACGCGGAAATGCGCGGAAAGGGCAAGAGATGAGCGGACGGATATTCCGTCCGCTCATCTCTTTTAGATCAGCTTACATCACCTGCGCCATGAAGCTGCCCATGGTCTGCGCGGCCTCGTCTTGCTTCTGCCTGGTTGCATGGGTGTAGGTGCGGAGAGTGAAGCCCGCATCGTAGTGGCCGAGCATGCTGCTGACGGTCTTGACGTCCACGCCGTTTTGTAGGGCTAACGTAGCGAATGTGTGCCCTTACGGTATAATTACGACAAACCGGAAAAGCCCCGTATAACAAGGGTTTTTGGTTATCTGGCAAGGTTTTTCATCCTTTTCCAAACCGAAAAATCGAGCCGCGAAG
>USMI01000017.1 GCA_900555735.1 uncultured Eubacteriales bacterium | reverse complement strand
TGGAGTTCAGGCCGCAGCGGTTCACGTCCTTGCAGTGATGGGCACAGCTGGTGACCGTGCAGTTGATGGCGCTGTTGGGGGTGCACTCGCAGCCGTCGTTGGTGCAGCCGCACTTTTCGTAATTGCTCATTGTGGTTTCCTCCCGAATAAAAAAGTAAGGTCAGGCGCGGAAAGCGTGGCTTTCCATTCGCCTGACCATAGTTTGTCCGTCAGCAGCGGGAGTATGCAGTTGAAAATTTTTGAAATTGAAATGGGAGCCTTTACTCCGTCATGATCTTCAGGATCACCCGGTCGGTCTCACGCATGCCCTGCGCCGCCAGCACGCCCACATGGCGGATGGTGTCCTCCACGTCCCTGCCCATGATGCCGTGACCGGGCTGGAAGTTGTTGCCGCCCAGATACATGTTGTAGCCCAACAGGCCGCACTCCACGCCCATGGCGATCTTGCTGGCGCAGCTGGCCTTGGCTCCGTCGCAGATGCAGCCGGAGATCATGGCCACCGCGTTTTCCAGCGTGTGGCAGATGGCGTCATAATCCGCGCCCCGCAGCCACGCGATGCCGCAGCCTGCGCCCACACCGGCACTCACCGCGCCGCAGTAGGCGCTGAGACGGCCGATGCCGGTTTTCTGGTGGATGGTGATGAGGTCACTGAGGCATACGGCCCGCAGGATCTTCTCGTCGTCCGCGCCCATGAGCTTGCCGTAACGCCACACGGGGACGGAGGCGGTAATGCCCTGATTGCCGGAGCCGGAGCAGATGACCACCGGCATCTCGCAGCCGTTCATGCGGGCGTCGGAGCCGGCGGCGGCCCATGCCCGGGCCTGCGTCTCGATATCGTCGCCGCGCTGGAGGAGGGTAGAGCCGATGTTGGCGCCCCAGCTGTTTTTCAGGCCCTCCTGGGCGATGGCGGTGTTGCAGGCGATCTGCCTGCCGATGATGGGTTCGATGGTGGATAACGGTACGGTTTCAACGAAGGTGAGAATGTCTTTCACGTTAAGAACGCTCTTGTCCTGCAGGTTGTCCTCCGCGTTGGCGGTAACGGGCTTTTCCAGCAGGACCTCCCCGTCCTTTTCGATGTAGATGATGTTGGTGTGATTGTTGGCCACCCGCACGGCGGCGGTGTGCCCCTCCCGCTTGCCGTGCAGGAAGATATCCAGCAGGCACGGCGTTTCGGGACATGTGACCTTGATGGATGTGGCATCCAGATAGCCCTGGATGGCGGCTGCGTCATTCTCCGTGACGTTGGCGATCACCTGAAGCTCCGCGTCCGCATCGCCCGCCACAATACCTACCGCGATGGCAGCGTCGATGCCGCGACGGCCATCAGTATTGGGTACGACCACGGATTTCACGTTCTTCAGAATGTTGCCGCTGACCTCGGCCAGCACTTCTTCCGGTTTTCCGCCCAGCACCTCGCGCAGCTTGGCAGCACAGTACGCGACGGCGATGGGCTCTGTACACCCTGTTGCCAGCAGGAGCTCTTCCCGCAGGATAGCCGTATAGGCGGCTACCGTTTTGTCGTTCAACATCATGACATTCTCCTTCGTATTCATTTTTTATCATCAGGCCATTGGCCGGATATATCCCTCACCGCAGGTCGGGCACGTCGTCCTCCAGATCCACCCAGTCCTGCACGTCCACGGTGGAAAATTCCGTCTCGGTATTGCGGATGACCACCTTGGCAAGGCCCGCGTTGATGACGAGACGGCGGCACATGGCACAGGAGGTGGCGTCGTGGAGCAGCTCGCCGGTCTGGGCGTTGCGGCCCACCAGATACAGCGTGCCGCCCACCATGTCACGCCGGGCGGCGGAGATGATGGCGTTGGCCTCGGCGTGGACGCTGCGGCACAGCTCGTACCGCTCGCCTCGGGGCACCTGCATGGCCTCGCGGGTGCAAAGGCCCATATCCACGCAGTTGCGGCGGCCACGGGGCGCGCCGTTATAGCCGGTGGAGATGATCTCGTCGTTCTTCACAATAATAGCGCCGAACACCCGGCGCAGGCAGGTGGCCCGCTCCAGTACGGTCTCGGCGATGTTCAGATAGTAGTTTTCCTTGCTGATGCGCTCCATGGTGGTTTCTCCTTGCGACACAAAATTTTCACTTAACTTGATTATAGCCTGTTTTGGCCTTCCCTTCAACAAATACGACTGTCACGATTTTCACAAAAATTTGCCGTGTTTTTTGAAGAAAACGTAAAATTTAGGAATCTTTTTCCATACTGAAATGGTCTGTTTTTTGGCAGCGGGGCCAAAAACAGGACCGCCTTTGCGGGCGGTCCTGTCAGTGTATGATCAGCTCTTGTTCAGCTTATACAAATTCTTATCCGCGGCGAAGTTGGTCAGCTCATACAGCACCAGCACATCGTCAGCCTGATCCGCCAGCGGCTGCACGCCCTCCCGGTAAAACCGGAGATCCAGCACGGTGATGGTGTCGTAATCCCTTACCAGGAAGGGCAGGAAGCTGTTGGCGAAGCTGTCCTTCACCACCAGCAGGGACTTGCCGGTATTCGCGCCGGTGTCGATGACCACCTTGGCGTAGTTGCCGCCCATGAATATCTTGTAGTGATCCTTCTCCTCCAGCGCCGCCATGCTGTACAGGCTGTCGGATACCTCGCCGTCGCAGTCCATGGAGCGAATGGCGGCGAAGGCGGCGATAGACACGGTGTCATAGGGACTGTCCGGCAGCAGCACCTTGGAGTACAGCGTGCCCCGGAAGGTGGTGCTCATAGGCGTCAGCGCCCAGCCCTGATCTGCGTGGCCGGTGGCGGCGCACCACACGCCGTAGGCGGTCAGAGCGCCCTCGCTGGTCCAGTGATGGTCGGTGCGGTAGTACATGTCCGCCGCGTTGGGGGTCAGCGCCGGGCGCAGGTCGATGGCCTCCGGGCCGAACTCGCCCAGCAGCGTATCGAAGCAGCTTGCCGCGTCGAAGAGGGGTGCGTTGGCGGGCAGGTCGTCACGGAGCATATAGGCGGGCGTGGGTACCATCATAATGCGGCAGTCCTTGCCGGAATTGCTGTCGAAGAATGTCCGCACCTGCTCCAGATTCTTCTCGTACTGGGCAGTGTCGAAGGTGTCGGGCGTCACCTTGGCGAAGTAGCGGCCGGAGCGCCCCAGCCATGTGTCGTTGATCTCCTGCCGCAGCGCCGCACGCTGCACCAGAGAGGCCGTCTCCATCCATGTGTCCCGCAGGGCGATCTGGTCGGAGACATAATCCTCCGCCTTCTTGGTAAAGGTGCCGTCCATCAGTGTGGCCCAGCTCAGCTCCGGCGTCAGCTGGAGATAGCGGTTCTCATTGGGGGAGAACTCCCGCTCCGGTGTCAGCAGCGAGGCCAGCGCCAGCGCCACCAAGATACCGAAGATGGCCGCCAGCGGCGCCAGCTCCCGGCGCTTGTGTTCACTTTTCATCAGGCGTGCGCCGCCCTTTTTCGGGTTACTCATACAGGCTCCTCCTTAGAAACGGAAGTAGAGGAAGGGGTTATAGCTGTCGCCCACCAGAAACGCGATGGACAGCAGCAGAAGCAATACCACGCCCACGGTGCGCAGCGTGACGGCGGCGGTGTCGGACAGTCGGGCCTCCACCCGGTTCCACAGCCGCAGCGGGCCGGTGGTGCAGCCGATGGCGGCGGAGATCAGCAGCACCACATTGGAGCGCAGCAGATACAGCGCCGTGCCGTCGGCAAAATGGGCGGTGAACATGGCCGAGACGTACTGCCCCAGTTGGCCGAAGTCGGTGATGGCAAACAGCACCCAGCCCATGATGAAGGCAAAGATGGTGTAGACATGGCCCACCCATTTGGGGGCCTTGTCCAGCCAACGCAGCAGAAACAGCTTCTCTAAAATCAGCAGCACCGCGTAATAGAGGCCCCACAGCACGAAGTTCCAGCTGGCGCCGTGCCACAGGCCCGTCAGGAACCAGACGATCAGCAGATTCAGGATCTGCCGGGCCTTGCCGTGACGGTTGCCGCCCAGCGGGATATAGACATACTCCCGGAACCATGTGCTGAGGCTGATGTGCCAGCGCCGCCAGAACTCCGTGACGGTGCGGGACTCATAGGGATGCTCAAAGTTTTCCAGAAAATGGAATCCAAACAGATGCCCCAGACCGATGGCCATGTCGGAGTATCCGGAGAAATCGAAATAAATCTGGAACGTAAAGGCGATGGCACCCAGCCACGCCGTCACGGCGGAGGGCGCGGACATGACGCTGATCTGCTCCCACAGAGCGCCCACCTGATTGGCGATCAGCACCTTTTTGGCAAGGCCCACCACAAAGCGCTGCATGCCCCGGCTGGCCTCGAAGATGCTCTCCCGGCGGTACATCAACTCGTGCTCCACCGTTTTATACTGGACGATAGGGCCGGCGATCAGCTGGGGGAACAGCGTCACGTACGCGCCCACGTTGAGGATGTTCTTCTGGGGCTTGACGATGCCCCGGTACACGTCGATGGTGTAGGACATGGTCTGGAAGGTGTAGAAGCTGATGCCGATGGGCAGGGCCAGTCCCAGCGCGGGGATACCGGCGCTCAGGAGGCTGTTCAGATTGTCGATGGCGAAGTCCGTGTACTTGAAGAAGCCCAGAATACCCAGATTGCCCACCACGTCCACGATCAGCACGGCCTTAGCGGCCTTCTGCTTTCCGACGTCCTGAAAATGGCCGATGAGTCGGGCGTTGGTGTAGTCAAACACCGTGGAGAACAGCATGATAAGGATATACTTCGGCTCGCCCCAGCCGTAGAACACAAGACTGAACAGCAGCAGCACAGTATTGCGTGCCTTGCGGGGACACAGGAAATAGATCCCCGCCACCACGGGCAGGAAGATCAACAGAAAGACGGTGCTGCTGAATACCATAAGGCGTTCTCCTTTGGAAAGTTTACAGATTGTTTACGGCGCTTTTGCCGGAAAGTGGGACAGAGCAGCGCTCTGTCCCACAGGGGTATATAAACCTTGCAGAGTTCGCGGCGCGGACGCCGCAATCCCTTTGGCGGCAAAATCGGCAGATTTTGCGCCAGCTTTTCTTACACCACGTCGTGCAGATATCCCACCAGCGCCGTGGAGCGGATGGCGGACAGGTTGTTGACGAACAGCACGTCCTGTACGCCCTTGCTCTGTGCGAATTGGCTGATGCTGCCCTTCCAGTACCGGTAGTCCAGCACGTAGATGGTCTGATAGTGGTCCGTCAGGAACGGTACAAAGGCGTTGCCGAAGGACTCCTTTACCACGATGCAGCTGGAGCCGTTGGTCACGTCGGGGTTATTGATGATGGAATAGGCGTTGTCGCCGGTGATGAACGCGCCGTATTTCAGGCTGGCGGGCGCGTCGGACTCATCATAGATGATCTTGCCGCGGGTCAGGCTCGCGTTCTCGCTGTCGCCGTAATCCAGCGTGGCCTCGGTGCTCAGGGGATGGTACGCCACCACCTTGTCGGGGTTGGCCCCCATGGTGGCATTCTGGCTGGAATCCCGGTAGAAGGTACCCAGAAAGCCGTCATACTCGTCCACCTTATAGCTGCTGATGGGTGTAGGTGTGATGCCCTTGGCCTTACAGAACTGCTCATAGGCGTAGTACGCGCCGGTGGCCGTCCAGTGATGGTCGGTGCGGAAATAGATATACTCGGTGCGATGAGCCAGCAGCGCGTCATACAGCGCCACAGACTTCACGTTGCCGTTCATATAGCCGATGATCTTCTGCTCGGCGGCCTTCTGGTCGGCGAAGATATCCTTGCCGTACAGATCGTCCGGCAGGCTGACGCCGGAGCTGAGAGGAATGGGCAGCATGTACACATTGGCCTTGCCTGCCAGCGCGTCCGCTACGGCGTTCACGTTGTCGGCGTACTTCTTGGCGGTGCTGTCCACATAGCTGTACATCTCATAGCCGGTGTCGCCCACACGGTATACGGCGTCATACTGCTGCTCGTCGCCGTTCAGCTCGATCCGCTGGTATGTGGGTGCGGGATCGACCGGCGTATTGTCGCCGTCGCCCCCGTTGGGGTCATCCGTGTTGCCGGGGTCGGTGGTATCGCCGGTGGCGGGAGGCGTCGTATCATCGCCGGAGGGCTGCTTGTCCTTGCCCAGATTGATGACGATCAGCACCACGGCGGCAATGGCCACCACCAGTGCAATCAGTAGCATCAGGGGCGACAGGCTGCCGCGGCGTCCTCTGTACCGACTCATTTTACATAGCCCTCCACAATGGCGGTAGCGGCGGCGGTATCATCGCTGACGCACAGCACCACCACAGTGCCGTCCTGACGCAGCAGCGCGTCGTTCAGACGGGCCTCCTCCTCGGGCTGATAGCGGTTGGCCTCGGTCTTCAGGTCATTCAGATAGGTCTGCACGTTGGTGTACAGCGTCTTGGCGTCGTCGGCGCTGGCGCACTGACCCACCACGATCATGTCATAGGCGTTGCCGTCAGCCATGTAACCGGCGATGGTAGTGCCCTCGGGAGGATCCAGCTTATAGTTCAGGTCCTCCACCGCGGTGGCGATCATGTCGGCGCTGTAAGGCACGTTGTTCTTCAGATCGTCGGCCAGCTTCTGGACGTCCACGGTCTTGGCATCGCTTCCGCCGCCGCATGCGGCCAGCGTCAGCATCATCATAGCCGCCAGCAGGGCGGCGAGCATCTTTTTCATCCGATATCCCTTCCTTTGTCTCTGGCCCGGTTTCCGGGCGGTCGTCATTTTTCTCCTGTGTGCATCGGCACATATGCCGACGCATCTCATCATACCACAAGTATAGACGAATTTGAAGAGCAATTTGTTTCCACTTTTAAAAATTTTACATTTCGTTCACGTCTCTAGTATGTGCCGTCTGCGGGGTGGTCTATACAGGACGAAGCCGCCGCAGCGGCAGGCTGCGGCGGCTTTGCGTATCCATTTGACGGACAGCCGTTTCAAGCGATCGGCGTACTGTCATCGGCCCATTGGCAAAAGACCGCCACGCGGGCCTTGCCGCCGGGCGTGCAGGTATACAGCACCAGCGGATAGTCGTCGTTGAACACGGCGTCCACGTCCTCTACCCATTCCGGCTCCAGCTGGCGCACCTCCGCCACGGTATATTCGTAAACCGTGCCGTCCATGTCCGTAAAGGTCACGGCGTCGCCGCTTTGCAGCTTATCCAGATAGCCGAAGTGGCTCTTGTAGTTATGGGCCGCGATCACCAGATCGCCGCCTTCGGCGGAGCCGAACTGACGGCAGGGCGCTGTTTTCAGCGCCGGATAGCTCCAGTCCCGGATCACCGGCAGCTCGCGGGAGATGGCGGAAATGGTGATGATGCCCGCGTACTCATAGACCGGCTCCTCTGCCGCCGCAGGCGTCTCGTCGGACTGCGGCGGCCGGGCGGCGTCCTCGATGGCGGAGCGCACGTCTGCCAGCAGGGTCTCGGCCTCCTGCCCGGCATGGCGATCCTCGCCCCGGTTGTAGAGGAAAAGGAGCAGTGCCGCAAGTATCAGCACTGCTCCCAATGAGATCAGGATAACGCCTGATTTCTTAGGCATCGTCGTGTCTCTTTTTTCTGGTGACGATCCAGCCGAGAACGATCAGCACCACACCGGCGGCTGCCAGCGCGATAATGGGCCAGTTCATCTGGCCGGTCTGGATCAGCGTACCGGGCGTAATGACAGGGGGCTTGCCCTCAGTAAACTCCGAGGCGATGAACTGCCAGTCCACCTCGCCGTGCATGTCGGCATAGGCGTTGCTCAGCTCCAGAGGAGCTGTCAGCGTTACGGTCAGGGTCGTGCCCTCACCTTTTCTGAAGGTGCCCAGCTCGACGCCCTCGGTCAGCTGCTTTTCGGGCGTGCCGTCATAGATCACCTTGCTGCCCTGCTTCACCGTCATGTGCAGCTGGGCCAGAAAATCGTTCATGACCGCCACATCCGTGATGGCCTGATCCTGCGGGACATTCTTCGCGTCGTGGGGAATGCCCTTGATGGTCAGCTTCACATAGTCGCTGCCGTTGTTGGCCTGATTCTTGAAGGTGATGGTCTCGGTGCGCTCGTCACCGGGCATCACGTTCTTGAAGCTGCCGAACAGGTCGGTGGTGGTCAGGTTGTTGGCCTTGGGATAGATCATCAGCTTGTTCCGGCCCTCATAGACGATATCCGCCACGGGATCGGCGGCGAACGCCGTCACAGACAGGCTCAGCGCCATGACCAGCACCATCAGGAGGGAAAGCGCCGTTTTGAAAGTCTTTTTCATCGTTCCACCCCTCCTTACTGCACGCGCAGCGTGCCGTCAGCGGCCACCGTGACCGGCCACACATCCGCCACGGTGGTGGCGGGCAGGCTCTGGATGGCCTCGGCAATGATCTCCACGGACAGGCCGTAGCCCTCCGGCACGGCGGCACCGTCAGCAAGCGCACACCGGTCGATCAGCACACCGGTGGAGCTGTCGTTGGCAACAGGGCTGGTGTAATACCAGTACCCGTCAGCGCCTGCCGCCCAGCCGGTATCGGTGGGCATGGTCATGATGTAGTCCCGGCCCTCCGCAGGCTTCTGGCCGTAGACATTGCCCTGCGCGTCCTTCCACGTTACCACCGCATAGGCGCGGATGTAGGCGTCGATGTTGCCGGTGTTCTTGATCGTAACAGCGGACTTGACGCCGTTTTCAAACGTCTCCTCCACCGCACAGGACACATTGCCGGGCGTGAAGGTGTTGCTGGCGCTGTCGTTGGACACCAGCCATGCCAGCGTACCGCCGGCCGCAGCCAGTACCAGCACCAACACGGAGACCACCAGCACAAGGGAACGCTTCGCGCCGCCAGAGGCGGCTCTCTTTCCGGATTTCATGTTTCATGGCCTCCTTTCTCAGTTGATGGCAGGCGTATTGGATATGCTCCAGCGGTTGTCGCAGTAAGCGCCGCCGCTCAGCCAATACGAATTGCTCAGCTTGTTGGTGAAGGTCACGGTAGGCATCACAGTCTCATCGCCGGTCAGCGTGACGGAGACACGAAGCTTATCAGGCGTATAACGCCATGTCCAGTCGTTTTTCTCCACCACCGTATACTCACCGGACTTCAGGCCGTTGATGGTAACACGGAAACCGTTGGCATTGTTGAGGATCACGTCAAGAGTACCCATGGGCCCGCTGACAGTGAATACCGCGGACTGGTTCGGATCCATCGGTGCCCCACCGCTAAAGTTCTTTACGATCGTCAGAGACAGGCTCTTGACGTGAACAACAAAGTTGGCCGCGTCGCCTTCGGCCACACCGCTGATCGCCTGACAAATTGCACAGGCATCACGGTAGAAGGTCACATACTGAGCGGCGTTCTTGCCGCCGATCTTCACATCGGTGACTCTGACTTCGGTATCCTGCGCAAAAGCCTTTGCTGCCGGATCAAACGTATACACCAGCTCCGGTGCGTCTCCAATCATGGCAACGGCAATGCTCGGCGTAGTATTGTGTATCCAGACAAGTGCGCCGGTATTATCTGCATAATCGGCCACGTTGCCCAACGTGATCTGGCTGTCGCAGAAGGTCTGCTCCGGCAGGAATACATTGATCGCCTTTGTCACTTCGGCTTTCTGCACGGTAGCCGTTCCGTTGGTTTTGGGGCTCACCTTGGCGGTCACGGTATAGGTGCCGTCTGCGGTAGCATCAAAGCCGACAGAGGTCTTTGCCTCGACCGAAACGTTGACGAAGTCTGCCTTCCAGGCATTACTGCCGGTGTATGCACCCTCATCCAGCAGATTCACGCCATTGCAGGTCGCTGCCGCGTCGGTCTTGAGATCGGCCGCGCCGGGCATCTGCATCAGATACACATTTTTGTCCAAAGCGGTGATCGTAACGGCAGGAACCGCCACATCAACGGCAGGGACTTCAAAGTTCTTGATCAGATTGCCGTCATTGTAAACGCCGGAATCCGCACCATTGGTGGGGACACCATTACCGCCCAAGAATCCGGCCTTAGGACGTACCGTAAACTCAACGATCAGCTTTTTGCCATAAGTGCCATCCGACTTCACCTTATCGGAAATGAAATTTGCATTGAAGTCAAAGCCTGTCACGGAGACGGTGTCGCCGCTGACACTGGGCACATACGTGCCGGTCATATCCTGACGAGCATTTGCAAATGCCTTACCGTTGTAATTGTCCGTATAGACCTTTACCTCGGAATTGGCAGGCATCGTGAAATACGGCGTCACGATGTCGCGGATCACTGTTTTGGCATCCAGCGAAATATCAGCCGTCTGGATATTTTCACTGATGGTCTTGAAGATCTTATTCAGAGACTCGCTGTTATATGCGGTCAGATAATAGCCCACATTGCTCCCCGAAAAGTTCTTCGTGATCGTCCACTTGTATCCGCCGAAAAGACCGTCATCATCGCTGAACCGCAGTCCAATACTATCCGCGGTGTAGTTGTTGGAGATGTAGTTCAGGAAGCGGTTTCCGGCAGGCACATCCGGATCAGCAAAATCGTTGGCATTACTGCCACTCAGATTGGTGGTGCCCCAGAAGGAGCCAACACTTCCGTCACAAGGATCATCAGCAACCACAGCCCTGTAATAAAAGTCGCCGTGAATTTTTTCGGGGTTTGCGCCGTTGAATATGCCGACAGAATAAATCGTTACGCCGCTATTCTTCATGCTGTTGGCGGCGGTGATCGCATCGTTGGCAACACTCGTACTGAAGTTGCTCTGTGTCGTGGGCACACCGTCTGTGAACACGATCACGACCTTCTGACGCTGGGTATTCGCGCCGGTATAGCTGTAGCCGCTGCCCATCAGGGTCTCTGCACGCTGCATACCGGCGGCCACATTGGTCGCACCCTCGGGAACGTTCGGCAAGCTGCTGATTCTGCTCTCCAGTGCGGTCTTTCCGGCTTTGTCTGCCAGCGTCCAGCCTTGCAGGGTCGCCGCATTCGTGCCAAAGGTCACGATCGCAATGCGATGATCCGCTTCGGCAGTATACTTTTTGTTGACCTCGTCAATGAAGCTGTTGACGGCTGCCTTCATGGCATACTGACGGCGAGCGGTATTATCGTTCGTCCTGTTGCCGTTGAAGTCAAACGCCATAGAACCGGACTGATCCAGCACCAGAATGATATCCGCGGGCGTGGTTTTTGTGGTCGTAGTGACCTTACCGGTGGTGTATGCCTCCATTGTAACGGTGTAGGAGCCATCCGGATTTGCCGTGGCCTTTTTGCTTAGCTTGAGACCATCTTCACCTGAGGTATCGGCCGCGCGAGCCATCCGGCGGGCTGCCGCCACAGAGACAGCGGGCAGAAACGGGCCGGCATCGGTAAATACCACAGTCTCAGGGACCGTACCCCCGATCTGATCGTTCGTCTCAGGCTGAACCTCGTCCACGGAGGATTCCGCAGCCGCCCCGTTGGCAGGGATTAGCTCATCCTCCGCCGCGGCCGTGGCGATCAGGCTGGGAGAGAGGGTCAGAAGCATCGCGCAGCACAAAAGCAGCGCGGCAATACGTTTTTTCATATGCTGCTCCTCCTCTCTCAGCCGGTTTTGCCGGTGTCAACGCCGCCCTTGACCGGCCAGCCCTTGGCCGCCAGCGCGGAGTCGCCGTTGTTGACCACCTGAACCGCCTGCGCCTCCACCGTAATTACGGCGGTCGCGCGCTGGTAGTCGTTGCCCATGTCACCGGCGAAGGTCACCTTTTCCAGCGAAGCCGTGGTGGTCTCGCCGGGGGCAAGCTTTTTGCTGTAATAGTAATAACCATCCTGACCCTGCGTCCAGTCGCTGCCGATGGTCGGGATCACCAGCTTCCGGGCGTCAGCCTCCGGCACAGCGGTGCCGTCGGCCAGCGTGATGACGGGCGTCAGCTTGATGCGCACCCATGCGTCGCCGGTGCCGTTGTTGGTGACAACGGCATACTTCTCGATGGTCATACCGGGCATAACGCCGTCCTTCTTGTCCGCATAATCCTGCGTCAGAGCGGCGTCAGCGTATTCCTTCAGCGTGATATCCACCTTGCCGGTGGTGATTACGTTGTGGGCTACTGCGTCTGATGTGAAAAACGCCAGCGTACCGCCGCCGATAGCGGCGATCACCAGGATCGCACACAGACACAGTGCCGCGATTCTTTTTTTCATGGCTGTTTTCCCTTTCATTTTCATGTCACCGGCACAGCGCCGGTGTCACTTGGAAGGAGTTGGTTACTTCTGTGCGTCGAAAGCGGCCCATGCCTCGTCGGCATTCGCAAAGTTGTCGGAGGTCTGGATGGCCTCGGCCACGACGTTGATCTGGAAGTCCTCCAGAGCGGCCAGCTGCTCGCCGGTGACCCAAGTGGGAACTTTGATTTCATCAAATAAGGTCTCCAGAGCAGCGTCAGCATCCGCAGCGCTCACCACATCATTGTAATAGAAGGTGTAGGTGATAGTATCGGCTTCCTTGTCATAGACACAATACTTGGCATTGGCCAGCATTTCTTCCGTGTCAACCATGTTATCGGGGATAATGCCGTCCCACTTGGCAGCGTTTTCCTCAACGAAATTGATCATGCGGATCAGGGGGAATGCATCCTCAACACCGGTAGGGCCATCTTCGGCAAATTCCGGATCAGTACACATGGCAATGATCTTGCTGGCGTTGTTGAGGGTCACCTTCATGCGGACATAGCAATCCTCGCTGCCCTCCAGAACGGTGATGGTGGGATCCTTGACATAGCTGACGCCGGGGATCAGCTTATAGCTGTTCTCCCGCACGCGGTCGCCCTGAGGATCGTCAACGTTGGTCTCGTCCAGCTTGATCTCCACGTTGCCCACGGTAAAGGTGTTCTTCGCCTCATCCGTGTCGGTGAAGTAGGCCAGAGTCGCGCCGCCGATGGCGACGACAGCCAGTGCTACGCACAGGCACAGTGCTACGATCTTTTTCTTCATGTTTTCTGCGTCCTTTCTGCTTTGAAAAAATTTTATGTCATCGGCTCTCGCCGGTGCATACGGGGTCATTCATTCCTTTTTGCCGACGTCCTTCTCCGCCCGCTTCCCGTCCTTCTTCTCCGGCATCAGCACATCCGGCAGGAACACCAGCAGCAGTACCACCGCCGCGACGGAGATGGCCACATAGGTGCCGGGAGGATGCTGGATATAGTTGGCGATATAGCCCAGCTTCGGGATGGTGAACACCGGCGTGCCGATCACATTCTTATAGTGTACAAGCCCGCCGTCCTCCGCGTCGTTGGCGTCGCCCTTGGTGCGGAAGCGAACAACGGTGGGATCCTCCTCATCCGGTACGACCTCCACCACCCGATGGGTGACCACAGTGTCCTCGTCCAGCATGAAGGTGATCACCGTACCCGCCTGAATATCCTCGGTGGCGATCTTCTTCACATAGATGACGGAGCCGGTGTGATATGTGGGCTCCATGGAGCCGGAGAGCACCGTGTATGTCCGCAGGCCCGCCAGCCATGCACCGCCCAGCACCAGCGTCAGAGCGATCAGCAGCACCACCAGCACATTGCTGATGATATTCAGTGTTTTTTTAACTTTCGGATCCATTTCTCGTTTCCTTTTCCGGCCATCCGGCAGGTCTGCCGCATATCCATACGATTCTGTATACGCTTTCCGCTAAAAATATCCACATTCGCCACAAATTGGAAAAAATAAACATTTTTAGGGGGAGGGATAGAAAACGGAGGCACAGCATGCGCGGCAGACCGCCGCGCGCCGTGCGCTCTATTATTAATATGATAGCACACCTTGCGGTAAAATGCAATATCTGAATGAAATAATTGACATTACTCCTGTGAAACAGAGGGCAAGCGGCATACCGCTTGCCCTCTGTTTAGACACATGTGTATATACATAAGCACATGCTTAGTATACCCGCTTTTCCAGCGCGCGGCACAAGGGCGCGAAGGTCATGGGCCACACCGCCCCGGCAAACAGCACCATCACGGCGTAGCGCACCGCGCCGCCCGGCCCTGCGCCCAGCAGCGCCGCCAGCGGCGCCTTCAGCGCGGCCCGGATGGCCACGATCAGCAAAAGACCGCCCACAAGCTTGATGAGCTGCACATACCACACAGCCCGGGTGTCGAAGTTGATGAACTTCATGTCCAGCCACCACGCCGCCAGAAGGCCCACCGTGGCCCCCATCAGCTTCCATGCGTTCTCCACGCCGTGGGCCAGATTGTCCGCGTCCACATCGGCAGGGAACGGATACAGCGACACGAACAGCAGATAGCCCGCCGCCAGCGCCAGCATCACGCCGACCACCGCGGCCATGACGCCGTGGCGGATGTCGCTGTGCTCCATGACGGGGTACAGCACGAACAGCAGCACCACCGCCGTCACGGCGGCCACACCCACATCCAGCGGCGTGTGAACGCCCAGATACATGCGGGAGAAGGGCACCAGCACCGCGATGACGATGCACACCACCCGCACCCATTTCCGGCGGGTGAACCGGGCGATGCCGCCGAAGGTGCCCACGGCGTTCTGGGTATGGCCGCTGGGGAAGGAATAGCCGGTGGCCTGTGCGCGGGCGCTCTCCACGATGGTGAAATTGCTGTCCAGCACCCACGGACGGGGAATACGGCACAGCAGCTTCAGAAACTGGTTCAGCACCGTTCCGGCAAAGCCTACCGCCAGCAGATAGTACCCCTCCTTCTTGCTGACGCACCAGAACACGAACAGCGCCGCCACCATGAACACCAGCTCCTCGCCCAGATGGGTGACAAGGGAAAAGAAGGTGTCCAGAAACGGCGTGCGGATGGATTCCAAGGCGTATAAGACCTGCATAAACGAACCTCCTGACGGATTTGATGAACAACGCCTCCGGTGAAAAGCACCGGAGGCGTTGCGGGTCGAACAAAAAGCTTACTTGACGCAGATGGTCTCGATCTCCACCAGAGCGCCCTTGGGCAGCGCACCCACCTCCACGGCGGAGCGGGCGGGATACTGACCCTCGGTAAAGAACTCGGCGTACACGGCGTTCATGGCGGCGAAGTCGCCCATGTTCTGCAGGAACACGGTAGTCTTGACCACGTTGTCCATGGTCAGGCCGGCCTCGGTCAGGATGGCCTTGATGTTGGTCAGTACCTGGCGGGTCTGCTCGGTAATGCCGCCGGGGACGAACTCGCCGGTGGCGGGATCGAAGGGCACCTGACCGGAGGTGACAAGGAAATTACCGCAGTCGATGGCCTGAGAATAGGGGCCGATGGCGGCAGGAGCATTGGTGGTGGAAATGATCTTCTTCATGGGAACATCCTCCTTTTTATACTGTACGTCCATGGTACACCACAGCCGTGAAAATGTCAACGAGTAACCAACGGGGCGGCCCCTCAATATACTGATGCAGGGAGAGACCTTCTCTCCCGCAAAGCGTTCAACACGCAAAAGGGAGGCGCATATGAACCAAATCATTTCGATCCGGGACGCCGCCCTGACGTATCAGGCCCGCAACGGCGAGGTAGAGGCGCTGCGGCGCGTCTCCTTCGACGTGGCGGAGGGGGAGTTCGTCAGCATCGTCGGGCCGTCCGGCTGCGGAAAATCCACATTGCTGGGCGCACTGGCAGGTCTGGAGACGCTGGACGGCGGCACGGTGACGCTGTGCGGCGCACCGGTGTCCGGGGCCAGCGGCCATGTAGGCTTCATGCCCCAGCGGGATCAGCTGTTTGAATGGCGCACCATCCGGGACAACGTGCTGCTGGGACTGGAGATCCGCCGCGACCGCGACGGGGAGCACCGGGCCCATGTGGACGCGCTGCTGGAGCGCTACGGACTGGCGGAGTTCGCCGCCAAGCGGCCCGACCAGCTCTCCGGCGGCATGCGCCAGCGGTGTGCCCTGATCCGCACGCTGGCCACGGGGCCGGATATCCTGCTGCTGGATGAACCTTTTTCCGCGCTGGACTATCAGACCCGGCTGGCGGTGTCCGGCGACATCTGGCGCATTATCCGCGGCGAGGGCAAGACCGCCCTGCTGGTGACCCACGATATCTCCGAGGCCGTCAGCATGTCGGACCGGGTGGTGGTGCTGTCCCGGCGGCCCGCCGTGGTGAAGGCGGTGTTCGACATGGGGGAGCTGCGGCCGCTCTCGCCCATGCAGCGGCGGGAGAATCCGGCCTTCCCCCGTTACTTCGACGCCATATGGAAGGAGCTGGAGCTGCATGAATGAGGCTCTGTCGCCCAAGCGGGCGCGGTATCTGCTGGCGCTGCGGCGGCAGACCCGGCGGGTGCGCATCTGGCAGATCTCCCTGCTGGTAGGCTTTTTCGCCTTCTGGGAGCTCAGCTGCCGCGTGGGGCTCAGCGACGGCTTTCTGGTCAGCTGTCCCAGCCGCATCGCCGCCACCTTCGTCAACCTGTGCCGGGGCGGCGACGTGCTGGTGCATGTGGGCACCTCCTGCTGGGAGACGGCGGTGGGATTCCTGCTGGGTACCGCCGCCGGTACGCTGATCGCCGTGGCCATGTGGTGGTGGCCCACCCTCAGCCGGGTACTGGACCCGTATCTGGTGGTGCTCAACGCCCTGCCGAAAACGGCACTGGGGCCCATCTTCATCGTGTGGATGGGCGCGGGCACCGGGGCCATCATCGTCATGACGCTGGCCATTTCGCTGATCGTCACCATATTGAACATGTACGAGGGCTTCCGCGCCACGGACGCCCAGAAGCTGCGGCTGATGGCCGCTATGGGGGCCAGCCGCTGGCAGACACTGCGGATGCTGGTGTTTCCCGCCAACTACGCCACGCTGCTGAACACCCTGAAGGTCAACGTGGGCCTTTCATGGGTGGGCGTCATCATGGGCGAGTTCCTTGTCTCACGCGCCGGTCTGGGTTACCTGATCGTCTACGGCTCGCAGGTGTTCAACATGGATCTGGTGATGACCAGCGTGCTGCTGCTTCTGGCGGCCGCGGTGATCATGTACCGGCTGGTGCTGTGGGTGGAAAAAATACTGTATCGTTTATTGGGGGTAAAAGCATGAAAAAGATCTTCGCGCCAATTCTTGCCGCCCTGACGCTGCTGCCGCTGCTGTGCGGCTGCGGCGCCGGGCAGACGGAGAAGGAGCTGACCACCGTCCGGCTCAACGAGGTGACCCACTCCGTGTTCTACGCGCCGCAGTATGTGGCCATGGAGCTGGGCTTCTTTGAGGAGGAGGGCCTTGCCATCGAGCTGACCAACGGCGGCGGCGCCGACAAGGTCATGACCGCCGTGGTGTCGGGACAGAGCGACATCGGCCTTGCCGGGCCGGAGAGCTGCGTCTACATTTACAATCAGGGCAAGGACGACTATCCCGTGGTGTTCGCCCAGCTGACGGCCTGCGACGGCGCGTTCCTCATGGGCCGCACGGACGATCCCTTCGACTGGGAGGACCTCCGGGGCAAGACCATCATCGGCGGCCGCAAGGGCGGCGTGCCGGAGATGACGCTGGAATACGTCCTGCGCCAGCACGGCCTTGAGCCGCAGGTGGACGTGATCGTGGACACCAGCGTGCAGTTCAACATGATGGCCGGTGCCTTCACCGGCGGGCAGGGCGACTATGTGACGCTGTTCGAGCCTGCCGCCACGCAGGTGGTCACCTCCGGCGAGGGGTATATCCTCTGCTCCATCGGCGCGGAGAGCGGCCGCATCCCCTACACCGCCTATTTCGCCTCCCAGAGCTACACGGCCCAGCATGACGACGTGATCGCCGCCTTCTGCCGCGCCGTGGCCAAGGCGCTGGACTGGGTGGATTCCCACACCGACCGGGAGGTGGCGGAGGCCATTATCGGCCAGTTCCCCGATACCAGCCTTGACACGCTGGAGGCCGTCACCGCCCGCCACCGTGAGATCGGCGCGTGGAACATGCCCCTGACCATGGAGCAGGCGTCGCTGGAGCGGCTGGAGACCGTCATGACGCAGGCGGGCGAGCTGACGGAGGCGGAGTGGGTGGACTTCGACAAGCTGGTGGATAACCACTGGGCGGAAGCCGCACGGTAACCCTGCTGATAATGAAGAAAGGGCGGTCATATGACCGCCCTTTTTTCATTGCACGGTTTACATAATTTTTCGGCAAGCGGCGGGATATGCGGCAGAGAGGCCTCGTGGGCCGTCACTGTCCGCTAAATGTGGTAGTTACCCGACAAAATCCCTCAATTTTTTGTGTTTTTTTCGCTTTTTCAGTAGACAAGCCCGCTTCCGGATGCTATACTTGCTTTGAATAGTATTATGTAAATCGGTGGAGAGGCATTTTGTCTCCCCTGCGTTTGCATGTCTGCGTATTCTGATGGAGAGCGAGGAACACAGTATGAAGCTATTACGAAGGGGCGTCGCCATGCTGCTGAGCGTGGCGATGGTGGTCGGTCTGGTGGCCGGCGGCCTGCTGATCCATACCATGGCGGACACCGCCATGCAGTGGAACAATGCCAGTCTGGACGACCTGAGCCGCTTTTATGAGACCGGCAACGCCCGCAGCCCCGGTATGATCTCCACCGTGAGCGGCGACGCCGGCGGAAAGTCCTACGGCATGTATATGTTCGCCAGCAAGGCCGGAACGCCTCACGCCTTTGCCGAATGGTGCAAGAACAACTTTCCCTCCGGCAGCGTCTACCGGGATATCGGCGAGCGGCTGGACAGCGCCTATCACTATATCTCCGACGGCTACGGCGCGTACTTTGACGCCGCGTGGACGACGGTGGCCTCCCTTTACGGCGACACCTTTACCAGCGCCCAGTACGACTATACCAAGGAAACCATTTATGAAAATGTGGTGAACCGCGTCAAGACGGCGGTCCCCACCTTCAATATCGACAATTACTCCGTGGCGCTGAAAAACGTGTTCTGGAGCCGCGCCGTGCAGCACGGCGCTTCCGATGCCTGCTCCCTGATCGTGAAGGCCTTCAACAAGCTGGGCGGCTTTGCCAACCAGCCGGAGGCACAGCTGATCCAGGCAATCTATGACGAGTGCAGCCGTCTGGTGACGGCGGACGGTCTGCGGCAGGAGAACGGCCGCACCGGCCCCGCCATGTCCGGCGATACCGCCAACAAGTACGGCACCGCCGGTCTGATCCTGCGGTACTTCTTCGGCTGCTCCGGCGATGTGCAGATGGGCGTTTACCGCCGTCTGGCCGTCAACGAGCCTGCCGACGCGCTGGTGATGCTGATGAACAACGGCTACGCCAATGCCCTGAAAGCGGACGGCAGCTACCGGCTGCTGTACAGCCAGAACCAGCTGCTGACGGTGGACGGCACCAACGGCGCCGTTACCCTGAACGCCACCGGCGCGGAGGGCGCGTCCCAGACCTTTACCCTGAACTACTACGCCGGCGGCTTCTACACCCTCAATATGCAGGTGGGTGATAAGACGCTGCGTCTCAGCGCCGACGGCGCGGCGGTGAAGCTGACCGCGCCCTCTGTGGCGGCCTCCCAGCTGTGGGAGCTGGAGCAGGGCGGCAGCGGCTATCTGCTGAAAAACAAGGGTACGGGTACATATCTCAGCGCACAGGACAATAAGCTGCTGATGGCGGCGGAGAACCCCGCCGCGTGGCAGTTCGCATCCCTGACCGCCAGCGCGGCGGAGTGGATCACCTCCGGTGTGATCTATCCCACGGAGGACAGCGTGCTGATCGCGGGCCGCTCCTCCTTCCCCGTGCGGGGCGTTGTCTCCTGCTCCTCCGCTATCACCTCCTTGAATATCTCCATCCTCACCGGCAGCGGCAGCGCCGCCATCAACCGGACGGTGTCCCCCAACGCCACGTCCTATGACCTGAAAAAGCTGGATGACTCCGTGGCATACAGTGCGCTGGGCGCAGGCACCTACACCTTTGTGCTGACCGCCGCCGCCAACGGCCAGACGGTGGAGCTGGCCCGTTCCACCTTCACCGTCAAGCCCAACGACGGCTCCAACATCAACGATGAATCCTTCCTCGTCACCTTCGACGCGCAGGGGGGCTCCATCAACGGCAACAGCTCCAAGCGCGTTACGCTGGATAACGTGGTATACGGCGAGCTGCCCACTGCCAGCCGTCAGGGCGCCCAGTTCCTCGGCTGGTTCACCGCCGAGGGCGAGCAGATCCTCGCCTCCACGCCGGTGCGTGCCGCCAACCTGACGCTGTACGCCCGCTATGCCGGCGTACATACCTACACCTTCCTTGACGCCTCCGGCAAGCGCTATTACAGCGGCACCGCCGCCGCAGGCGAGCTGATCGCGGCGCCTGCCATCCCGCCGGTCAAATCGCCTGACAGCAAGTATTCCTATACCTTCAAGGGCTGGGAGGGCTTCACCGCCGGTGTGACCATCATGGGCGATGCGGACGTGACCTTTGCGCCGCTGTATGACGCCGTTCCGCTCAACGAGATCAAGGATCCCGACGATCCCAGCGTGGAATACGCGCTGGCGGTGATCCCCGGCACCTCCGTGGCGGAGCTGCTGAACGGTGACAGCACCGCCGCCGTTTACAGCGGCAAGACGCAGGTCACCAGCGGCAATATCTGCACCGGCATGACACTGAAGGCCAAGGGCGCTACCTTCGCGCTGGTGGTGCTGGGCGACACCAACGGCGACGGCCGCATCACCATTACCGACGTGGTGGCCATCCAGTCCCATGTGGTGGGCAAGAAGTCGCTGGAGGGCGTCTATGAGCTGGCAGCGGACATCAATCTGGACGATAAGATCACTGTGACCGACGTGGTCAAGGCCGCCCGCATCGTGGTGGGCAAGGACAGCATCGATAAAATCGGCTGACACAGGAGGAAGGCTGCATCATGAAAAACAATCGTATCATCAAGACGCTGGTTTTGATGCTGGCGCTGCTGGTCATATTGCTTCCGCAGCGGGCCGAGGCTGCCTCCGCCGCGCTCAGTGGCAGCGGCACTGTGCAGGCCGGCAGCACCGTGACGCTGAAGCTCAGTGTTTCCGGCAGCGGCATCATGGGTGTGAACGCCACGCTGAGCTATGACAGCAGCGTGCTGGAGTTCACCAACTACGATCAGCAGATCAGCGGCTGGACCATGGTGGTCAACGGCGACAGCTTCCTGCTGTACGACGTGTCCAATCCCATTAACTCCAGCACCAATGTGCTGTCCGTGACCTTCCGGGTCAAGAGCGATCTGGCGGCGGGAACGGCCCTGAGCGCCAGCTTCAAGGACATCACCGTGACCGACGGCAACAACGAGTCCAACGTCGGCTCCGCCGCATGGAGCGGCAAGGTGGACGCGCCGCTCAGCAGCAACTGCGACCTCAGCTCCCTCTCCTGCTCCAACGCCACGCTGAGCCCGGCCTTCAGCAAAAATACCACCTATTATACGGCCACCGTGCCCTATGCGGTGGAGTCCCTGAATCTCAGCTATAAGGCGGCGGAGGGCTCCTCCAAGGTCTCTGTCAGCGGCAATACGCTGGTGGTGGGGACCAATACGGTGACCGTTACCTGCACCGCCGCCACCGGCGCCAAGAAGAATTACACCATCTCCGTAACGCGCCAGCAGGATCCCAACTACAAGCCCAGCACCGACGCCATGCTGAAGGAGCTGACGCTGGACGTTGGCACACTCAGTCCCGCCTTCTCCGGCGCAGTGACGGAATATGTGGCCTACGTCCCCTATGAGACCAAGACCGCCACCCTGTCCGGCGTGGCAAAGGACGAGAAGGCCCTGAACGTCACCGAGTCCAGCGCCCAGCTGACCAAGGAGGGCGACACCGTGATGACCGTCACCTGCACGGCAGAGGACGGCGTTACCGCCAAGACCTACACCGTGCATGTGTACCGCATGCCGAAGTATGAGGGCATCATCCCCACTATGGAGATCGTTGACCCCGACATCCCGCCCGAGCCGCCCACCTACTCCGTCCCCATGACGGTGACGCTGCCCCTGATCGGCGAGATGGCCACCACCACCGCTCTTATCATCGGTGCGGCGCTGCTGGTCATCATCCTGCTGCTGGTGGGCTTCCTGCTGGGCCGCATCGGCCACAACGGCGGATATGATGACGGTGACGATGGAGACGACGATAACACGCCGCCCCAGCCGCCCCGGCCTGACCGCAGCGA
>USMI01000016.1 GCA_900555735.1 uncultured Eubacteriales bacterium | reverse complement strand
ACTGCACCGCCGCCTATACCGGCAAGCGGGCGCTGGCCATCTGCTCCATCTCCGATAACCTTATCACCGGCGAGGAGTTGTCCGCCGACGAGCGCCAGACCACCTTCACCAATATGATGAAGATCGCGCTGGAGATCGCCGTAAAGATGGACAAACAGTAAATAATCTGTGACAAACGGCCTTTTGTGCGCGACATGAACACAAAAGGCCGTTCGCTGCGGAATTCCGTAAAATAAGGCTTGCTTTTACCGTAAGCACCTGTTAGAATAGCGGTGTATGGCGGTCAAGCCGTACAAATCACTCCTGTCAGGGACAGGAGAAAAAATATTGAGAAAGGTAGATCAAACACATGAAAAAGTTTCTTGCAATGATTCTGGCTTTGGTCATGGCGCTGTCTCTGGTCGCTTGCGGCGGCGGCAACACCACCACTGATGACCCCCAGAATACCGACGAGCCCAACACCAATACCGAGTACAAGGTCGCTATGATTACCGACTACGGCGATATCACCGACCAGTCCTTCAACCAGACTACTTACGAGGCCTGCAAGGCGTTTGCTGATGCCAACGGCGTGGAGTTCTCCTACTTCAAGCCCGCCGGCGACAACACCGCTGACCGTGTGGCCATGATCGAGAGCGCTGTGGATCAGGGCTTCAACGTCATCGTGATGCCCGGCTATGCCTTCGGCGGCGCGATCGTCGAGGCTGCTCCTCAGTACAAGGATGTTAAGTTCATCGCTCTGGACGTCGCCAAGGGCGACCTGCTGGAGGCCGGTGTGGCCGCCAAGGGCGAGACCTATGACTACAATCCCGACAACTGGGATCTGGCCACCTACGTTGACATGAGCAACGTGTACTGCGCCGTGTATCAGGAAGAGCTGTGCGGCTACATGGCCGGTTACGCTGCTGTGAAGCTGGGCTACAAGAGCCTGGGCTTCCTGGGCGGCATGGCTGTCCCCGCTGTTCAGCGTTACGGCTACGGCTTCGTGCAGGGCGTTAACGCCGCTGCCGAGGAGATGGGCCTGACCGATGTTAAGGTCAACTATGTGTACGGCGGCCAGTTCTTCGGCGATGCCGACATCACCGCTAAGATGGACACTTGGTATGCTGGCGGCACTGAGATCGTGTTCGCCTGCGGCGGCGGTATCTACACCTCCGCTGTTGACGCCGCCAAGAAGGTCGAGGGCGCCAAGGTCATCGGTGTTGACGTTGACCAGGCTGGCGTGATCGCCAACTATGCTGCCGGTGAGGGCGCTGATCAGGCTACCATCGATAGCTTCAAGGCTCTGACCGTTACCTCCGCTATGAAGGGTCTGTATCCCGCCACCTATGACACCCTGACCGACGTCATCGTGAACGGCAACTGGGACAACTATGCCGGCAAGATCGCCACTCTGGGTCTGGTGTCCGCTGACGATCCTACTCTGAACTATGTCCAGATCCCCATGGACAGCACTCAGTGGGCTGACGGCGCGTTCACTCAGGACGACTACAAGGCTCTGGTGAAGGCTATGTTCGACGGCGAGCTGACCGTCAGCAACGACACCACCAAGGAGCCCAAGGACTTCGCTGCTGAACTTGCTACCTCTATCGCTTTCGACGATCAGGGCAAGATTAAGTAAGTCTGAACCGAACTGAAAAAAGAAAGACCGCGAGAGCGGTCTTTCTTTTTTTCAAAAAACGGTGAGATTCCCAAAAAAACTTTGCTTTATGGAGGGAAGTATAGTATACTAGTGCTATATCATTGGTTTCCGTCCCCGCATTGTGCGAACTGCGGCGGGCCATAAAACGGAAGGAGGGCGAAACACTTGGAATCACCGTATGCCATTGAAATGCTGCACATCACGAAACGGTTCCCGGGTATCATCGCCAACGACGACATCACGCTTCAGCTGAAGAAGGGTGAGATCCACGCCCTGCTGGGCGAAAACGGCGCGGGTAAGTCCACGCTGATGAGCGTGCTGTTCGGCCTGTATCAGGCCGAGGAGGGCGTCATCAAAAAGGACGGCGTAGAGGTGTCCATCAAGGACCCCAACGACGCCAATGCCCTTGGTATCGGTATGGTACACCAGCATTTCAAGCTGGTGGAATGCTTCACCGTGCTGGACAACATCATCATGGGCGTGGAGCCCACAAAATGCGGCTTCCTGCAAAAGAAGGAGGCACGGGAAAAGGTGCTGGCCCTCAGCGAGAAGTACGGCCTGCAGATCGACCCTGACGCCATGATCGAGGACATCACCGTTGGTATGCAGCAGCGCACCGAGATCCTGAAGATGCTCTACCGGGATAACGAGATCCTCATTTTCGACGAGCCTACCGCCGTGCTGACGCCGCAGGAGATCGACGAGCTGATGCAGATCATGCGGAATCTGGCGGCCGAGGGCAAGTCCATTCTGTTCATCTCCCACAAGCTCAACGAGATCATGGCCGTGGCCGACCGCTGCACCGTCCTGCGCAAGGGCAAGTACATCGGCACCGTGGAGACCAAGAACACCACCATCGAGGAGCTGTCCTCCATGATGGTGGGCCGCGATGTCAACTTCCATGTGGAGAAGAAGCCCTGCCAGCCCGGCGAGGTGGTGCTGGACGTGGAGCACATGACCGTGGCCAGCAAGGTACATAAGAACAACGCCGTCAAGGACGTGTCCCTGAAGGTGCGCCGGGGCGAGATCGTCTGTCTCGCCGGTATCGACGGCAACGGCCAGACGGAGTTCGTCTACGGTCTGACCGGTCTGGAGCCGCTGGTAAGCGGCAAGATCAGCCTGTGCGGCAAGGATATTACCCATGCCAGCATCCGTCACCGCAACACCATGGGCATGTCCCACATTCCAGAGGATCGCCATAAGCACGGTCTGGTACTGGACTACACGTTGGAGGACAATCTGGTGCTCCAGCGGTATTTCGAGCCGGAATTCACCAGCAAGGCGGGCTTCCTGCGCCGGGACAACATCCGCAAGTACGCGGAAAAGCTCATCGAGCAGTACGACGTTCGCAGCGGTCAGGGCCCCATCACCGTGGCCCGCAGCATGTCCGGCGGCAACCAGCAGAAAGCCATCGTGGCCCGTGAGATCGACAAGGATCCCGAGCTGCTGGTGGCTGTCCAGCCCACCCGCGGTCTGGACGTGGGCGCCATCGAGTATATCCACAAGCAGCTGGTGGCCCAGCGTGACGAGGGCAAGGCTGTGCTGCTGGTCTCTCTGGAGCTGGACGAGGTCATGGACGTGCCCGACCGCATCCTCGTCATGTACGAGGGTGAGATCGTGGGCGAGCTTGACCCGAAAAAGACCACGCAGGAGGAGCTGGGCCTTTACATGGCGGGCGCCAAGAGAGATGAGGTGAAGGCATGAAGAAAAACATCCTCAAGAATAACGGCGTCCAGTCCCTGCTGGCGTCTCTGGTCTGCGTGATCCTAGGCCTGCTGATCGGCTATGTGGTGCTGCTGTTCATCAACCCCGACGGCGCCAGCGAGGCTATCGCCGCCGTCATGAAGAACTTCCTGACATACAGCAAGCCTGAGACGCAGGCGAAGTATCTGGGCAACACGCTGGTCAAGACCGCACCGCTGCTGATGTGCTCCCTGTCCATCCTGTTCGCCTATAAGGTGGGCCTGTTCAATATCGGCGCCGCCGGACAGTACTGCATCGGCGTGGCGCTGAGCCTGTATGCCGCGCTGGCATGGGGCTGGGGCTGGCTGCCCTGCATGCTGCTGGCCATGGTGGGCGGCGGTCTGCTGGGTGCGATCTCCGGTCTGCTGAAGTCCTACTGCAACGTTAACGAGGTCATCTCCGGCATCATGCTGAACTGGATCGTCCTCTATCTGACCAATATGCTGCTGACGCTGGTGAAGGAAGACACCAGCCCCTATACCTATGTGCTGTCCCACAAGAACGCCGCGGCCATCCTGCCCTCCCTCGGGCTGGGAAGCCTCTTTAACGGCAACCAGTATGTGGGTCTGGCGCTGCCCCTGTCCGTGCTTATCGCGGTGCTGGTGTGGGTGGTGCTGGAAAAGACCCGCTTCGGCTATGAGCTGCGGGCTACCGGCGGCAACAAGAACGCCGCCAAGTACTGCGGCATGGCCGAAAAGCGCAACATCATCCTGACGCTGGTGATCTCCGGCGCGCTGGCCGGTCTGGGCGCCGCCATGCTGTACCTGACGGGTTATGAGCAGTGGCAGTGCTCCACCTCCACGGTCCCCGGCATGGGCTTCAACGGCATCGCCGCCGCCTTCCTTGGCGGTTTGAACCCCTTCGGCGCGATTCTTGCCTCCTTCTTCATCCAGCATATCACCGCCGGCGGCGCGTATGTGGATAAGAGCATGTACTGCGCGCAGATCTCCGATCTGATCTCTGCCATCATCATCTATCTGTGCGGCTTCGTGCTGTTCATGAAGTACGCCATGAATTCTGCCATCGCCAAGCGCGAGGAAAAGCTGGCGGCCAAGGAGAAGAAGGAGCAGGCCGATACGCCTGCGGCCTCTGACACCGGGAAAGGAGGCGATCAGTAATGGTACTGCTGCTGCAATATACATTGACCTTCGCCTCCGTGCTGATCCTTGTGGCACTGGGCGGCTGCTTCTCCGAGCACTCCGGCGTTATCAATCTGGGTCTGGAGGGCGTCATGATTATGGGTGCTCTGGGCGGTGCGCTGGCTATGCGCTATATGCCCACCGACTCCTCCGCCTTTGTCATGCTGCTGGTGGTGCTGCTGGCGGCGGCGCTGGCCGGTACTGTGTACTCCAGCCTGCTGGCCGTGGCCTGCATCAACTTCAAGGCGGATCAGACCATCGTCGGTACGGCACTGAACATGCTGGGTACGGCGGGCGCTACCGTTATCGTCAAGGCCATCAATACCGCGGCCAACCCCGACGACGTGTCCTCCACCATCCAGTACGCCGGTGCCAAGAAGGCGTTCCTGACGAACATCGGCTCCTTCGAGTTCAGCTGGTTCATGCTGGTGGCGTTCCTGCTGCTGGTGGCGGCCTATGTGGTGCTGTATAAGACCCGCTTCGGCCTGCGCCTTATGGCCTGCGGCGAGCATCCTCAGGCGGCGGACTCTGTGGGTATCAACGTGTACAAGATGCGCTGGGCCGGCGTGCTGATCTCTGGTATGCTGGGCGGTCTGGGCGGCATCGTGTTCATCACCGCAGGTGTGTCCGAGTGGCGCTTTGAGTACGGCGTGGCCGGCTTCGGCTTCCTGTCTCTGGCGGTTATGATCTTCGGCCAGTGGAAGCCCACCCGCATCGCGCTGGCGGCGCTGCTGTTCGGCCTGTTCCGCGCCCTGTCCAACGTGTATACCGGCTTCGACTTCCTGAAGGCGCTGAACCTGCCCAGCCAGCTCTATAATATGATGCCCTACATCATCTCGCTGGTGGTGCTGGCCTTCACCTCCAAGAAGTCCCGCGCACCCAAGGCGGAGGGTATCCCCTACGACAAGGGCCAGCGCTGATCGCTGCTTTATCAGAAAAGAACGCCGTCCGCGGACGGCGTTCTTTTTTCGGGACTTCCCTCTTGCACGCCTACGCTTTCGCGGGTATAATCAGAAATATCACCGGAAAGGAAGGCGTTTGCCATGAAAGCATTGCTTATCAACGGCAGCCCCCATGAGAAGGGCTGCACCTATACCGCTTTGGCGGAGCTGGCCAAGGCACTGGAGGCCGAGGGCATCGAGGCGGAGATCGTACAGGCCGGTAAGACCAACATCTCTTGCAACGCCTGCGGCGTCTGTAAGAAAACCAACCGCTGCGTTCACGACGATCTGGTGAACGAGGTGGCACAGAAGTTCAACGAGGCCGACGCGCTGGTGATCGGCTCGCCGGTGTACTACGCTTCCCCTGCCGGCGGCGCCATCTCCTTTATGGACCGGCTGTTTTTCAGCACGCCATGGATCAACAAGACCATGAAGGTGGGCGCGTCGGTGGTATCCTGCCGCCGGGGCGGCAACACCGCCACCTTTGACGCGCTGAACAAATACTTCACCATCTGCGGTATGCCCATCGCCAGCAGCCAGTACTGGAACATGGTCTACGGCAATACGCCGGAAGAGGTGCTTCAGGACAAGGAGGGCCTTCAGACCATGCGGACGCTGGGCCGCAACATGGCCTTCCTGATGAAGAGCATCCGGCTGGGCAAGGAACAGTTCGGTCTCCCGGAGAAGGAACCCACCGTTACCACCAGCTTCCATCATTAAACGGCAAAAGGGCCGGTCGACTCAAAGAGTCGACCGGCCTTTTTTCAGCCTTTCAGCTCCGCGATGAATTCGATGGCGTTGCCGGACAGAACAGCGCGGATGGCGCCGTGGTGGCCCTCGGCGATGCCCCGGGCAATGGACAGTCCTACGCCGAAGCCGCCTGCGCCCCGTGAGGGGTCGGCCTGATAGAACCGGTCGAAGAGCTTTCCGGTATCGATGCTGTCCGGCTCGGCGCAGCAGTTACCGCAGCGCAGTACCACGCCCCGGCGGCTCTTTTCCAGCGACAGGGTGATGGGCGACTCCGGCGCGGCGTACTTCACCGCGTTGTCCAGCAGGATGGATACCAGCTGCCGCACGGCGTATTCGTCGCCGGAATAGACCAACTCCGGCTGGATGGCCAGCACCAGCGGGTGGCCTGCGGTCTGGGCCAGCTCCCGGAAAGACTCCGCCGTTTCCGTTACCGCGCCGCTGATGGGGAACGGCTCCATTTTCAAGGGCGAGTTCTCCTCGTCCATGCGGCTGAGGGTCACCAGTGAGTTTACCAGCTCCGTCAGCTTTTCCGTCTGGGCCTGCGCCTTGTCGACCCACTTCTGCTGCCCCACCTCCATCTCCAGCACCTTCAGGCTGGTGGCGATGACGGTGATGGGGTTTTTCAGCTCGTGGCTGGCGTCGGTGATGAACTGCTTCTGCTGCTGGGCACTGCGCACCACGGGGTCGATGGCCCGGCGGCTCAGCAGCACCACCAGCAGGAGTACCAGCAGCGTGCAGCCCGCGTCGGCGGCCAGCGACCAGATCAGCACCGTGCGGATGGCGCGCAGATGCTGATAGCTGTCCAGAAAGATGGCCATGTACTGACCGTTCTCATCGGCGGCCGCAAAAAAGCGGTAGCTGCCGCAGTAGCCGTAGCCCTCGCCCTTTTTCAGGGCGGCGGCCAGATACGGCGCCGTGTCATCCTCTGTCACGGAGGCGATCTTGCTGAGATCGGCGTCCGTCAGCGTGCTGTCCGCGTCATAGCGCAGCACGAAGTATCGGGTGGAGAAGGGGGTCTCCGGCGTGAAATGACCGTCCCGTCCGTTGGGCTTTCCCTGCGGCGGTACGGGCGGCGGCACGTTGTCGCCGGACGGCTCCGGTACCGCGTCCATACTGTCGGAGAGGGGGATGGTGCCCTGATTTTCGTAGATCAGAACCAACGTGCTGCGCAGGTCGGCGTCAGTGGAGATGTAGTTGGCTACGTTCAGGATCACCGTCAGCAGCAGCATCACCGCCGCCACCGACAGCGTGGCGATGCGGATAAATCGGTTGCGCAGACGCTTTATCATGTCTCATCCTCCAGGGCGTAGCCCAGTCCCCGGTTGGCCCGCAGGGACAAGCGCGAGCCGATGGTCTTCAGCTTCTTCCGCAGGTTGGAGATGTTGACCCATACCACGTTGATCTCCGCCTCGTTGTCCCAGCCCCAGACGCGCTCCATGATCCGCTCGGCGGAGAACACCTGCCGGGGGTTGCGGAGGAACAGCTCCAATACCTGAAATTCCCGACCGCTGAGCCGCAGGGACTGTCCGCCGCAGGACAGCAGCCCCGTGGACGGGTCCAGCGCCACGTCACCGCAGGACAGCACCGACGGCTGATAGGCCTCGCTGCGGCGCAGCATGGCCCGCACACGGCTCAGCCGCTCGTCGGGGTCGAAGGGCTTGGGCAGATAGTCGTCGGCCCCGGCGTTGAAGCCGGTGATGCGGTCGTCCTTCCGGCCCTTGGCCGTCAGCATCATGATGGGGGTCTTGCAGCCCTCGGCACGCAGCCGCTCCAGCACCTGTATGCCGTTCATCTTGGGCATCATCACGTCCAGTATCACGCCGTCGTATTCGCCGGAGGAGGCGTATTCATAGGCGTCGAAGCCGTTGTGGACGGCGTCCACGGAAAAGTGGTTCTTCTCAAAAAAGACCGTCAGGGCCTCCGCCAGATCCAGCTCGTCCTCCGCGATCAGCAGCCGCATGGGTCATCACCTCGTGTCATTTGATAGGGATAGTATAGTGAAATGTTTGGGAAAATGCAAGCTTACAGCGCGTCCTTGACCATTTCCCGGCCGCAGACGATGTTCAGGTTGCCGTTGCGGCAGCGCAGCGCGTCCAGAAACGCCTTGGGAACGCTGTCCGACCGCAGGGTGACGCGGTACTCCAGCTCGTACAGCGTACCCATGTTGGAGGTTTTTACCTTCACTAGCGTGTGGGACTTGGTGTACTGGTCAAACAGATCGCCAAACAGCCCCTCATAGTCCAGATTCTCCGGAATGGTGATCTTCAATATCCGCTCGCCGCTGTCGTGCTGGCCGAATTTCAGCGCCGTCAGCGCCAGCAGCGCGGCGGACACGATCACAAAGGTCAGCGCCGCCAGCCCCACATAGCCCATGCCGGTGGCAAGGCCGATGGCCATGCCCAGAAACAGCACGCCGATCTCGCGGGCCGTGCCGGGGGCTGAGCGGAAGCGCACCAGACTGAAGGCGCCGGCCACCGCCACACCGGCGCCGATGTTGCCGTTGACCAGCATAATGACCACCTGCACCACCACCGGCAGGATGGCCAGCGTGACGGCAAAGCTCTGGGTGGAGTGTGCCCGGAACCGGGACACCAGCGCAAGGCCGATGCCCAGCACCAGCGACACGGCGGTACAGATGAGAAACGCGGAAAGCGTCAGCTCCGTTCCAATGATCGAGTTAAGCACAGATACGTCCCTCCTTGGGTAAGATGTGATGTTGGTAGCAATAACCGTATTTGGAGAAGGAGGTGGAAAACACCTCCGCGCGGGACAGCAGTTGGCTGAGCCACAGGGGACACACCCCCGGCAGCTTGACCTCCATCAGGATCATGCCGGGATCGGTGATAGGCGCGCCGTAGTCGCCCAGCCGCAGGTCAAGGGCGGTGTCCCGCCACCGCAGGTTGGTGTCAAAGGTGATGCGCAGCTCCGGATCGTCGATCCCGGCGAAGGCCAGCCGGTCATAGGCGATGAACACCTTGGGCTTTGCGCCGTAGGCATCCTTTTTCATATAGGGCCGCATGCCCTCCAGTACCAAGCGCTGCTGCTCCGCCGTCAGGCGGTACTTCTTTTCATAGCGTTTAAAGCAGTTTTTGATCTGTGCTGCCATGTGGAGCACCTCCTTTATGACGCTATCATACCTGCGCCGCCTAAAACCAACTTAAAGAAAATTCGGATTTTTTCTTTAGGTTTCTTTTAGGGTGCCGGGCTATGATAGGGCCACAACAGCAGAAACGGAAACCAAACCATGACGAAGGAGGTCATTTCCATGAAAAAGCTTGTATCCATCTTCTGTGCGGCGGCGCTGGCCCTGTCGCTGGCGGGGTGCGGCGCACAGGCGGCCGACACCAATACAAATACCAATACCACCGCTCCGGTGGTCAGCACGGTCTATTCCTTAGAGGACGCCACCGTTCTCACCTTTACCGACAACGGCATCACCGCGCAGGACGGCGGCACCGGTTATGAGATCGACGGCACGGCCCTGACCATCGACAGTGCAGGCACCTACGCCGTGACAGGCACCTGCGCCGACGGCTCCATCACCATCAAAGAGGGCACCACCGGCGTGACGCTGGTGCTGAACGGCCTGTCTCTCACCAGTGCCGACACCGCGCCCATCACCTGCAATAAGTCCACGGAGGTCACCATCATCGCGGCGGAGGGCTCCGTCAACAGCCTGACCGACAGCGCCAGGAATAACGACAACGAATACCCCGACAACGAAGCGGCGGAAAATGCCGTCATCAAGTGCAAGGACGGCTCGCAGGTAACGCTGGGCGGCACCGGCAGCCTGACCATCACCGCCAACGGCAAAAACGGCATTAAGTCCGGCACCACCACAGCTGAGGAGGGGGAAGCCTCCCTGACCATCCGCGAGCTGACGCTGACCATCAACGCTCCGGTCAACGACGCCGTCAACGCTGAGCAGACCCTGAACGTAGAGAGCGGCACGCTGACTATTGCCGCCGCTGACGACGCCCTTCACAGCGACCTTGTGCTGAGCATCGGCGCGGAGGGTACGGAAGGCCCCGCCATCACCATCACTGAGTGCTATGAGGGCATCGAGGGCGCGGAACTGAACATCTATTCCGGCGATATCAGCATCAATTCCTCTGACGACTGTCTCAACGCCGCTAACTCCGATCTGAGCGGCTATGACTTCACCATGACCATCACCGGCGGCAGCGTCACCGTCTGGACGGCCAGCACGGCGGACAACCGGCCTCTGGACGCCGACGGCACCATTACAGTCTCCGGCGGCACAGTGCTGGCGGCAGGCGGCAGCAGCGGCATGGGCATGAACCTGACGGCCACCCAGCCCTGCGTCATCTTCGGCTCCTCCGGCGGCATGGGCGGCGGCCCCAACAGCGGCAGCACCATCACCAAGAACGCCGCCTTCACCGTCACCGACAGCGACGGCAATACCGTTTGCAGCTGCAGCGCAACATGCAATGCCAGCTTCCTGTTTTTCTCCTCCCCTGACCTGACCGACGAGGGCAGCTACACCCTCGCCGCAGGTACGGCCACCCTCACCGCCGAGGCCCAGAGCGGCACGATCTCCTCCGGCTCCGGCGGTATGGGCGGCGGCCCTGACGGCGGTATGGGCGATTTCCAGCCCGGCGACGGCCAGCAGCCCCCGGAGATGCCCTCCGGCGGCCAGCGTCCCTCCGGCGGTCAGCCGCCTGCAAAGGGATGACAGCCTTGTCCGCAGAGCGCATGCATAACAAAAAGAGGAACCGAACGGCGACTCCTCATAAGGACATCTTGAAAACACCAGATTAAACCGATTGAGAGAATCTCTTGGTGTCGACCAAACGGGAATAGCCATCAACCATTTCATCGTGGTTGGTGGCTATTCCTGTTTAAAGGTATATTCATGTTGAAATCCGAACCGGAATCTTTGTAAAATTTCCTACCGCTCTTTAACCAGAAACAATGGGTAACCGCATGCCTAACCGGGAGAGCAGTTCGTTGGTAATCGTCCCACAGCATGCAGCCAGTTCCTCTGCCCGAATCACCTGACCGCCATCCCGGCCGATAATAGTCACTGTATCGCCAGAAGCGACCTCCGAAAGATCGCTGACGTCCACCAGCAACTGGTCCATGCACATCCGCCCCACCATAGGACAACGCCGGCCCTGAATCAGCACCTGGCCGCCCCGCTGAGGCAGATCCCGGGGCAGACCGTCCGCGTAGCCGATGGTGACCACCGCCAGTTTGGTTTCTTGCTCTGCCTGAAAGACCCGCCCGTACCCGGCGCTCTCTCCGGCTTGCACAGTGCGGATACTGGCCACTCTGGCCCGGAGAGACAGAACCGGCCGCAGGTCAAGGCTTCGCTGAACAGGCGCATCATCGCTTCGAACTCCATAGAGTGCGATTCCAGCCCGGACATAGTCACAGGGCTGAGCTGGGAGGTTCCAAAGTCCATAGCTGGACTGGATATGAACTTTGCCGGGATCATATCCGGCAGTTCGGAGCCAGGCCACCGTATCATAGAACAAGGTCAGCTGCTCTTGGGTGTAGGCAACATCTTCGGCTTCCAGGCTGTCCGAGACGTATAGATGAGAAAAGACACCGTCCACTACCAGGTTTGGAAGCCGGAATGCCTCCAGGATCTCCTTCCGGTTTTCCGCCAGGATGCCCAGCCGGTGCATCCCCGTGTCCAGGGCCAGATGGACATGGACACGCCGCCCTCTGGCTGCCAAGGCCCGCCCGTGGTCAATATCCGCCACCGTCTGGGTCAGATGCCATCGTGTCAAGAGCGGAGCTTCCTCCGGGGAGGTATAACCTAAGATCAAGATCGTCCCCCGGATGCCCGCCTTTCGCAGAGCAATCCCCTCGGCCAGGCAGGCCACGGCAAAGGCCCGGACGCCCGCTCGCTGTAAGGTGCGGGCGGTCACTGCCCCGCCGTGACCGTAGGCCTCCGCCTTTACCACCGCCATCAGCTCTGTCCCCGGGGCCAATGTGTTCCGCAGCACCTGGGCGTTGTGCCCAAGGGCCGCCAGATCCACCTCCCGCCAGGCCCGAGCGGTGGGGCTGGGCTTCTTTTGAAGCCTCAGCAGGCAAGGGGCGGAGAGCAGCGCACTGAGCGCCAGCACCACAATAAAATGGAGAACACTGTTTTCAATGAGCATTTCTCCCAGTCCCAGTAGCTTTGCCGCTCCCCGGACCAGTACGATGCAGAGGGGATGGAGCACATACACGGCTGTGGAAAATTCCCGGACTTTCCTGGACTCGCCCTTGTTTCCGCCCAGCAGCAGAGAAAAAAGGCATACTATGCACAGGGGGAGGGCGAGGTACATGCTGTCGTGGCGCTGGACATCCATGCGATGGAGCCACAGCCCCTCGGCGCTCATGGCTGCCAGAGAGAGGAAGAAGCCCGCCAGAGACAGCTTTTGGTTCCACCGCCTTCCGGCGGCCCCAAGCAGAAGGAACAGTGGCGCGAAGAACAGGCCATTGCGGGTATAGCCGCACAGTGTAAAAATGCCGTCGTAAAGGGTCCGAAGCAGCGGGATCTGGGAAACCAGTCCATAGTAACTGTCCCCGCCCAGACCGATGAGATAGAGTAGCGCCGCCACAGGCAGAGCCACCCGCAGGCCCAGCCGGCTGAGCCACCGGGCGATGACGATGCCCAGAATGGTCGCCGGGAAATACCACAGGTGGTAGAAGGTGCCGTCCACCAGCAGTTTCCGCAAAACATCCGCCGGACCGGTGAAGCTGCCGGCATAGAAATTCACTGGCAGATACAAAAGGATGCAGACGCCGTAGAGCAGGCAGAGCTTTTTCAGCTGCCGCCCCACACCAGCCCAGTGATTCCGGCTCAGAAAGTACCCAGTGGTCATCAGAAAGAATGGGACTGCCACCCGGGCCAGTACCCGGGTAAGCCAGAAATCAGCCATGGCAGACACATCCGCCAGGGGCGAGGTGTGGTTCATCACCACCAGCAGGACTGCCGCCAGACGAAAGAGGTCCAAAGTCGGGACGGTTTTCTTAGCCGTTCTCATGGGTATCCCCCCACCATGTCAGGATAAATCCCTCCACATTGTCGCCGGATATCTGGCAGCAGCCCTCCGGCACTTGCACCTCTGTGACGGCTCCGGCGGCGGGCACATAGAACACCTGGGCCATGCGGCCGTTTTCCAGAGCGACGCTCCGGGGACCCTGCCGCAAAAAGTCCCGGTACTCCTCCAGACACAGCCCGTTGGTTTCCATCAGCTGGGCGTGGGGCGCCCCCACATAGCGGAAGTGCCACGGCTCAGCCGAGATCCCGGTGACTTCCTCCTTGCCCCGCTGGTAGCGTTCGATAAAGCCGTACCGGGCCGCCAGACGCCTAAATCTTCCGCAGACGCCGTCATAGGGAAAGGCAGGCCGGATGAAGTCGATGTATCCGGCAGCCTTTCCCAGGTCGATGGCGAGGCCGGTCTGATGCTCACTGCATCCTGGAAGGGCCACATACTGGCGGGTAAATGTCTCCCCATGCTCCGCCATGGAGTCGTCCCAGATCCGCTGCTGTTCCTGCTGGCTCCGCCAGCCGGACACCGGCACGATCTCCCGCTGTCCCCCCGCCTTTTGGATACAGGCAGACAGTAGCTGCCGTGCCCGGCTTTCAAGAAGAATGTCGGGGTGGTGCGGGTCCACCGAGGTCAGCGCAGATCGCTCTTTTTCATGCAGGGGATGCGCCCGGTTGACCAGGACCAGCGGCCCCTGAAAAATCTGCTCCCGGGGAATCGACACGGTTCTCATCCCACCACCCCCAACTCGATCAGGCGGGTCACCAGCTCCCCAAAGGAAATGCCGATGCCCTGCATCATGCTGGGGTAGCGGCTGTGGGCGGTGAAGCCGGGGATGGTGTTGACCTCATTGAAGACGATCTCCCCATCCGGGGTGAGGAACAGATCCACCCGGGCGAATACCCGGCAGTCCAGGGCACGGTAAATGGTTTTTGCCGCTGCCTGGATCTCTGCCGCCTTCTCCGGCGGGATGCGGGCGGGACAGTGGATGGCGGAGGTCTTTAAGGTGTACTTCTCCTCATAGTTGAAAAAGCCCTCCGACAGCGCAATCTCGTCCACCAGACCCACGGTCAGTTCCTCGTTGCCCATGACCGCGCAGCCCACCTCAAAGCCGGGGATCGTCTCCTCCAGGATCACGGCGCTGTCGTGGCGGAACGCCTCCTCCATGGCGGCGGGCAGCTCTTCCGGCCCGGAGACTTTGGTGATACCGAAGGAGGAACCGGCCCGGACCGGCTTGACAAACACCGGGTATCCCAGTTCCTCCGCTGCCTGGGCGATCCGGCTGAAATCATCGCTGGAATGAAAGACGTGGCTCCGGGGGACCCGGATGCCGGCCAGGGCCGCCAGCTGGTGGGCCCGGTCCTTGTCCATGCACAAGGCGCTGGACAATGTCCCGCAGCCGATGACCGGGACCCCGGCCAGTTCAAAGAGTCCCTGTACCGTACCGTCCTCGCCGTTCTTGCCGTGGAGGACTGGGAATACCGCGTCAAAGAGGAGACGGCGGCCGGAGCCGTCCAGCAGTAGTAAAGCGTGGGCCTCCCGTTCCACCAGCGGGGTGCAGGGGATACAGTCTGCCGCCTGCTGCCAAGTACCGTCCTCCAGCCGGGAGAGGTCGCCGGTATAGCAGAGCCACTGCCCCTCCCGTGTGATGCCCACAGCCAAAGGAGTATAGCGGGCGGGGTCCATGTGGGACAGCACCGCATAGGCGGAATGGAGAGAAACTTCGTACTCCGTGGAGCATCCGCCGAAGAGAACGAGAATGGTTTTCATGGGATAAGACCTCCTAATCAAAATAAAGCGCCTGGTTCTGATACTGAAATGGTACCAGAACCAGGCGTTTCATACTTGTCTATCTACCAACGGATGCCTTGCAAGTTTTCTGCGAAATTCTTGTGATTTTCTTACGGCGCTTCTGAATGGTCTGACGGAAGACAGATGGTGAAGGTGATCCGATCCTCGGTGCTGTCCGCCCGAATGGTCCCGCCGTGGAGCTCCACGATCTCCTTGGCGATGGCTAAGCCAAGGCCCGCACCACCTGTCCGGGTGGCGCGGGAGCTGTCCAGACGGAAGAACTGTTCAAAGATCCGGTCCAATTTCTCCTGGGGGATGTTCTTTCCCGCATTGGAGAAGGTGAGTACGATTTTCCCGGCCTCTATCCGTCCGGCAATTTCCACCGTGCTGTCCGGCAGGCTATAATAAGACGCGTTGCGCAGGAGATTATCAAAGACCCTTGCCAGCTTATCCGGGTCACAGGAATAGTGCAGCTTGGGCGGCAGATCCAGGCTGCATGACAGCCCCGATTCTGCGAAAATGGGGCGGAATTCGCTGGCGACCTGCTCCAGCATCCGCGTCAGGTCCACGCTCTGCCGCTCCAGCTCCAAGCGAGAGAGGTTGAAGCGGGTGATGTCGAAGAACTCGTTGATGAGGTCCTCCAGCCGCTCCGCCTTCTCCAGGGCGATGCCGGTGTACCTGGCCCGGATCTCCGGGGAGATCTGAGGCTCATCCCGCAGGAGGGTCAGGTAGCCGATGACGCTGGTCAGGGGCGTTTTCAGGTCGTGGGCCAGATAGACGATTAGGTCGTTTTTCCGCTGTTCTGCCTCCCGGGCTGCCCGGGCGTCCCGGAGAGCCTGCTCCCGGGCCAGATTCAGCTGGATGGAGATGTCCTCCAGGGAATCCGGCAGCTGGATGGGCTCCTCACTGGGGCGGGATAATTGCTCTGCCGCATTGGCCACCACGTCCAGCTGCTTGATGGGCTTGGAGATAAAATAGAAGCTGATGACCACCCAGCCCGCCAGCACTGTGACGATGCAGACCAGAACGATGTAGTCTCGAACCCAATTCAGGAAGTCGTAGAGCGGCGAGGGCTGCCAGGTGATGCTGGTGCAGATGATGAAGCCCAGGAATGCCAAGGCCATCACTGCGACCACCCAAGCCATGAGGACCAGCAGGTAGCCGCCCCAGATGCGCAAAGATCTCCGGCGGCTGCGGGTATTTCCTTTCTTACTCAATGGTGTACCCCACCCCCCAAACGGTCTTGATGAATTTGGGCTTTCGGCTGGGCTCGTGCATCTTTTCCCGTAGCCGGGCGATGTGACTCATGACGGTGTTGTTGCTGTCCATAAACGCCTCGCCCCAAACATGTTCAAACAGTTCCTCGCTGGACACCACATTCCCCCGGTGCTCACATAGATACCAGAGAATGGAGAATTCCAAGGGCGTCAGGGCCAGTTCCTCGCCGAACAGGACGCACTTGTGAGTGGCCTTGGAGATCTGAAGGCCTCGAAAGTCGTATTCGGTGACCTCCTGGACTGTCCCCTCCCTGGGGTTGTACCGGGTGTAGCGGCGCAGCTGAGTCTTGACCCGGGCCACCAGTTCCAGAGGATTGAAGGGCTTGGTGATGTAGTCGTCCGCTCCCAAGGTCAGCCCCATGATCTTGTCCATATCCTCCACCTTTGCGGTGAGCATGATGATGGGGAACAGGTGGTCCTCCCGGATGCGCTGGCAGAGGGTAAAGCCGTCCATGTCCGGCAGCATCACATCCAGCACCGCCAGATTCAAGCGTGTCGTCCGCACACAAGCCAGGGCGTCGGAGGCATTATAGAATTTGTGGATGGTGAAGCCTTCGTTTTTCAGATAGACCTCCACCAGATCTGCGATCGCAGTCTCGTCATCGACGACTAAAATATGTGTAGCCATAGTTGCCGGCCTTTCGTGTTTTTCTGCATTATAGCACGGAACGTATAAAAAAGCGAGTATGACTCTTGATTTTTCCTAAACATGTCCTAAAGGGGACTGTTGCGGTCTCCTGTCTGCGCAAAATTCTCACCAGACTGTATCGAAACTACGATCTTCCAGACTCCTGATTTCGTAGGGTCGAAGTCGTGAAGCTGCGCCGCAGTGCTCTGTCATCCTTCGCTGGCAGGATCGGTCTGCGTATCATACGATGAACATTCCTCCAGATCTGCAGCCTGCTACCCGGATAGGCTTTTTTCAGCTTTGTGACAGCACGCTCCTTTGCCTTTTCCACGGCGGACTCCTTCATCATGTGGTACATGCCGATTTCCTTCAGCGAAGTTTTTTCAAATCCGAATACGCCGTAGAATTTTCCGAGGATGTCCCTGTCCTTCTTCGGGAGAGCATCAAATAGTTCCTGCAGCAGCTCAATGCAGACTTTTCGATACACGACCTGCTCCGCAGAAACAGAGAGATTCCCAGGCATCAGCCGCTCAAAGGGATCACCGTCATAGCTCCCAGGGATAAGATCATTGACACCAACAAAATGGGTGTTGTAACGGATGTGCTTGACAGCCTGTTCCAGAAGGACATCCATTTTCTCCGCGATCTCTTCGATGCTGAACTGACCTGAATGATATAGCCTTTGTGCCTGCCGGACAGCATCCATCTCGTGCTTGCTCAGAGAAAGATTTCCGATATGTTGCTCCAGCCAACGGGTCATCCGGCCTTTCAGATGTGGGTACAGGTAGGTGGCAAGCACAGCACGGCTCTCATCGTATTCTCTGCTCTGGACCCGTGTCAGAAATTCCAACGCACCCTCGCCGCAAAGATCCTCCAGAATCGTTTTCGTATAGCCGGACAACTCTCTCGGTCTTTCCCTGTCCATATGCAGACAGTTGAACTCTCTGGCAGTCTCCCGGGCGATGCGCCGGATCAGCCCGAGATTCCTGCGGTACAACTCCTCCAGCGCGCGCTCATCACCGCCGTAATATCGGCGGACCAATTCCTCATTGGTCATGGGTCCCACCCGCCTTTGCTTTCGGTGGACGCCCTCGGGGCTTGCTCACTCTGGTGATGCGGCAATATTCATACACTTGCGCAGTAGATATTTGTTCAGAAAACTCCTCAACAGAGATATCCGGGCTGCGCAGCGCATCGTAGAGCCGGTCTCGCACATGATCCTTGGCTCTTCTGGCATCCTCCTGAGAGATAGCTCCCCGCTGCATATCCTTCGTGATCCTGGAAAAGGCAGTCAGCTTGGCCTTCACCTTGGGGTTGTTCTTTGCCAGTTCCTTTTGAACTTCCACCGTGCCAAATTGCCGACAGGTGTAGCCAGGAGCGTGGGGACAGGCCCCTTCGCAGTACAAAGCGTGGACGCCGCTCTTCAGCATGAAGTATTTCCCGCAGATGATGCAGCGGCGGATGTTGTGTCCGCTATTCAGGGCCAGCATATAGTCTGCCTTCATCAGCGCCTGTAAGCTGTCCGTCACATGCTCCTGACAGATGGCCATGGAGCCGTCCGGCAGCTCCCGCGGGACATAGGAGAGCATATATTCATCGTGTCTCCTGTAGCAGTCCCCGTGGTAAGTGATGGGGTTGACGATCAGCTTCTCTGCGGTGCGATCATCGTTATAGAAACCATAGAGCGCTGCCGCATAGCTTTCCGGCCCATTGGTCGTGAGTGTGGAGAGGATAAACTTGATGAAATTCCGGATGGTAGGAACAAAGGCACGGATGTCGTGAAGATACATCATGTAGCGGTCGATGTATTTCTTGTAGGCACTCCAGGTATCTTCGCACGCTCCCAGGAGGCGAAACATCTCGTAATAAAACAACTCACCCTTTTCCTCGCTGCCCTCTCTGCGACGAAACAGATCCAGCAGTCCCAAGGAGATTTCAGGAGCGCTGTCCCCATCATCGCTCTGGAAGAATTCTTCCGCTGAGGCGCTGAGAAGTTTTGTCTGATCATCCTCTGAAAGGCTGTGCTCCTCGGGAGGAAACAAGCTGAACTGTCCTGTGATCTCCCGTATCACCGAAAAGAAAGCGTCATAGCAATCGTCCGGTGGCAAGCGGAACACAGTATATCGGCGAAGTTCCTGACAGAGCTGCTCCATCTCATCATTCAGTTTCCACCAAAGTTCACTCTTGCGGACATACTCGTAGATGTCCATAAGGGTACGGATGCGCACCATCCGTTCGTGCAGAGGGTGGTAGTCATCCGGTGATAGATTCAGCAGATCTTCGGTCAGCCTGCCTGCCTCAAACTGCTGCCCGTTCAGCTCCAAGGTGCTGCCGTAGGTATAGAATATGATGCTCCCCTCCATTTCCGCTGGCCCTCTCCTCTGCAATAATTTGTCCTACTTGATTTTTAATCTGTCCATGCTTTTTATCAGGATACCATCTTTTCCACCACAATACAAGCAGAGGGGCAAGGGGATGCTCAAAAGTCCTGTGGGCACTGCTCCTCTAAAAGAATACTACTCCCACTTCTTTCGAGGTGGGAGATTTTTGTATTCAGATATTTTGAATTGGAGGTACTGACTATGAGCAACAAAATGGACCGTCCTCTGGTCACGGTGGACGGTAGGACGCTGATGGACCGTCCGCTGGAGCCGCCCAATTTTGTGGTGGACACGCTGATCTCTCAGGGTCTGCATATCCTGGCGGGTTCACCCAAGGTGGGCAAGTCCTGGCTGGCCCTGTGGCTGGCGGTGACGGTGGCCAAGGGAGAACCGGTCTGGGGAATGAGCGTGAAGCAGGGCACCACCCTCTATCTCTGCCTGGAGGACTCCGTCCTTCGCATCCAGAACCGTCTCTTCGAGATCACAGAGGACGCGCCGGACAGCGTCCATTTCTGTACGGAGTGCGCTCCCATCGGTCAGGGGCTGGAGGAGCAGGTGGAGGGCTTCCTCGTAGCTCACCCGGATACTGTTCTGGTCCTCGTCGATACGCTGCAGATGGTCCGCCCCGTCCACGATGCCACCTACGCCAATGACTACCGGGACCTGTCCGTGCTGAAGCGGCTGGCGGACAAGCACGGCATCGCCATCCTGCTGATCCATCATCTGCGAAAGGAAACTGCCGATGATGTGTTCAACCGTATCTCCGGTACGACAGCCATCAGCGGGGCGGTGGATTCCAGTTTTACTCTGGTGGAAGATCGGCGCGGCAGCGGTAAGGCGAAGCTCTCCTGCATCGGTCGTGACATTGAATACCGGGAGTTGTCTCTGGAACGCAACGTTGAAAACGTGTGGGAGATGGTAGCAGACAGCAGAACGCAGCCGGAGCTACTGGGCGACCGGATCACCTATCTGGTCTCTGAACTGATGCGCGACCGTACGAAATTTATCGGCACTCCCACAGAGCTGTCTGAAAAAATCGACCCTGTCGGTATGGAGCGTATCTCGCCTAAGAAAGTGTCCCGCCTGATCCTGCAAAGCCTTGACGCGCTAAGCAAAATCGGAATTTTCGGTATGGTGCGCCGCAGCAACGGGAAGCGGCTCATCGAGCTGCGCCGTGCCGAAAGTGACGATGCCCAGGGTGTACCTGTGGTCGCCCCTGTTGACCCTGTTGGGGCGCTGTGCGGCGATTTGCGGGAGATTGCCGGGCATGGCGAGTAAACACCCGCAGGGAAAAAGAAACGCCGTTTGTGGCCATTTGTGGCCGAAAGCGGAGCGCGGGTGTTCGGTGCAGGGAAATCACCTCCTTGGAGGTGGCCAGCATCGCGTTTGTCTGGTCTGCGGCAACGCCGCTGCCCGACTTCCGCATGAATTCCGGGCAGAAGCCCGGGCCCACTTTATCTACGATTTGGAGGAAACGACATGAAAAAAGATGTTAAATTCAGCACCCGCATGGCGTCCACAGACCGGGAGGCCATCAAGGAGTTGGCGAAGCAGTCCGGGATGTCCATGAGCGACTACGTCACTGCCTGCTGCCTGGGAAAGCAGGTGGTGGTCATCGACGGCCTGAAAGAAGTGCTGAAGGAGCTGAAGTCCATCGGCAGAAATCTGAACCAGCTCGTCACCCTGGCGCACATGGGACGAGTGACCGTGATCGATCTGGAAAGCGTATGTCGGGCGTTCTCTGAACTCTGTGGTGCCGTTCGGATGATCCTTGAACGAAAGCGCTGGTAAGCTATGGCTATCATCAGCTTCACAAACTACAAGCGGGGCCAGACCACCGGATGCATGAGCGCCGTGATGCGGTATACCATGCAGGATAAAAAGACCGAGTTCGAGGGGCAGCAGTTGGTCACAGGTATCAACTGTCAGCCGGAATCTGTCTACGCGGATTTCATGACCACCAAGCGGCTCTACCACAAGACGGACGGTGTACTGTTCTATCACATGGTACAGAGCTTCCCGAAAGGCGAAGCAGTCGACCCGGTCACCGCTCACGCGGCCGCGCTGAAGCTGGCCGAGTACTATGAGGGATACGAAGTTCTGGTCTGCACCCACACAGACCGTGAGCACATCCATTCCCACTTCCTCATCAACTCGGTCAATTTCGATACTGGACGGAAACTGCATATCGCAAAGGAGCAGCTCCAGGAACTGCGGCAACGCAACGACATGGTCTGCAAGGAGTTTTCACTTCCTGTATTTCAACCCAGGGAACAAAAGCAGAAAACAAAGACTATGACCATCGGAGAGTATCACACGGCGGCCCGTGGTCAGAGCAAGAAGCTGCAGCTCATGAATATCATCAATGACTGTATGCGCCACGCTTCCAACCGCGAGGAGTTCATTGCGCTGATGGAGAGCGAGGGCTACAAGGTTCGCTGGGAAAAGTCCCGAAAGAATATCACCTATACCACGCCGAGTGGCTGGCGGTGTCGGGACCGTTTGCTGTTCGGTGACAAATATCTAAAGGAGAACATGGAATATGAATTCAGGATCAGAGAAGAAATTATCTATGGACGAGCTCATGGCCCTGAACCGGCCCGAGCCTTCACCGCAGCCGACAGCGCAGGAGTCGAGTTCACCGATCACGCCCATTGTCATCCAGTGTCCGCTGCCGGAGGCTCTGACGATGCTGACACAGAAGACAGAATCCATCGGGTGGGAAGTGCGTGGAATGCGGGAGTATCTTCCGAACCTGAGATCACACACAGACCTGACAGCGGTGCAGAACAGCATGGCGGAGATCCAGAAATCGTTGACGGAGATGACCACTCTGCTGGAACAGGCTGGGAAGAAGAAAGAAAAGCATTCCTGCAAATGGCTGGACTGGCTTCCGGACTTCGACCTGATCGTAGTGGCCAAATGGATCGTACTGGTACTGCTTATCGTGGCGGCACTGCTGGGGATGGGGTATGGCACAGCGACAGTGGTCAGCAACATCCGCAACCTGTTTCTATGAAGCCGCTCCACGCTGGACTGTATGGTCTGGCGGTAACTGGAGCGTTACTGGATGATGGTAACGAAGATGTCGAGGAACGTTACCGCCGTATCCAGGCAGAACAGGAAGCCAAAAATATCGGCGCTGTCATCGGACTGGTGGCCGGCGTAGCCATGGTGCTCACACAGGATGAGCAATCATCTACAGAACAGCAGTGGACCGAAGATCAGCAGGCAGAACAAACACAGCAGCAGACCATGTAACGGTCTGCTATTTTTGTTGCCTGACTGTAGCGTCAGGGGAAAGGAACGATATGGCGTATAAATTCAAATACAATGAGCGTCCCCGCTCCTACAGTGAAGAAAAGCATGGAGATGAGGATATTCCCTCTGCCAAGGCAGTGCGGGATACCGCAGTGGAAGAAAGGGACGACAAGATTATAAAAAGCCGCCGACAGCATGTATGCGGCAGAGAGTACATTGTGTTCGCGGAATTCAGTTTCGGAGGAACGCAATCTACGGTCGATCTTATGAAACAGGTCATCGACCTGGAGCAGGACGCAAAAAATATTTCCGCCTGAAAAACAGGTTCGCATAGACAAACAAACCGATTGGGGGTATTGTATGGTTGCAATCTCTCAATCGGTTTGGCATTTTATGAAGGAGGTCAATATGTTACAGCCAAACCAAAAGATCACGGCGCTCTATTGCCGTCTGTCCCGAGATGATAATCTGGAGGGCGACTCCAACAGCATTCAGAACCAAAAACTTATCCTGCAAAAGTACGCCGATGAGAATGGGTTCCAGAACACCAGAT
>USMI01000015.1 GCA_900555735.1 uncultured Eubacteriales bacterium | reverse complement strand
CGCAAGGGTCGCCCCTACGCATAAATCATCGCCCACCCACCACATAGAGAAAAGGATGAAATTATGACGGATAAAGTACCGTTTTTTGATTTTTTTGACCGATTTGTGCCGCCCCGTGAGCTGCGGCTGCTGCTGCATGACGCGGCGGTGACCGGCGGCGTGCTGGATCGGGAGAACCGCACCATGGAGCTGGAGATCCAGTGCGGCGAGGCGCTGCCGGATGCCGCGCAGGAGGCGGTGCGCCAGCTGCTGATGCAGGAATATGACCTGCGCCAGCTGCGGCTGATGGTGCAGACGCCGCAGGCCGCCGCCAAAAAGGCGGGCGGCGGTGAGGTGCTGATGGGCAAGCCCATCAAGGCCAAGGCCATCCCTATGGTGGATCTGAACCCCAAAATGGGCGCCATCGTGGTGGAGGGTAAAGTCTTTGCCGCCGAGATGTACGAGACGCGGCGGCCGGGCCAGTGGTGTCTGACCTTCGATATGACCGACTATGCCGGCAGCATCACGGTGCGCAGATACATGGATGAAAAGGAGGCCAAGCCGCTGCTGGGCGTTATCAATCCCGGCATGTGGCTGCGGGTACAGGGGTTTATAGAGCTGACCCGCGACGGTAAGGACGTGCAGCTGCGGCCCATGAACATCGCCAAGATCAGCCACGAGGGCCGCAGGGATACCAGCCCGGAGAAGCGTGTGGAGCTGCATCTCCACACCCGCATGTCCAACATGGACGCCCTGACCGACACCGCCAGCGTCATCAAGCAGGCGGTGGCATGGGGTCACCCGGCCATCGCCATCACCGACCATGGCGTGGTGCAGTCCTTCCCTGACGCATGGCACAATGCCGGAAAGATCAAGATCCTCTACGGCGTGGAGGGCTACTTTGTCAACAATCTGGACGACCGCATCGCCGTACACGGTGAGCAGGATCAGCCCTTTGAGGACGAGATCGTCTGCTTCGATATTGAGACCACGGGACTGAAGGTCACCACCGAGGCCATCACCGAGATCGGCGCAGTGGTGCTGAAAAACGGCCAGATCACTGACACCTTCCAGACCTTCGTGAATCCCCACCGCCGCTTGACACCGGAGATCATCGGCCTGACCGGTATTACCGACGCCATGCTGGCGGACGCGCCCTCGCTGAAGGAGGCGCTGACGGCATTTTTGAAGTTTGTGGATGGCCGACCCTTGGCTGCCCACAACGCGCCCTTCGACATCAGCTTCATCCGGGCCGGGTGCAAAAAGGTGGGCCTGCCATTCGAGCCTACCTACATCGACACGCTGATCCTGGCCCAGAACCTGCTGCCGGAGCTGCATAAGTACAAGCTGGACATCGTGGCGGAGCACCTTGATCTGCCCGCCTTCAACCACCACCGGGCGTCGGACGATGCTGGGATGGTGGGCTATATGCTGATCCCCTTCTTCGAGAGGATGCGCAATGAGCTGCACATCGACCATATCCAGCAGATCAACGGCGAAATGGCGAAGCTGCGGCCCCAAAGCGCCAAGTCAAACCGCTTCCCCAAGCACATCATCATTCTGGCCAAGAATAAGCTGGGCCTGAAGCACCTGTACCAGCTCATCAGTGCCTCCAACCTGAAGTATTTCCACCGGGTACCCACCATCCCCAAGACGGAGCTGGTGGCCCACCGGGAGGGGCTTATCATCGGCTCCGCCTGCGAGGCGGGCGAGCTGTTCCGGGCGGTGTCGGAGCACCGGGAGTGGGCCGAGCTGAAGCGGATCGCCAGCTTCTATGACTATCTGGAGATCCAGCCCATCTGCAACAACATGTTCATGCTGCGCAACGGCGACGTGCAGTCGGAGGAGGAGCTGCGGGATTTCAACCGTACCATCGTCAGGCTGGGCGAGGAGCTGGGCAAGCCCGTGTGCGCCACCGGTGACGTGCATTTTCAGGAGCCGGAGGACGAGATCTACCGTCATATCCTGCTGGCCAGCAAGAAGTTTGCCGACGCCGACGCGCCGCTGCCCATCTATTTCAAGACCACCGACGAGATGCTGGAGGAGTTCTCCTATCTGGGCGAGGAAAAGGCCCATGAGGTAGTCATCGACAATCCCCGGAAGATCGCCGATCTCATCGAGGAGATCGAGCTGCTGCCGCCGGGACAGCTGTTCCCGCCCCGGCTGGAGAACTCCGAGCAGGAGCTGAATGACCGCGTATGGGCCAAGTGCCACGCCATGTACGGCGAAAACCCGCCGCAGCTGATCGTGGATCGCCTGAACGTGGAGCTGGGTAGTATTCTGGGCAAGTACGACGTGGTGTACATGTCCGCCCAGAAGCTGGTGGAGCGGAGCCTTGAAAACGGCTATCTGGTGGGCTCCCGTGGCTCCGTTGGCTCATCGCTGGTGGCCTATATGTCCGGCATTACCGAGGTGAACTCCCTGCCGCCCCACTACTACTGTCCAGAGTGCCAGTATGTGGAGTTCCAGACCGATCCCCAATACGGCTGCGGCGCGGATATGCCCGACAAAATGTGCCCCCAATGCGGCGCAAAGCTGAAAAAGGACGGCTTTGACATCCCCTTCGAGACCTTTCTGGGCTACGGCGGCGGCAAGGTGCCGGATATCGACCTGAATTTCTCCGGAGAGTACCAGTCCCGCGCTCACCGCCACGCCATCGAGATGTTCGGCGACACGCAGGTGTTCCGGGCTGGCACCATCGGTACACTGGCGGAAAAGACCGCCTTCGGCATGGTGAAGAAGTATCTGGAGGAAAAGGGGGAGAACGTCTCCAACGCGGAGATGAACCGCCTGACACAGGGCTGCGTAGGCGTGCGCCGCACCACGGGCCAGCACCCCGGCGGTCTGGTGGTGGTACCCGACGACATGGATGTGGAGGACTTTACCGCCGTGCAGCATCCCGCCGACGATGCGGGCAGCGACACCATCACCACCCACTTTGAATACCACTGTATGGAGGATAACCTCCTGAAGTTGGACATGCTGGGGCACGATGACCCCACCATGATAAAGTACATGGAGGATCTCACCGGCGTCAACGCCAGAGAGATCCCGCTGGACGATCCGGACACCATGTCCATCTTCATCTCCTCCAAGGTGCTGGGGTATGAGAACGACGAGATCCTCGGCCCCACCGGCGCTGTGGCCATCCCGGAGTTCAACACCCGCTTTACCCGCCAGATGCTGGTGGATACCCAGCCCACCAACTTCAACACGCTGGTGCGTCTGTCCGGTTTCTCCCATGGTACCGACGTGTGGCTGGGCAACGCCCGCGAGTTGATCGTCAGCGGCACGGCCACTGTTCTGGAAACGGTGGGCTGCCGTGACGATATCATGCTGTATCTGATCTCCATGGGCCTTGACCCCAAGATGAGCTTCAAGATCATGGAGGCCGTCCGTAAGGGCAAGGTGAAGAAAAAGGGCTTTGAGGACGGCTGGGAGGCGGCCATGCGGGAGCACAACGTGCCCGACTGGTATATCGACTCGCTGGCCAAGATCGGCTATCTGTTCCCCAAGGCCCACGCCGTGGCCTATGTGACCATGGCCTTCCGTATCGCGTGGTTCAAGGTGCATAAGCCGCTGGCCTTCTACGCCACCTTCTTCTCCATCCGGGCCAAGGCCTTCGACGCGGAGTATTGCTGCGCCGGACTGGACGCTGTGAAGCGGAAGATCAAGGAGATCGAAAACAACAAGGATGCCACCAACGTGGAGCAGGATCTGATGGTGACGCTGGAGGTGTGCTATGAGTTCTATCTCCGGGGCTTCCACTTTGACACCATCGACATCTATAAATCCGACGCCACCCACTTCCTCATCACGGAGAACGGCCTGCTGCCGCCCTTTGTGTCGGTGCACGGCCTGGGCGAGGCGGCGGCGCTGGCCACGGTGGAGCAGCGCAAGGGCAAGGACTTCATCTCCATCGAGGAGTTCTCCACCACCTGCAACAAGCTCAGTAAGACCCATATCGAGCAGCTGAAGGCGCTGGGTGCCTTCGCCGGTATGGCGGAGACCAGTCAGGTAAGCTTCTTCTGAGAACAAAATGACCGTCCATAGGCGGTAAAACAGCCAAAAGGCGTGACCTTCACGGTCACGCCTTTTGGCTTGCAAAGCGCACATATGGAGCGTTATCTTTCTATGCGATCCAAAAATGCCCGACATTCGTCTGTGATCTTGAGTTCTTCCTGATATCTGTGCCGTTTCAAGAGACCATACAACGGCCCCTTGAACTCCGGCCCTGTCATTTCGCATATAGCGTCGTATGCGTTACCTCTGCGTTCCATATTGCCGTCATGGCCGGCGATAATGTAATCTGCCAGCGCCAATAGGAACCGGTTCTTCAAAAAGGCTTTGGAGAAGGCGTCCTCTGCCAAGCAGAGAGCAAGGTATTCTTCCAGCTTTTCGGAATATGTGAACCTGTCCACATGCATTTTCATATTAAGCAGACACCAGGGGTAGTTGCCCTTGAAGCCTCTGATATCGGGAAATATCGAGATGTATGTATCGTAGGCCTTTTGGTAACAGCCTGCTCTTTCATAAATCGTTCCCAGCATTTCATAAGCAGGTATGGTGTACCCCGGCTTACTCCCGTATTTGCTAATTCCGAATTCCATAAGCTGAACGGCTTCCTCCAGCCGTTCAACAGGGAAGCGGTATGCCGTCAGGAAGCAATGTTGGATCCGGCTCCAGTCATTCCCGGCTCTTTTCAGCAGCCTCTCATATTCCGGAAGGCTGTCGCCGGCCATGCCATCTGCGGTAAGCGCATCTTCAAAAAGCTCGATTTTTGTCTTTGCCATTTCAAGCACACCTCCCCGTTCTCTATGCAGGACAGCCTTCCGCTTTGCCATCCTGCTTGGCTCCATAGTATCACATGGGTGGATGAAATACAAGAACAGCCACGGCAGTGGGTTCTTGATTTTGACAACACATTTTGATAAAAGAATTGACAAAATAGCTTCTGTCACGTACACTGTCAATAGTGAAAAATGCGTCGGAAGCAGAGAGGGTCCGGCGGAGGGGAGGCGTGGAAAAATGGCTGCTGGCGTAATATTCGACCTGAAACAGTTGGCTGTGTTTGACGGACCGGGCATACGGCAGACGGTGTTTTTGAAGGGCTGTCCCCTGCGGTGCCGATGGTGCCATAATCCGGAGGGACTGTCGCCTCATCCGCAGCTGATGGTAGGGGCTTCCTGTACCCACTGCGGCCGGTGCAGGGCGGTGTGCCGTCACGAGAGCTGCGTGGCCTGCGGTGAATGTGTGCCGGTGTGTCCGCTGCGCCTGCGGCATATTGCGGGAGAGACGGTCACGGCGGAGGAGCTGGCGGAGCGCCTGCGGCGGGACAGTGCCTACTATGCCGCCTGCGGCGGAGGCGTTACTTTTTCCGGCGGCGAGCCGCTGATGCAGGGGGAATTCCTGCTGGAGGTGCTGGAGCAGATTCCGGAGATGCACACCTGTATTGAGACCTCCGGCTATGCCCAGAAGGATCTGTTTGACAGGGTGACGGAGCGGCTGGACTACATCATCATGGATCTGAAGCTGATGGACAGCGAAGCACACCGGGCTTATACCGGCGTGGACAACGGCCCTATACTGGAAAACGCGCGGCGGCTGTGCCGGGGGAACACGCCATTCACCATTCGTGTGCCGCTGATCCCCGGCGTCAACGACACAGAGCAGAATCTGCGGCAAACGGCCCGGTGGATCGCCGGCGCGAAGAAGCTGGAGAAGGTAGAGCTGCTGCCCTATCATAAAACGGCGGGCGCCAAGTACGCCATGCTGGGACGGGAATACCGCCCCGGCTTTGACGTGGAGCGTCCCGTCCGCGCGGCGGCAGAGATCTTTATGGAATATGGAATAAGGAGCAAGGTATTATGACAGACCGCATCGAGAGACTGCGCCGATTCTTCATCGTCGATAAAGCCCACCACGCAGTACGGCGCCCGCCGCTGGCAGAGGATTGTCTGGCGGCAGACTTTGCCCAACGGAAGCTGCTGGATACGGAGCGGGCGGTGGAACGTCTTTGCTTTATGCTGCGGCAGGAGGAGCCTCACCTCTTTCCGGAGGAGCGAATCGCATTTGTTCGCACGCTGCCCAACGTGCCGGAGCTGTTCACGGCGGAGGAGCTGGAGGCCCTGCGCCGGAGCCACTGGATCCACGAGCGGGGCGATGTGAGCAACATCAATGTGGACTACCGACTGCTGCTGGACTGCGGACTGGCGGAGCGCATGGCACAGCTGCGGCGGCAGCGGCAGGAGCATCCGGAGGCGGCGGACTATATTACCGGCCAGCTGCGGATCCTGCAATGCGTGGAGGAGCTGGCGGAGCGTTACCGTCAGCTGGCGGAGCGGCAGGGCAACACCGTGGTGGCCCGGACGCTGGCACGGGTGCCCCGATACGCCCCTCGCACGTTTCTGGAGGCGCTGCAGATGTTCCGCATCCTACATTTTACCATGTGGCTCGGCGGCAACTATCACAACACGCTGGGGCGGCTGGATCAGTACCTGTACCCCTACTTCCTGCATGACCGGGACACTATGACGGAGGAGCAGCTGCTGGAGCAGCTGGAGGAGTTCTTCCTGACCTTTAACCGGGACAGCGACCTGTACCCCGGAATGCAGCAGGGGGACAACGGCCAGAGTCTGGTGCTGGGCGGCCGGAACATGGATGGGACGGACAGCTATAACCAGCTGTCGGAGCTGTGCCTGCGGGCCAGTCTGGAGCTGCGGCTTATCGACCCCAAGATCAACCTGAGGGTGCACCGCGACACACCCCAGTCGGTGTATGTGCTGGGTACCCGGCTGACGAAACAGGGGCTGGGCTTCCCGCAGTATGCCAACGATGACGTGGTGATACCCGGCCTGCTGGATCTGGGCTATGCGCCGGAGGACGCCTATAACTATGCGGTGGCGGCCTGTTGGGAGTTCATCATCCCCGGCAAGGCTATGGATATTCCCAACATCGCCGCTCTGTCCTTTGCCCGCGCGGCCAACGATGCGATCCGCCGGAACCTGATGGACAGCCCCGATTTCTCCACCCTGTGCTGCTATGTGGCAAAGAACATCAATGCGCAAGTGGAGGAGCTGTGCCGGATGACGCGGAACACATATCTGTTTCCGGCACCGTTTTTGTCGCTGATGATGGACAACGGCGGCCATGTGGGACACGATATCTCTCAGGGCGCAGTGTACAATAACTACGGTTTCCACGGCACCGGCCTTGCCACGGCGGCGGACAGTCTGGCGGCGGTGAAGTGTCTGGTGTACGATCATGGGGAGCCGGGAGCGGCGGAGCGACTGCTGCGGGCGTTGGAGGACAACTTCCGGAAGGATGAGCCTTTGCGCAACCGTCTGCGGTTTGAGATGCCCAAAATGGGCAATGACGACGATACGGCGGACGGTCTGGCCGTGTGGCTGCTGGACACCTTTGCCGACGCGGTGCAGGGCCGCCGCAACGACCGCGGCGGCGTGTACCGGGCGGGCACCGGATCGGCCATGTACTACCTGTGGCACGGCGCTGGGCTGGGTGCCACGGCGGATGGCCGTCAGGCGGAGGAGGCGCTACCCTGCAACTATTCCCCAAGCCTGTTTGCCCGCTGCCGGGGACCGGTGTCGCTGCTGAAATCCTTTGCCAAGCCTCACCTGCGCCGGGTCATCAACGGCGGTCCTCTGACGTTGGAGCTGCACGATACCCTCTTCCGTACGGAGGAGAGCGTGGAGAAGGTGGCGCTGCTGGTGCGCTCCTTCATGGAGATGGGAGGACACCAGCTGCAGCTGAACGCCGTGAACCGTGATACCTTGCTGGATGCCCAGCGCCATCCGGAGCAATACCGGAATCTGATCGTCCGGGTGTGGGGGTGGAGCGGCTACTTTGTGGAGCTGGACCGTGCCTATCAGGATCATATCATTCAGCGAATGGAATTGCAGATATAACAGGAGGAGTCCTATGAACGGAAAAAGTATTTTTGACGCGGCCTTTGGCCGTTATGGCCGGGTGCTGACCGGTATGGACACTGCGGAGCTCTGCGGCCTGCTGCGGCAGTACGACGACCCCGCCGGCGTGACATATCTGGCCTCCCAGCCACAGCTGGAGGCGCTGGACATCGCCGCCTGCCTGCAGAACGAGGTGTTCGGCCAGATGCCGGTGCAGGTGGGCGTGTGCTATGGCGTCAACAGCCGGATGGACGCCATGGAGTACCACAAGTGCTCCGAGATTAACATCGCCGCCGAGGATCAGCTGCTGTTTCTGGGCTGCCGGCAGGATATCACCGACCGGCAGACCTATGACACCGGCCGGGCGGAGCTGTTCTTCGTTCCGGCGGGCACCATGTATGAGATGTACGCCACCACTCTGCATTATGCCCCTTGCGGCGTGGCAGGCCGCCCTTTCCGGTGCGCCATCGTGCTGCCCCGGGGAACCAATACGGCGCTGGAGGGTGTCCCGACCGATCCGCTGCTGACCGCTAAGAGCAAATGGCTCATCGGCCATCCGGCGGCGGGACTGCCTCAGGGTACATGGCTGGGGCTGGTGGGGGAGAACCGCACCGCCGCCGAGTGGGAGGCGTGACCGCCATGGACATCCCTCTGGAACAGGTCTGGGCGGCGCTGGACTCGCTGCTGGACTATGCACAGCAGCGTGAGCTGTTGTGTGACGACGACCGGATCTATGCCCGCAACCTGCTGCTGGGCGATCTGGGGTTGGAGCAATATGTACCCCAGTCCCGGCGTTTGCCATTCCCTGATTGTCTGGAGCTGCTGTGCTGTTTCGGTGTACAGCAGGGGCTGTGCGGCGACACCGTGGCCCAGCGGGATCTGCTGGATACCCGCCTGATGGGACGGCTGACTCCGCCGCCCTCTCAGGTGATCGGTCGCTTTCGCCGGCTGTATGAGCAGGAGCCCCGCGCCGCCACCGACTACCTCTACCGGCTCAGTCAGGATTGCCACTATATCCGCCGGGACCGCATCGCCCGCGATGTCCGCTGGCAGGCGGATACCCCTTGCGGAGCGCTGGAGGTGTCCATCAACCTATCCAAGCCGGAGAAGGATCCCCGCGATATTGCCGCCGCCGGCGCACGGAAGGCAACCGGCTATCCCGCCTGCCAGCTGTGTGTGGAGAACGAGGGGTACCGTGGCCACGCGGGACATCCCGCGCGGCAGAACCTGCGGATCATCCCTCTGACGCTGGCGGGTGAGCCGTGGGAACTGCAATATTCCCCCTATGTGTACTATGACCAGCACTGCATCGTGATGAACCGCCACCATGTGCCCATGGTCATCGACGGGGCGGTGTTCCGTAAGCTGTTCGCCTTTGTGGAGCAGTTTCCGCATTATTTTATCGGCTCCAACGCTGATCTGCCCATCGTGGGAGGCAGCATTCTCAGTCATGAGCATTTTCAGGGGGGATGTTATACCTTCCCCATGGAGCGGGCTGCGGAGGAGCAGACCTTCACTGTGAATGGCTTTGACGACGTGCATTGCGCTGTACTGCGCTATCCCATGACGGTGCTGCGCCTGCGGGGACAGGAAGCCGAGACGGTTTGCCGTCTGGCGGAGAAGATCCTGACGGCGTGGAGGCGCTACTCCGACCCGCAGGCTATGCTGCTGGCGGAGACGAATGGTGTGCCTCACCATACCATTACCCCTATTGCCCGACTGCGGCAGGGGCAGTATGAGCTGGATCTGGTGCTGCGCAGCAATCTCACCACGCCGGAGTATCCCATGGGGCTGTATCACCCCCATCCGGAGCTGCACCATATCAAAAAGGAAAACATCGGTCTTATCGAGGTGATGGGTCTGGCGGTGCTGCCGGGGCGGCTGAAGGGTGAGCTGCAGGCGTTGAAGGAGACGCTGCTGGCAGGCCGCTCTCCGGCGGAGGACCCAGCGCTGGCGCCCCATGCCCCGTGGGCTGCGGAGGTGCTGTCCCGTCATCCGGAATGGAACGCCGCCACCGCAGACGTCATTCTGCGCCATGAGGTGGGACAGGTGTTTTACCGCGTGCTGGAGTGCGCCGGTGTGTATCCCTGTATCCCGGCGGGAAGAACGGCGCTGGGCCGTTTTCTGGCCACATTGAATAAGGAGTAAGCTATGGATCGAGAATTGACCTTTTCCGCCCCCGGTCGGGTGGAGATCAGCGGCAACCATACCGACCACCAGTGGGGCTGCGTGCTGACGGCGGCGATCGACCTGAACACGCAGGCCTGCGTACGGCCCAACGGGGAGGGCATCATCCGCCTGAATTCGCAGGGGTTTGCGCCGGTGCAGGTGCGGCTGGATGAGCTGGTTCCCAGAGAGGCGGAGAAAAATACCACCGCTGCCATCGTCCGCGGCATGGCCGCGGCCTTTGCACAGCGGGGCGTGACTCTGACGGGGTTTGATGCCGATGTGACCTCCACGGTGCTGCCCGGCTCCGGCCTGTCCAGCTCCGCCGCCTTCGAGGTGATGATGGGCCGCATTTTCAACGGCCTGTGCTGTCAAAACACGGTGTCTCCCGTGGAGATCGCCAAGATGGGCCAGTGGGTGGAGAATACCTATTTTGGCAAGCCCTGCGGACTGATGGATCAGATGGCCTCCAGCGTGGGAGGTTTGGTGTACATCGACTTCGCCGACCCGGCTGATCCGGTGGTGGAGCGGGTGGACTATGACTTTTCCGCCTGCGGCTATGTGATGTGCGTTATCGACAGCGGCGCCGACCACGCCGACCTGACGGCGGAGTACGCCGCCATCCCGCAGGAGCTGGCGCAGGTGTGCCGTCTGTTCGGCTGCCAGACGCTGCGTCAGGTACCTGAGACGGATTTCTACGCCCGTCTGCCGCAGGTGCGGCAGGCTGCCGGAGACCGCGCGGCCCTGCGGGCTATGCATGTCTATGAGGAGAACCGCCGCGTGGCTGCGCAGATGGCGGCTCTGAGGGCGGAGGACTTTCCTGAGTTCCTGCGTCTGGTGGAGCAGTCCGGACAATCCTCGTGGATGTACCTGCAAAACGTGATACCTCAGGGAAATGTTCTGGGACAACAGATGGCGATGACCATCGCGCTGGGCCGCACACTGCTGGCTGGCCGCGGTGCAGTGCGCGTCCATGGCGGCGGCTTCGCCGGTACGGCGCTGGCCTTTGTCCCTGCCGACCAATGGTCCCGCTTCCGCGACGGTATGGAGGCGGTGTTGGGCCATGGCGCCTGCCACCCTTTGACCATTCAGTAATCGGGTAAAAATGAAAGCACCCTGCCGATGGCAAGGTGCTTTCGTGCTTTCAGGAGATATCAACCCTCCATCACGCCAAAGGCGTAACGGATGTTCAGCGTATAGGTCTCGCCCTTGCGGCACAGGGGAGAGGCGTAGGTGGGGCAGTTGGTGGCGTTGGGGATGTTGCCGGGCTGCAGACACACGCCGGTGTAGCCGCTGCCGTAGGTTCCGCCGTTCTTGCCGGGTTCCGGATCACGTCCGGCGGGGGTGTACAGTACCATGCCGGGCGCGTCGGACCACACCTGCATCCGCCGGCCGTTCTCTGCGCAGGACAGTTCTGCGTTCATCTGCATCCCGTTCTGGTCGAAGATGTAGTAGGTATCGTATCCGGCGGGCTGCTGAGCAAAAAAGCCGGGATCGGAATCCATAGCCTGTCGCAGCGTGCGGGCGGAGGTAAAGTCCTCCGGCGTGCCGCTGACGTTCTTCACAGAGCCATCGGCAGCGCCGATGGGGGACTTGCCGGTGCAGCAGGGGGTGGTGATGCGCAGCGTCAGGTCGCGGGCGTCCAGACCGGACAGGTTGAAGTAGCAGTGATTGGTGGGACCGACGATGGTGGTCTCGTGGGCGGTCATGGCGATGGTCAGCCGCAGGCAGTGGTCATCGCTGAAGGTGTAGGTCACGGTCACGTCCATCTGGTCGCCAAAGCCGCCTTCGCCCTGATCCAACAGGGTAAAGGTCACGGTGTCGTCGCCTGCGCACTGGCCGTTGAACAGCTTGCGGGCATAGTTGCCGCTGGCGCCGTGGCAGAAGTCCTCGCCCAGATTCTGCTCCAGCTGGTGGGGCTTTCCGTCGATCATGCACTTGCCGCCGGGTACACGGCCGGAGCAGCGGCCGATGATGCTGCCCATATAGGTGCACTGGGCAATAGCATCGGCGGGGGCGCCCAGCACCACGTCACCCAGCTTGCCGTCCTTGTCAAGTACGGTCACATCGTGGATGGTGGCGCCGAAGTCCAGCAATCCGACGGACTCGCCGAAGCGGTTGGTGATGGTATAGCGGTTGACCTCGCTGCCATCCGGCAGCTTGCCGAAAAGTTCCTTGGAAACCATATGATTGCTCCTTTCGCAGGTCTGTGGCCTGACTGGTGGTGGGTATGGTAGAGAAAAAAGAGAGGGGCGCCCGATACACGCGGAGGGCATCTCCGGCGTACCGGGCGTCCGAGAAGCAGAAGGCAGATTAAATATCGTGATACTTGTGGGACACGTGATCGGGACGGGCGATACGCAGAATGTCGTACCACTGCTCGCGGCTCATATCCAGCTCCAGCGCCTTCACGGCCCGCAGCACGCGCTCCTTCTTGCCGGTGCCGGTAACGGGGACCACCTTCACAGGCAGACGGTACAACCATGCGTACAGCACCTCGTCCAGCGTCTCTGCGCCGATCTCCTGCTGTATCTCACGCAGTACCTCCACCGTGGCCAGATCGTCCTTGCTGAGATCCTTGCGGTACAGCGCGCCGCCGCAGGCGGGGGAGTAGGCCATCAGCGGCATCTTGCGGCGCAGGGCGTCCTCCTGAGTGCCATCGGCCAAGAAGTCCATGCACTTGACGCTCATCTTGATCTGATTGGTGACAAAGGGGATGTCGGTATAGGCCTCCAGTGCGGCGATCTGCTCTGGCAGGAAGTTGGACAGGCCGAAGTTTTTCACCTTGCCCTCATCCCGCAGCTGGGCCAGCGCCTCCGCCACCTCTGCCGGATCCATCAGCGGGCAGGGGCGGTGCAGCAGGTACAGATCCAGCGACTCTACGCCCAGCCGCCGCAGCGAGGCATTGCAGGCGGACAGGATGTAGTTCTTGGACAGGTTGTAGGATTCACTGACAAAATAGGGGCGGCGAAGCTTGTCGTAGACGATGCAGCCCTTGCTGATGATCTCGATCTTGTCGCGGATAGAGGGCTCCAGCGCCAGCATCTGACCGAACAGCTCCTCGCAGCCACCGCCGCCGTAGATATCCGCCAGATCGAAGGTGGTCAGCCCCAGATCAATGTATTCCTTCACCCGATCCAGCAGGCCGCGGGCGTCCACGCCCCAGTCCAGCAGGTTCATGGTGCCGATGGCCACAGGGGCCACGGTCAGCTTTTCACCAAAACGTACTCGCTCCATGGACACGCTCCTTACAGAATGCTCTGGGCCAGCAGCCGCATCTTGTGCTCGGCGTAGGCGGCCAGATCCACATAGGCGGGGGCGTACAGGTTGGCAACAGAGTAGTTGAAGCCCGGCTGCTGCTGCACGGCGGCAGTGGCCTTGCCCACGGTCTTTACCAGATCGGTGGCCAGATTCAGCTTAGTGATGCCGTATTGCACGGCCTCGGCCACCTTATCCTCGGGCGTGCCGGAACCGCCGTGCATCACCAGAGGAATGGAGACCTTCTCGGAGATGGTCTTCAGCCGGGGAATGTTGATCTTGGGGGGGAAGCGATACTCGCCGTGGACGGTGCCGATGGACAGCGCCAGAATATCGACGCCGGTCTGCGCCACGAATTTGGCGGCCTCGTCGGGATCGGTCTGCATGGCCTCTGCCTCGTTGACGGACAGCTTCTGCTCGCAGCCTGCGATGCGGCCCAGCTCACCCTCGACGGACACGCCGGCCTTGTGAGCGTACTCCACCACGCGGGCGGTGCGCTCCACATTCTCCTCGAAGGGATAGGAGGAGGCGTCGATCATCACGGAGCGGAAGCCTGCGTCGATGGCTCGCTGGATGCTTTCAAACTCGCGGAAGTGGTCGGCGTGCAGGATCACGGGCACGTCCACGTTCTCGGCGATGGTGCGGGCGGCGGCCACGGCGTTCTTCTCGCCACCGAAGAACTTCACCTCGGCGTCGCCGATGATGTACAGCATGGGCAGGTTCAGCTTCTGTGCCACCTCGGCGATGGCCATGCCGTAGGCATAGGTCCACAGGCAGAAGCCGCCCAGCGCGTAGTGTCTGGCTCTGGCATCAGCCAGATAATCCTGCAAAGGCATCAAATCTTTCATGGTAGTATCTCCTTAATCAAATATGTAGCTTTTTTTATTTTTGGTTCAGAAGCTCCAGCACCTGAGACTTGTCCCGCAGCGCACCCTCACCTCCGGGGCCGGTCACGCTGACAGCGGCAGTGGCGTTGGCGTAGCGGGCGGCCTCAAACAGGTCAAGACCCTCCAGCAATCCGGCCATAAAGCCGCCCACAAAGTTGTCTCCGGCACCGGTGGTGTCGCTGACGTGGGGTACTGTGAAAGCAGGCACGATCCGGGCCGTGACGCCATCGGTCACATAGCAGCCCTCCTCGCCCAGCTTGATGATAAGGTTGCGGCAGCCCCGTGCCATCAGCAGCCGTGCCATTCTGGCCGGGTCCGTCTCGCCGGTCAGATACTCTGCCTCCACCTGACTGGGGATGAAGTAGTCGGTCTCCGGCAGGCAGCGCAGCACCGTCTCCGCCCCCTGATGATAGGAGTCGTTGGCGCAGTCGGCCACGGTCAGCGCACCCGCCTCGCGGGCGGCATGAAAGATGCGGGGCATCTCCTGATCCAGCTCCGGCAGAACCAGAAAGCTGCCATAGCTGACGATCTTTGCCTTCGTCACCACCGACAGGTCGAAATCCCGGGGGGACAGGGTGCGGTTGTTGCTGCCCAGACGGCCCAGAAAGTGCCGGTCGCCGTTGGGCCGCACCAGCGCGAAGGTCAGGGACATGGTGTCTGTCTCCGAGCGGGTCACATAGCTGGTGTCTACCCCTGCTTTTTTCAGCACATCCACGCAGTAGTCGCTGAAGGCGTCGGTACACAGCTTGCCCACCACGGTGGTCTTCCAGCCCAGCCGCTGGGCGGCGATGGCGCTCAGCATGGCGCCGCCTCCCACGGAGATGCCTACCTCCTCCAGTACGGTGGTGTCGCGGGTAAACACGGACTCATCCACCGTCCGCAGGATCATGTCATAGGCCAGCGTGCCGATGGCCGCGATGTCAAATTGCTTGTCCATAGAAGCTCCTTTTGCCTGTCTCCGGGGCGGTGAAAAGAGCCGGCAGACGATATCGCCTACCGGCCCGCTTTCCGCGCGGCCCGGCGGCAGCGCGGTGTGTTACATGATGGGATAGCCGGCGGCCAGATAGATGTTGTACCAGTCCTCGTAGGTCAGCTCGATATCGCAGGCCTTGCAGCAGTCATTGAACCGCTCAATGCGGGTGGTGCCGCACACCACCTGCATATCGGCGGGGTGACGCAGGATCCACGCGATAGCGATGGTGGTCTTGTTGACGCCGTACTTGTCGGCCACCTTTTGCATGGCATCGTTGACCTCCTGATATTTGGGGTTGTCGATAAACACGCCGTCGATAAAGCCGTACTGGAAGGGGGACCAGGCCTGAATGGTGATGTCCTTCAGGCGGCAATAGTTCAGCACGCCGCAGTCACGATCCACGGCATAGAAGTCGTGGTTATTGGTGGCAATGGGCTGTACGCACATATCGGCGTGAGCGATGCTGAACTGCATCTGGTTCACCTCAATGGGTACGGAGCAGTACTTCTGCAGCAGCTCGATGCCATAGGGCACGTCGTTGCTGACGCCGAAGTGCAGCACCTTGCCCTCGCGCTTCATGATGTCAAAGGCCTCGGCCACTTCCTCCGGGCGGAACAGAGCGTCCACACGGTGCAGCAGGAAGTAGTCCAGATGGTCAGTCTGCAGACGGCTCAGGGAGGCGTCCAGCGTCTTCAGCAGGTGCTCCTTGGAATAGTTGTGATAGGGACGGCCATCGGGATAGAAGGTGATGCCGCCCTTGGACTGCAGCACCAGCTTGTCACGCAGGCCGGGATTTTCGGCAAAGGTCTTGCCGATGATGCTTTCCACCAAACCCTCCGGCTTGCCGTAGCAGTTGGCGGTGTCCACAAAGTTGGTGCCGTTTTCCAGATCGTTGTGGAACATGGCGGCCACTTCATTGGTGGTCAGGCGGTCAAAGCGCATGGTGCCCTGAATAATGGCGGGCACAGGGATCTTGTTCTGGCCCAAAAGGATCGTTTTCATCGTGAAACCTCCGTTAAAATGTGTGATGATTGGTGGTTGCTGTCAGATCTTCACCGCGCCGGCGGTCATGCCGGAGATGAAGTATTTCTGGAAGAACAGGGCGATGATGATGACCGGCAGGGAGCCGAGAATGCTCATGGCCATGATCTGATTCCATTCAAAGGCGTACTGTCCCATCAGCGACGCGATACCGATGGGGATGGTGCGGATCTCATTGCTTTTGGTCAGCGTCAGAGCGTAGAGATATTCGTTCCAGCACTGGATAAAGGTGTACAGTCCCACAGACACCAGACTGGGAATGCAGGAGGGCACCAGCACTCGCCACAGTGCCTTGAACCGGGAGCCACCGTCAATAAGAACGGCCTCGTCCAGCTCCTTGGGCAGGGTGTTCAGATAGCCCGTCAGCATCAGTATGGCATAGGGCAGTGTGAACACCACATAGGTGGCGATCAGGGCCAGATACGAATCGTAGATCCGCAGCTTGACCACCAGTACCAGATACGGGATTAGCAGCGTAATGGGCGGCACCGCCTGCACGCTGATAATGATCGTGTTGATGATCTTCTTGCCGGGGAAGTCGAAGCGGCTGAAGCTGTAGGCCGCCAGCAGGGCGATGGCCAGTGTAATGGCCACCACGATACCGGCAATGGCATAGGAGTTCAGGAAGAAGCGCAGCTTCGCGGGGTCGGACAGCACTTCCTTGTACGCGGTAAAGCTGAAGCTTTCGTCTATCAGTTTCGGCGGTACCGCGAAGATGTTGGCGTTGGATTTCAGCGAGCTGGATACCAGCCACAGGATGGGCAGCCCTGAAAACAGCGCTGCCACGATCAGGGCGATCCACAGCGCGATGCGCTTTCCGGGTTTCGTTTTCATAGATCGCTCCTTTCTCAGTCGGTCCGGGTCTGGTTTCGCACGTAGAAGATGGCCAGGATCACGCAGGCCAGCAGGATGATCACCGCTGCGGCGGATGCCCGAGCGTACTGATACTCCATAAAGGCCGTGGTGTACACATAGGTACTCATCATCTCCGTGGCGTGTGAGGGGCCGCCCGCTGTCAGCAGCCAGATCAGAGAGAAATTCTGGGTGGTCCAGATGAAGTCCAGCATAGCGATGCTGATCAGAATGGGCTTCAGCTGGGGCAGAGTGATGTGAAAGAATTGCTGCACCGGACGGGCACCATCAATGGCAGCCGCCTCGTACAGGTTGCCGGAGATGCCCTGCAGACCCGCCAGAATGCTAATCATGTAGAAGGGATAGCCCGCCCAGATGTTGATGAAGGTCAGTACACCCAGCACGATGCTGCGGTCACTGAGCCAGGAGATCTTCTCGCTGATGATGTGGGCGTTGACCAGCAGGTAATTGACGATGCCGTTGGGGTTCAGCAGCAGCTTCCACAGGATCGCGATGACCGTGGCGTTGAACATCCACGGCAGCAGATAGATCACGCGGAAGATGGCCTTGGGCGCGGGCCGCAGGCACTTGGCGTTGACCATCAGGGCCAGCGTCATGCCGATGACCAGATGAAATACCACGTTGCATACCACGAACACTGCGGTATTCTTCATGGATTTCAGAAAGACCGGGTCGGTCAAGACCTCTATATAGTTTTGCAGCCCCACCCACTGCGGGTGCGGTTTGATAAGAACGTTATCAAAGAAGGAATATCCGATCACCAGGATGATGGGGACGAACAGCAGCGCCAACATCAGCAGCATCACCGGCGACAGATAGCCGTAGGGCCGAAGGCTGCGCTGAAGTCGCGCAACGGCCGGATGATCGTGTTTGAAGTTTTTCAGTTGCATAGTGGTTACCTTTCCGTTCCGGTTGCGTCTGCGGCAGAGGGTGAGATGCGCCGCTCCGCTTCCGTGGGGTCACAGGCCCCACGGAAGCGGTGTTGGCGGTTATTGTGAAGTCAGAGCAGCTGAGAAGCAGCGATCAGCCCTGATAGGCCTTGTCGAACTCGGCCTGAGTGTGCTGCAGCATAGCGTCAGCACTGTCATACTCGCCATCGATGTACATGATCAGATCCTCGTCCAGAACCTTCATCAGAGCCTCGGCGGTGGGCAGGGAGTAGAACTCGGCCTTACCGGCGGTGGTCTTGTTGATCTCCTGAATGGACTGGAAGGCAGCGGAGGTATCGGTGTACACAGGCTCGGCCTTGGCATTCACGGCGAAGCCACCGGCGTGGGTGCACAGATCGGCGTTCACATCAGCGCCCAGCAGATAGGCGATGAACTTGGCGGCTTCCTGAGGATGCTCACTGTTGGCGGCAATACCGCAGGCCCAGTTGTTGGCGCGCATATAGCTGGGGCCGTCATAACCGTCCTGACTGGGCATATTCATGTAAACCACGTCCATGTCGGGAGCCTGCTCGCGGATGTTGGTCAGGTGTGCCACGGAGTCGGGCATGAAGGCCACGCGGCCGTTAACGAACTCTTCCACCTTATCGGCATCGGTCATGGTGAACAGGCCGGGGGAGACGACGTTGTTGTCAAACAGGGACTTGTAGAAATCCACGGTGTCGGTGAACACCTTGTTGCCGGCCAGATTGGGGCTGCCGTCGGCATTCAGGATGGAGCAGCCGGAGTTCCACGCGAAAGCGGCGAAATACTCCATGCAGGTGGCGTTGTCGGTGCTCATGTTCATGGCGAAGCCATACACGTTGTTGGCGGGATCGGTCACAGTCTTGCAGACATCCAGAAATTCAGACCAGGTGGTGGGCAGCTCATTGATGCCCTTGGCGGTCAGGATGTCACGGTTCACGGCCATCAGGCAGGGGAAGATGACCAGGGGCTGTGCATACACGGTGCCGTTAACGGTGGTCTGCATGGACACATCGGCGGTGTCAAAGCCGATCTCGGTGAACAGCGCGCCCAGATCAGCCAGGTTGCCCTGAGTGGCGTAGTCGTAGATCCAGGAACCGTCCAGTGCCACGATGTCGGCCATGGTGCCGGCCACGGCGCTGGCCTGCAGCTGGGTCTTGGTGTCGGCATAGGGCTGGCTCAGCAGGTTGACCTTGATGCCGGTCTCGGCATAGAAAGCGTCACAAACGCTCTGCAAATAGCCAGCTTCCATCTCGTTGTCGAACCACTGCTGGAATTCCAACACGACTTCGCCGGTGTTGTCCTCATTGCTGGGGGTGCCATTGTTGCCGCCGCCGCAGCCTGCAAACAGGCAGACCATCATAGCGGCAGAAAGAAGCAGCGCGATTACTTTTTTCATGGTGTTCTCCTCCGTTTTTTAGTTTCATCGAAAAGCACGCTCTTTTGGTGTTCCTCGATGATGTTACCACAATTATATTTTCACAGTCAATATTTGTCAAGCGCATTTACAATAGAAAATGGCGCTTGACAGAATTTGCTGAAAACCAAAAATATATCATAAATTTCGCAAAACAACTTTAAAAATAAGCGGAATATGTAAAAAAATACAGAATTTCTTGCGTTTTCATGCTGTGTGTGCAATTCTATGAAATTGAGCGATAATTTTTGTGTACTTTTCCGTAAGGAAAAATTGCGCCTTTCGTTGCAATTTTAAAAAACTGCTTTATAATATTTCTTGCTATCGATATTTTATGGTTGAGCAAAACTCCGATTTGCTCATAAGACTATGCAATAAATAGTGCTATACGGCTCGCTTGAGCCCTATATATTGTGACACAGCTTTGCAAAACTCGCGTTTTGCTCAACCCTAATCGATATTTACCTGAAGAGGGGAGGAAAATTATGGAGCAATACATTGCGGCCGGTTTTCAGAATACCGTAGACTTTGAGCTGGAGTGGGATCAGCTGCGGTTGGAGGAGTTGATCCGGCAGGAGAATATCCGCCGGGAGGAGATCGGTGTGGTTTGTCCCATACAGAGCCAGCGGGATCTGCTGCGTACGCTGCTGAGTCATATGGCCGGCGGCACCGGCAGCGAATGTCTGGCCAGCTCCAGTCAGATCACACGGGGGTTCGCCCGGCATTTTCATTATCAGGTGACGCTGGGCGGCACGGCGGTACGGGCGGCCATGGCGTTGGAAAAAATCGGCTATCGCAGCGTGATCCACGCTTGCAGCCTCAATAAGCATTTTCGCCGCCTGATCCCCCAACAGGTGCAGTGGGTGGCCAGCGTACCGGATGAGGGAGAGGACTTCCATCCCCATGTAATCATGCAATACCCCGCCAATGCTCATATTCAGGTGGGGGACATTGACTTGACCACTCAGCGGCCCAATCGCGTCATTTTTGCCTATGATCCGCCCAGCGTGGCGCTGCATATTACCGAGGATTTTGGTCAACAGGTGCGCCATGCTCCGGTATTTCTGGCGGCCAGCTTTAATATTATCAAGGAGGAGTCTGTGCTGCGTCAGCGGCTGGCCACGGCCATTCGCATCATCGACCGGATGCCCCTCCCCCGCGTGGTGGTGATGGAGGACGCTTGCTTTGAAAATCCCGCCATGCAGCGTTTGGTGGCCGAGACGCTGGCCCCCCATCTGGATGTGTTCAGTATGAACGAGGATGAGCTGCAGTCCCGTCTGGGACGCTCCGTGGATGTCCGTTCCCCCCAGCAGGTGGCGCAGGCAGTTCGGGAGGTATATGAGCAGCTGAATGTGTCCACCGTCGTGTGCCACAGTGCTTACTGGGCGTTGGCCTACGGAAAGCCCGTGACGGGTATGGCGCAGGCACTGCAGGCCGGCGTGGCCATGGCGGCCACTCGATTCCGGCTGGGAGATGACTATGACTGGGCGGACTATCAGGAGACCATGGCCCTGCCGCCCCGTGGCTGGGCGGTGGAATTTGCCGCGCAGCTGGAGTCCCTGCTGGGGCAGAAGCTGATTTGCGTACCCGGCAAAGATCTGGATCACATCGCTCACCCTGTGACCATCGGTTTGGGCGACGCCTTTATCGGCGGTATGCTGCCCGCCTTTCTAACGGAGGAGCAGCGTCATCTGGCAGAGTTTTGAGAAAGCCGAAAACAACAAGTGAATGAAAAAAGACCGCGGTTAGCGGTCTTTTTTCATGAAGAATAGAAAGTGAATAATTGCGGTATGCCGTCGCCCGGTAAATACGCAGAGAACTTTACAGCAGGGGTGATGCTCTTCAGATCCGTTTCGCGTTGATCAGAGTAGAGGTGCGGTAATACCGGTCCAGACACTCCTGATCCTTCCGCATCACGCACATCAGATACAGGCAGTCGATCACCGAGTACTGGGGCAGGTTCTCCGACCCCGGCTCATAGCAGGTGGCCTGTGAGGGTTTAGAGAAGCTGCAATAGTTAAACCCCGTCAAAATGGTGTGATCCGCCACCATATCCACTGGCGAACCCTTCACGCTGGTGATGGCCACGGTGGGCAGCCCCTGCTCCCGCGCCATGGTCAGTCCTTCTGCCACGGTGGGGGAATGCCCCATGTTGCTGATGCCCACCACCAGATCGCCGGACTTCGCCATGCATACAGCGGGGATGGTGTTGTGGAAACCGGCGGGGCTGCTGCACAGTACTCCGATGCGAGAGAACCGGGAGCAGGCGCTTTCCGCCGCTAGATGGGAATAACCCTCTCCCAGAAAAATTACCTGCCGCGCACTGTTGATCAACTCCGCCACCTTTTCCATCAACGGAAAATCCATCAGCGACAGCGTGTCGTTCAGCATCTCAATTTCGCTGCCGATCACATAGCGGCACACACTCTCCGGATCCTGCCGGTTGGGAAAACCGCCGGCATACAGCATGGCGTGACTGCTGGGCGAGGTCATGGTGGGATGCGTCTGCTTCTCCTGCAAAAACCGCTGGATCGAAGTGGAAAACGCCTTATAGTTTTCGAATCCCAGCATCTGTACGAACCGCGTCACTGTGGCGTTGCTAACGCCGCTGGCTGCCGCCAGCTCGCCGATGGTCATGCGGCTGGACTCTGTCCGACGAGACAGCAATACATCGGCGATCTGCTTCATAGCGGGGTTCATTTGAATGTAATTCAGCTTGATCAACAAAAAGGGGTCGGCGTGCAGATTGGTCATGCCAGTTCTCATCTCCTTCATTCCCTGTGTTTTATTCCATGCATTCTATCAAAAAATGTTACTTTTTAGTGTAAGCCATCTGCAAGGGATTGTCAATATATCCCTTGCGGGTTTTGTGTAGAAAATCCGGACAAAATTTTCATAGAAATTGCAAAGAAAAAAATTTCAAAAACCGGGAAATTGGAAAAACGTGGGAAAATAGACTAATTTTGCTGTGTTTTACAGTGATTTAGTAAAAAGAAGCACATGCAGACTGAATGCCGCGAAAAAAATATTTTGGCAATGCACTTGACAATATCGAACTGTGTAAATATAATAAGCGCATAAAAGCATAACGATACCCGCCGCACCATAGACGGTACGCCTGCAGGGCGCCCATGGTACAGTGAAAGTGAAGGAGGAACCTACTTATGCTGATGAATATGAAATCCTTATTGGCGGTGGCCAATGCCCACAACTTTGCCGTTCCTGCGTTCAATACCCCCACGGGCATGATGATGCGCGGCATTCTGGAGGCCAGCGAGGAGATGAATGCCCCCGTCATCATCGAGGTGCACCCCGATGAGCTGGCGTTGGCCCGCCCGTCCTTTATCACGGCACTGGTGGAGGAGGCCCACAAGGCCAAGGTGCCCGTGTGCATCCATATGGATCACGCCTCCACGCTGGATCAGATCATGCTGGCTATTCAGTGCGGCTATACCTCTGTGATGATCGACGCCTCCTCTAAGCCCTTTGAGGAGAACGTGGCCCTGACCCGAGAGGTCTGCCGTATCGCCCACGCAGTGGACGTGTCCGTTGAAGCTGAGCTGGGCACCATCGGTACTACCGCTCAGAGTATGACCACTACCTCCAGCACTGAGATCCATTATACCGAGCCGGAGGAGGCCGCCCGCTTCGTGGCTGAGACCGGCGTGGATACGCTGGCTATCGCCATCGGCACCTGCCACGGTATCTATCCCAAGGGCATGGTGCCTACCCTGCAGATCCAGCGGCTGAAGGACATCAAAAAGGTCGTCCCCATTCCTCTGGTGCTCCATGGCGGCTCTGCCAACAAGGACGAGGAGATCGCTGAGGCTGCCCGCTGCGGTATCAACAAGATCAACATCTCCAGCGATATCAAGGATCCCTTCTATCAGAAATGCCGCGAGGTGCTGCAGGATCCCTACATCCGTGAGCCCGGTGACATCTATCCCCCCTGCATCGAGGTGATGAAGGAGGTTATCCGCCACAAGTTCGATCTGCTGGGCACCACCGGCAAGGCCCCTCTGTACTATCCCCCTATCAAGGACTGACATTTGATTGTTGATTGATCCCTATACAAGGAAAACACGCCCCGTCCAGCAGACGGGGCGTGTTTCCTTTATGTAGGTTACCACCCGGCGGCGAACAGGGCGGCACCACAGGCGGCCTCCTCCTGATTCACCGCCATGTGCAGCGGCAGCCCGAAGGCCTGTTCCATGACGCGGCGCAGCTGCCGGTTCAGCCGCAGGGC
>USMI01000014.1 GCA_900555735.1 uncultured Eubacteriales bacterium | reverse complement strand
CGGTGATACCCTGCACGATCTCCATGTTGTTGACGTTGAACGCGCCGATGGCGTAACCGCCGTCGTATGCCTTTGCAAACATTTCCTTGGAAGTTACCAGTGGCATAATCATATCTCCTTCACAATAAAATTACAATGCAGATTGCACCTGTTGTTTGGAACATTCCTATTGTATCATATTTTTTTGTTTTTGCAAGTACAAACTGTTTACAACCGGTATTTTACATGGTAAAATACCGGTTGTAAACATTAAATTCCATAAATTTGGAGGTAATTGATATGAATGAACTGAGAGGTGCCTGTATCATCGGCCAATCCGGCGGCCCTACGTCCGTTATCAACGCCAGCGCTTACGGCGTCATCGACACGGCGCTGAAGTCCGGCGCCATCACCCAAGTGCTGGGTGCCGAGCACGGTATCAAGGGCGTTTTGAATGATCGCCTGTTCGACATGGGACTGGAGGACCCCGAGGAGCTGCGGCTTTTGAAGTACACCCCCTCCTCTGCCCTTGGCTCCTGCCGTTATAAGATCGCCGATCCCGAGCTGGACGACACCGATTACAAGCGCATCCTTGAGGTGTTCAAGAAGCACAATGTCCGTTACTTCTTCTATAACGGCGGCAACGACTCCATGGATACCTGCAACAAGATCAACAACTACATGCAGTCCGTGGGCTATGACTGCCGCGTGATGGGTGTACCCAAGACCATCGACAACGACCTGTTCGGCACTGACCACTGCCCCGGCTACGCCTCCGCCGCCAAGTATATCGCCACCTCCATGATGGAGGTCTATCAGGATGCTCACGTCTACGATACCGGTATGATCGTGGTGATGGAGATTATGGGCCGTCACGCCGGCTGGCTGACTGCCGCCTCCGCGCTGGCCGGTATCCACGGCGCAGGCCCCGACCTGATCTACCTGCCGGAACTGGACTTCAACATGCAGGACTTCATCAACGATGTCAAGCGCGTCTACGCCGAAAAGGGCAGCTGCATCGTGGCCGTGTCCGAGGGCATCCATTACGCCGACGGCGACTTCGTCTCCGAGGCGAAGGTGGCCGCCAACGATGGCTTCGGCCATGCTCAACTGGGCGGTCTGGCTGCCATTCTGGCGCAGGTGCTGAAGGAGGAGACCGGCGCCAAGGTCCGCGGTATCGAGCTGAACCTGCTGCAGCGCTGCGGCGCCCATCTGGCCTCCGAGACCGATATTGAGGAGAGCTACATGGCCGGCAAGGTGGCCGTGGAGAACGCCGTCAACGGCATCAACGGCCGCATGATCGGTTTCGAGCGCGGCATCAAGGATGGCAAGTACGCCTGCCGCACCAAGCTGATCCCCCTGATGGAGGTGGCCAACGTGGAGAAGAAGATCCCCCGCGAGTGGATCAACGAGGATGGGAATTATGTCAACCACCAGTTCATCGAGTACGCTCTGCCGCTGATTCAGGGTGAGCCTGATCTGCCCAAGGAGGATTCCCTCCCCCGCTTCGCCCGCTTGAAGAAGATCCTTGCCAAGTAAGTTTACCAAAAAAAAGTCTCAGGCGGCAAGCCTGAGACTTTTTTTATGACCGGTTCTTGTGATAGATGGCCCACAGGCCCTCCATCAGCAGGTATTTGTCGTACAGCACCTTATTGCGGCAGTATCGGACGATGACCGGCGCGTTGCTGCCGGTGGCCACAATGGTGGGCGTTTCGCCGGGGATGGTCTCCCTGATGCGGTCGATGATGCCATCCAGCATACCGGCGGTGCCATAGACGATGCCATTGCGCATACAATCCTCGGTATTCTTGCCGATAAGGTTCTTGGGATATTGCAGGGAGATATCAGACAGCTGTGCGGCGTGATTGGACAGCGCATCCAGAGACAGCCGCACACCGGGGAACATCAGCCCGCCTTCATAAGCGTGCTTGGCGGAGATGTAGGAAATCGTGGTGGCCGTTCCCATATCGATAACGATGATGGGAGCCGGATATTTCTCCAGTGCCGCCACCGCGTCCGCCACCAGATCGGCGCCCAGCTGGTTATGGATCTCCATACGGATGTTCAGTCCCGTTTTCACGCCGGGGCCGACGATCATGGGCGGCTTGCCCAGCAGACGAGTCAGCGCCTTTTCCATCATGAAGTTGATGGGCGGCACCACGCTGGAAAAGATCGCGCCGGACACGTCTTTCAGATCGTAGCCGTACAGCGAAAAAATATTCATCAGATCAATGCTGATTTGATCCGCCGTTTTTCGGCTGTCCGTATCAATGGATGCCAGAAAATGCAGCTTCTTTTCACGGCTGAAAAGTCCGACGGAAATATTGGAATTGCCGATATCAATGGCCAGCAGCATGGTGCACCCCTCCCTGTTTTCTCCCGTCTAGCATAGCACATCTGGCACGAGATAGCAAGGGAAAAGACGCAGCGGCCACTCACCGTTACAGAATAATGCAGATCAGTCCGCCGCCGCCCTCGTTGATGATACGCTCCAGCGCCTGCCGCAGCTTGCCCTGCGCATCCTCCGGCATACGCTTCAGCTTGGCCTGCAGGTCCTCTCCGACGATCTCATGGAAGCTGCGGCCAAAGATGTTGGAGTTCCAGATCTTGCTGGTGTCCCCTTCAAACTCCTGCAGAAGGTAGTTCACCATATCCTCCGACTGCTTCTCGTTGCCCACGATGGGCGAGACTGTGGTCTCGATATCCGCCCGGATCATGTGGATGGACGGCGCGCTGGCCTTCATCCGCACGCCGTAGCGTCCCCCCTGCCGGACGATCTCGGGGTCCTCCAGATTCAGCTCCTCTACGCTGGGCATGACGATGCCGTAGCCGGTTTCCCGCGCCGAGCGCAGTGCATCCGCCACCTTGTCGTACTCCTGCTTTGCCGCGCCCAGCTGCGTCAGCAGCTGCATCAGGTCGCCGTCATCCGTCACCGTCAGGCCGGAGCGCTGGCTCAGAGTATCGTAGAACAGCTTGCGCGGCACCTGCAGCTCCGCCTGTGCCGTGCCGGTGCCGAGATCAATGCTGCTGATGGCGGCATTCTCGATGACATCGCAGGTACACATGCCCTTCAGCGCACCGTCAAGCTCCCGGATATGGTGCAGCTCCCGCGCCTTTTCCCGCACCGTCTGATATACGCTGCTCTTGATGGGATGTTCCAGCGGCAGCGTCTCTACCCAGCTGGGCAGGTAAAGCGCAAGCTCCTGCAAGGGGAACTCAAACAGCAAACTCTGCATCAGATCGCTGATCCGCTGCTCGTCGAGCGTCAGGCAGTTAATGGGGATACACTTTACACCGTAGCGCTGGTCGATCTCTCCGGCAATGCGGCAGGCCGTCTCCCCTTCCGGATCAGCGGAGTTCAGCAGCACCACAAAGGGCTTGCCGATCTCCTGCAATTTGCGGATCACGCGAGCCTCGGCCTCCTCATAATCCTGCCGGGGAATATCGGTTATCGTACCGTCTGTGGTCATCACGATCCCCACGGTGGAGTGATCCGCGATGACCTTCCGGGTACCGATCTCCGCGGCCTCCGTCATGGGTATCTCATAATCGTACCACGGGGTCATGACCATACGGGGCGCCAGATCCTCGAACTGGCCTACCGCACCGGGGACCATATAGCCTACGCAGTCAATAAGCCGCACCGAGAAGCTGACCCCCTCGTCAAGGTGTACCTCCACCGCCTCCTCCGGTACAAATTTCGGCTCAGCGGTCATGATGGTGCGTCCGGAGCCGCTTTGGGGCAGTTCGTCCCTGGCACGGTCACGACGGTATACGTCGCTGATATGCGGGATCACCTGTGTTTCCATAAAGCGCTTGATAAAGGTGGACTTTCCGGTTCTGACCGGGCCTACCACGCCGATATAGATGCTGTTCTGGGTTCGCGCTGCCATATCCTGATAAATGCATGTGGATTGATTCATGGTATCTTCCTCCGCTGCTGTTTTTACTTCATGTCTATGTGGTCTTGTCTTTTCGTATGCAAAAATTTTTAAATAATATGTGAATAAATTGTTGAACAGTGGCGGTGAAATGTGGTAGTATAATAAAAATATAATTCCCATTATCTGACTTTTTTCGCGGAAGGGTGAATACGATGGAAGAAAACGTGGATCGCCGGGTCAAGAAAACAAAAAAGCAGCTTCGCCTTGCGCTGATGGATCTGATGAGCGAAAAAACGCAGAAGCAAATCTCTGTCCGTGAGTTGGCAGAGCGCGCGGATATCAACCGCGGCACGTTCTATATCCATTATAAGGATGTATCCGACCTCTTGCAGCGGCTGGAGGACGAAATGGCTCAGCGCCTTTCCGAAATGTGCCGTCAGCATGCCAACAATACCGAGATCAGCTCCTACCCGTTCCTGACAGACCTATATGTGTTTGTGCTGGACAATGCGGATCTCTGTCGCGTGCTGCTGGGGCCGAACGGTGATATTGCCTATCGCCAGCGGATCTGTCATATTCTGCATGACGACTTCCTGTATGGCTTCCTCTCCCGCTTCTACCCCAACGATCAGGAGAGGCTGGAGCATTTCTGCGCCTTTATTGTCTCCGGCAACCTGAATCTTGCTCTGACATGGCTTAACGATGGCGCAAAGGAGACGCCTGAGGAAATGGCGCAGCTGGCCGGAAGGATCATCATGAACGGCGTCGGCGTGCTGAAATAAAATACATCTTATATGCAAGAAAGCCACCCTCTCGGGTGGCTTTCTTTGTATAGACATCTCAGGTGTTCAGGAAGGGATCGTCCAGCATGCCGAGACGGCGCAGCATGGTCTTTTTCACCGCCTTGAAGATATTCTCATAGCCGGTGCAGCGGCACAGGTGGCCGCTGAGAAGCTTGCGCAGTTCGTCGTCGGTGTAGTACACCTTGCGGTCCAGAATCTCGGCGGCGGTCATGATGAAGCCGGGGATGCAGAAGCCGCACTGGATGGCGGTCTCATCCATAAATGCCTGCTGGATATCGCTCAGCTCGCCATTAGGGCCGGTGAGACCCTCCAGCGTGGTGATGTGCTTGCCCTCGGCCCACACCGCCAGATACAGGCAGGAGTTGAAGCACTCGCCGTCGATCAGCACGTTGCAGGCCCCGCACTCGCCCACCTCGCAGCCCTTCTTCACAGAAGTCAGGCGGAAATCGTTGCGGAGCATATCGGTCAGGGACGCGCGGACGTCCACCATCTGCTCCACTTCCTTGCCGTTGATCCAGCAGGTCACCAACGCATACTGTTTCTTTGCCATTACAGCTCACCTCCCGCCAGCTTCACGGATTCGATCAGGCAGCGCTTGGCACTCTCCACAGCGATGTGGCTGCGGAACGCCTTGCTGGCACGCCAGGAGTCACGGGGGTTGATGTCCTCCAGCACCTTGCGGCCGAATTCCTCGATATTTTCCAGCGTCACGGCCTTGCTGTTGATGAATTCCTCCGCCGTGGTGGCCCGCATGGGGACGGGGCCCGCCACGCCGAAGGCGATACGCACCCGCTCGAAGGTCTTTCCGTCCGGGCTGAGCCGGGCGTTGACGGAGGTGCCCAGCGTGGCGATGTCCATGGCGTTGCGCATGGCGTACTTGATATAGTGGCCCCAGGTGCGGTCATAGCTGGCCTTGGGGATCAGGATGGCGGTCTGGATCTCGCCGTCCTCGATTTTCAGATCCACGGTACCGGCCTTGAGATAGAACTCCTTGATGGGGATACAGCGGACGCCGTTTTTGCCGGTGATCTCCACGATGGCCTCCCACGCGTGGAGCGTTGAGGAGGAGTCGGCGGAGGTGACGCCGTTGCAGGTGTTGCCGCCGATGGTACCGGCGTTGCGGATCTGAGGGCCGCCCACCATGTCCACCGCCTCGCCCAGCACATTGATGTACTTCTGGATGATGGGGTCGTTGGTGATGTGGGTGAAGCTGGTCAGACTGCCGATGCGGATGTTCTCCTCCTCGTCGATGGAGATGCCCCGCATCTCGTCGCACTTCTGAATGGAGATCAGAGCCTTACCGGCCCGCTTGCCCTCACGCATCTGCACCAGCACGTCGGTGCCGCCGGCGATGATCTGGGCCTCAGGATGCTCCAGACGAAGGCGCACGGCATCCTGTACGTCTTTCGCCTCGTAAAGCGCTAACATATCATACATTGCTGCGTACCTCCTTAGTCTTGGATCAGGCCCTCTTCACTGAACCGCTTGAAGAGGATGTGGGCGTTCATGGGACTTTGGTCGATGGCGACGCCGGTGGCGTTGAGGATGGCGTTACGGATAGCGGGCGCGCCGGAGCAGGCCGGCGGTTCGCCCAGCGCCTTGGTGCCGAAGGCAGAGGTGGGTTCGGCGTTCTCCACGAACTGGGCCTCCAGATGGGGGTGATCCATGATGGTGGACAGCTTGTAGTCCAGCAGGTTGTTGTTCAGGGGCTTGCCGGTCTTTTCGTCGAACAGCAGCTGCTCGCCCATGCCGTAGCCGATAGCCATGGACATACCTCCGTGGACCTGAGCCTCCGCCAACGCAGGGTTGATGAGCTTGCCGCAGTCGTGGACGTTGATGATGTTCTTCAGCGTCACCTTACACATGGGGATATCCACCTCGATATCCGCGAAGGTGCAGCCGAAGGAATAAGCGTTGTTCTGGATGGTATAGGTGCTCTCCGCCGTAATATGCTCGGAATCGTTGGGGTTATACTGGGCGGTCATGGCCAGTTCGCTGAGGGACATGAGCACCTTGCCGTCGGTATTGCGGACGATATTGCCGTCCACGATGTCCATGTTATAAGTTGCCTGCCGGGTGGCCTTCTGGGCATAAGCCAGAATTTTCTCTTTCAGCAGCAGGCCGGTCTTGCGGATGGAGAAGCCCGCCACATAGGTCTGGCGGCTGGCGTAGGCACCCAGACCGGTGGGCGTGATATCCGTATCCTGACAGGACACCACATGCACGTCCTTATAGCTTTTCAGACCTACCACATCGGCGGTCATCTGGGAGTAGGCGGTGTCAGCGCCCTGACCGATTTCCGTCTCGCCGCACTGCATGGTGACAGTGCCGTCCAGATTCAGCAGCATGCGGTTGGAGCTGGTCTCCAGAGAGATGGGATACACGGCGGTGTTATACCAGAAGGTCGCCACACCGATGCCGCGGCGGATGGGGCCGGTATCCTTGGCATACTCGGCCACCTTGCGGTCGTAATCCATGTACTTGCGGCCCACCTCAAGACATTCCCGGAAAGAGTCGTAGTAGTTGACGTTGTGGCTGAAACCGTCCTCATAGCCCTGAGGCATGATATTCTGCATACGGAAGGCCAGCGGATCCATCCCCACAGCCTTGGCGCACTCGTCCACGTTGGCCTCGTCGGCAAAGGACGCCTGCGGCATACCGTAGCCGCGCATAGCGCCTGCGGCGGGACGGTTGGTGAACACCGTCCATGCATCACACTCCATGTTGTCGCAGGGATAGTGCTGGGGGAAGGAGCCCATGGCCTTTGCCACGATGGAGTGGCCATGGGAGGCGTAAGCGCCCTGATTGGAGAAGCACTCCACCTTGCGGGCGGCAAACGTGCCGTCCTTCCGCAGCCACGACACAATGTGGAAGCGGATGGCGTGGCGCACGCGGTTGGAGACGAAGGTCTCCTCGCGGGAGCAGTCGATACGGACAGTGCGTCCGCCCACCTGCGTAGTGCACCATGCGCACAGGGGCTCATACAGCGCGTCCTGTTTATTGCCGAAGCCGCCGCCGATATAGGGCTTGACCACCCGGATATCCGCCCAAGGACGGCCCAGAGCCTGTCCCACGATGCGGCGGATGATATGAGGGATCTGAGTGGAGGAGATCACCACGATGCGGCCGTTCTCCTCATAGGCGAAGCAGCCGTGATTCTCGATATGGCAGTGCTGCACGGTGGGGGTATCGTACCAGCCCTCCACCTTGATAAGGCCCGGCTCCTGAATGGCGGAGCGATAGTCGCCCTTCTTCATGTCGGTATGCTTGAGGATGTTGTGGGGGAACTTCTCATGAAGCTGGGGCGCGCCCTCCTCCATGGCCTTCTGCACGTCCAGCACGAAGGGTAATTCTTCGTACTCCACCTTCAGGGCGCGGACGCCCTGCATGGCGGCTACCTCATTCTCAGCAATGACCACTGCAACATCGTCGCCCCAATAGCGCACATGCTGATTCAGCAGGTGGCGGTCCGCCACGTCCTGATGGCCGGGATCCATGGACCAAGGATGGCCCGCCGTGGGGAAGGTGATATCCGGCACGTCAAAGCAGGTCAATACCTTCACTACGCCGTCGATGGCCTCAGCGGCGCTGGTGTCCACCGACTTGACAAAGCCATGGGCGATCTCCGCGTGCTTGATGCGGACGTACAGGGCGTCCTGCGGCATCTGATCCTCATAGTATTTCGTCCGGCCTGTCGCCTTGTCATAGGCGTCCACACGGACTTGGCTTCTTCCGACTTCACCCATATGGTTTTCCTCCTCGATATCTGACTTGAAACCGCACTCTGCAAAAGGAGAAACGGCAGTTATCTACGCTGGTTATGGCAAGCATTTATTGTGCTAATCATAGCACAATCGCACCTGTATGAAAAGTGGTTTGCGTTATTTTAATTGGAGAATATCCAACTTTTTGTTGACACATTTTCAAAAAACTGGGTATACTAGCTACCAGATATCATCTGGCAAGTGAGGTGCTGTATATGCGTATCGGCTGCGTCGTGATGGCCGCCGGAATGGGTTCCCGCTTCGGCGGCAACAAGCTGGCTCAGCAGTGGCAGGGCAAGAGCCTGATCCGTCATGCGCTGGAGGCTGTCCCCGCGGACAAGCTGTCCGCCACTGTGGTGGTGACTCAATATCCGGAGGTGGTGGCGCTCGCAAAGGAATTTAACTTTACACCGATCGTCAACAGTCATCCGGAGTACGGCCAGAGCCACACCATCCATCTGGGCGTCCAGGCGCTGGGCGACTGTGACGCGCTGCTCTTTCAGGTGGCCGATCAGCCGCTGCTGCGGCGGGAGAGCGTGACCCGTCTGATCGACTTCTACGGCTGCAATCCCGGCCACATCGTGGGCCTTGGCCACGGCGGCCAGCGGGGCAATCCCTGCATCTTCCCTGCCCGTTTTTTCCCGGAGCTTCTGAAGATTGAAGGCGACCGGGGCGGCAACGTGGTCATCCGCCGGCATGAATCCGACCTCCTGCTGTACGAGGTGCCCGCCGATGAGCTGCGGGATGTGGACACACAGGAAGCCCTTGCCCAGCTTTGAACATTATACTTCGTGAGCCGTGACGGCGGTGCCGTCACGGCTCCTTTGCTTACTTCTTGGGGGCGTAGGGGGTGTTCTTCAGGGGCAGGTCAAACTCCCGCTCACCGGTCAGCCGGTAATAGGCATCGGCGATGGCCGGTGCGGTGGGGATGGAGGTGATCTCACCGATGCCGATGGCGCCGCCGGCCACGTTCAAGCCCGGCTTCTCCACCACGATGGCTTCAATCTCCGGCGGGATCTGGTTGGCCCGGAACAGACCCAGCATGCCGTACTTGGCAGTGGGCTTGCAGTTTTCGTCGATGGGGTACTTCTCCGTCAGGGCATAGCCCATGGACATGACCACGCCGCCTTCGATCTGCCCCTCGATGCTGAGGGGATTGACGGCCTTGCCCACGTCGTGGGCGGCCACCATCTTCTTGATCCGGCCCGTCTCCTTGTCCAGAATACACATCTGAGTGGCGTAGCCGTAGGCCACATGGCTGACGGGGTTGGGCACGTCCGCGCCCAGAGGGTCGGTCTTGGCCAGATATTCGCCGTAGAACTCTTTGCCCTTCAGGTCGCAGAGCGTCTTACCATCGTCCAGCTCGGCCCTCAGCAGTTCGCAGGCGCGGCGGGTAGCCTCGCCGGTCACCAGTGTCTGCCGGGAGCCGGAGGTGTCGCCGGAGTCCGGCGCGATCCATGTATTATTGCGCTCGTAGACGATATCGTCGCGCTTGAGGCCGGTATTGGTAACTACCACTTGCACCAGCACAGTGCCAAGACCCTGACCAATGCAGGAGGCGCCGGAGTAGATATGCACCTTGCCGTCATCCTCCACGATCAGCTTGCAGCGGCCCCAGTCCGGCAGGCCTACGCCCACACCGGCGTTCTTCATGGCGCAGGCGATGCCCACAGGATCACCGTTTTTCACTGCCTCGTCATAGGCGGGCTTGATGGCCTCCAGCGTCTCTACCAGACCGGTGGAATCGTCCACGATCTGACCGTTGGGCAGCACGCCGCCGGGACGGATGGCGTTGCGGTAGCGGATCTCCCAAGGAGAAATACCCACCAGATCGGCCATCTGGTTCAGCAGCGTTTCGGTGCAGAAGCAGGTCTGTGTCACACCGAAGCCGCGGAACGCGCCGGCCGGTGGATTGTTAGTATAGTAGGCATGGCCCTTGATCTCGAAATTCTCATAGGCATAGGGGCCTGCCGCATGGGTGCAGGCACGCTCCAGCACCGGGCCGCCCAAAGAGGCGAATGCGCCGGTATCGGACACCACGGAGGCCTTGACGCCCTGAATAATGCCGTTCTCGTCGCAGCCCATGGTAAAGTTCATGTCGAAGCTGTGGCGCTTGGGATGCACCAGAATGGACTCCTGACGGCTCAGCTTGAACTTGACGGGCTTCCGTGTCAGATAGCACAGAAGCGCGGCATGGTGCTGCACGGACATATCCTCCTTGCCGCCGAAACCGCCGCCTACCAGACAATTCTGCACCTGACAGTGGTCATAATCCACACCCAGCATACCGGCGCACTCGTGCATGGTGGTATGGGCGCTCTGGTCGGTGGTCAGCAGCTTCACGCCGCCGTTGTCCAGCGGCAGCGCCACGCAGCACTCCGGCTCTAAGAACGCATGCTCCGTCCATGGAGTGGAAAAGTGCTCGGTCAGCACATATTTGGAATTCCTGATGGCCGTCTCGGCGTCGCCGCGGGAGACGTGCTTATACGCCTGTACGTTGCTCTTGTCCCCCTCGAACACCAGCGGCGCGTCAGGCGCGGCCGCCTCGGTGGGATTGTGGACGGCGGGCAGCACCTCGTACTCCACCTTCACCAGCTTCTTGGCCTTTTCCACCGTTTCCTGATCCACGGCACAGACCAGCGCCACGCTGTCGCCCAGATAGTGGGTCAGCTTGCCCACGCCGATGAGGGTAGGCTGATCCTTCTTGATATGGCCCACGTTCACCTTGCCGGGGATGTCCTTCTGGGTGGCCACGCAGATCACGCCGGGCAGCGCCTCCGCCTCGGCGGTGTCGATGGACAGGACGCGGGCGCGGGCATACTGACTGCGGACTGCACCGCCGTAGCACATGTCTTCCACATATACGTCGTCAGGATACTGGCCGTAACCCAGCACCTTTTCCTCTACATCCAGCCGGTGAACGCGGCTGCCCATCTGCCAATCGTCGGCGGATGCTTTGGGTATTGCACCGTCCCGGAAGATCTTCGCCGCCAGCAGAATACCGTCAATGATCTTCACATAGCCGGTGCAGCGGCAGATATTGTTACGGATGGCAAAAGCCGCTTCTTCCCGGGTAGGGTCGGGATTCACGTCCAGCAGACCCTTTGCGGAGATCACCATGCCGGGGATGCAGAAGCCGCACTGCACCGCGCCTGCCTCGCCGAAGGCGAAGGTATAGACCTTCTTTTCCCAATCGCTGAGACCCTCGACCGTGATAATGGTCTTGCCCTCCAGCTTGTCCGTCTGAGGAATACAGGCCTTGGTAGGCTTGCCGTCAATGAGAACATGGCAGGTGCCGCAGGCGCCCTCGCTGCAGCCGTCCTTTACCGAGGTCAGGTGCAGCTCGTCACGCAGGAAGCGGATCAGCTTCTGGTTTTTCTCCACCATTACGGTGCTTCCGTTCACCATAAAAGTCGCCATATTGTGTGCTCCTTCCCTCCGCAGCGGCGGATAAAAGATCATACTGTGCTTTTGCCTAAAAATTTTTATATATTATACAATAATTTTCAGTTTTCTGCAAGATATATGCGCAAAAACCGTTATTCTACTTTTCAGATAACGTTTCTCCATCCCGATATGGCAGATAGTCCAAAAAGCGCTTGGCAGCGGGCGCAGGTTCCTCCCCTGACCGCATGGCAAGGCCGATGCGCCGAAAGGCAGGCTGTGCCAACGGGCGCAGCGCCACCCGATAGGGGATGCGCCGCAGTACCAGCTGGGGCAAAATGCTGACGCCCAGCCCATGCTCCACCATGGACATGACGGCATAGTCGTCCAGCGTGGTAAAGCGTACCCGCGGCGCCGTTCCGGCTTGCTCAAATACCTGCATCACTTCCCGGTCACGGTTGCCCGCCTTGTCCAGCAAGATGAAGGGCTGCTCCGCCAGCGCTTCTACCGGAACTCTTTCCAGCTGTGCCAGCGGGTGTTCCTCCGGCAGCACTGCCTTCAGCTCATCCTGCACCAGCTCCATGACCTTCAGTTCCGGACGGGTAGGCAGGTGCAGAAAGCCAAAATCCGCACGACCCTGCATGATCCACTGTTCGATCTCCGGATAGTCTCCCATCAGGATCTCAAAGTCGATATTGGGATAGTCCCGCTGAAAGGCACAGATCATGTTGGGCAGCCAATGAGTGGCCACGCTGGAAAAGGTGCCGATGGCCACCGTGCCGGACATGACGCCCCGCAGCTCTCCCGCCATCTGTCGGCACTGCTCCGCCTGCGCCACCATCTCCCGCAGCGACGGCAGCAGCCGCAGGCACCCATTGGTAGGTGCGACCCCTTCTCTGCCCCGGCGCAGCAGCGGAAAGCCAATCTCACTTTCCAGCGCCGCCATCATGCGGCTGACGCCGGAAATGGTATAGCCCATGGCCTCCGCCGCCGCCGTGATGGAGCCCTTGTCAATGGCGCACAGCAGCGCCCTGCATTTCTCACTTTCCATATTGCTCTCCATTATTTGACATATCGTCAAATCAAATTTGAAATATTATCTCTTTACTCAAGGAGACGATGGATGTAGAATTTTGTCAACCACCAAAAAGTGGCGCAGCGGCGGCACCCTTTTTCTCTCCTCCGCTGCGTCGCTTTTTCGCGCGCAGGAGGCCTTTTCATGTATCAGAAGCACCGCTTTTTTATCCGTTACCTCATCGCACTGCTGCTGTTCGGCTTCAATGGTATTGTTGCCAGCCACATTGCCCTTGACAGCGGACAGATCGTGCTGCTGCGGACGCTGCTGGGCAGCATAAGTCTGCTGGCCTTTTTCTTCCTGTCCGGTCACCGTTTTTCCTTTGCCGGACGCGGCATGGATGTAACGCTGATCCTGCTGTCCGGCGCGGCCATGGGCGCCAGCTGGATGTTTCTGTATGCCGGATACCAGACCATCGGTGTGTCCACTGCATCGCTGCTGTATTATAGCGGGCCGGTGATCGTTATGGCGTTGTCTCCTCTGGTGTTTCACGAGGCACTGACCTGGGTGAAGGTCATAGGCTTTCTGTGTGTCTGCGGCGGTATCGTACTGGTAAACGGATTAGGCGGCGGGCAGATCAAAGCGGCAGGCTTCATTTACGGCATTATGAGTGCGGTATGCTACGCCGTCATGCTGATCCTCAACAAAAAAGCCAAGGGCGTGGACGGCATGGAAAACTCCCTGCTGCAAATGCTTTCGGCCACCGCCGCAGTATTTCTTCTGCTGCTGTGCAAGGGTGGGCTTGCCATGTCCATCCCCGGTGCAAGCTGGCCGTGGATACTGCTGCTGGGCATCGTCAACACAGGCTTTGGCTGCTGGTGCTACTTCTCCGCTATCGGTGCGCTCTCTGTTCAGACCGTGGCGGTTTGCGGCTATCTGGAGCCGTTGAGCGCCGTGATCTTCTCCGCCCTGCTGCTGCACGAGCGTCTGACGACGGCGCAGATGATCGGCGCGGTATTGATCCTTGGCGGCGCGCTGTTTGCCGAATGTGTCCATTCAAAACAGACAGTAAACAAAAAAAAGAACCGCGTGACATGTCACGCGGTTCTTTTTTTGTTTATTTGCCGCACCATTGGCCGATGGCGGCCAGCAGCTCGGTTTTTCCGATCCCCTTCTCGGCGGAGAACGGGATCAGCTGCACGCTGTCATCCAGTGTCAGCGTCTGGCGGATCAGGGCCAGATTCGGCTCGATCTCACTCTTTTTCAGCTTGTCCAGCTTATTGGCCACCACTACCATGGGACACTCGGTGGATTTGAAGTAGTCGCACATGGTCACATCGTCGGCGGTGGGCTTGTGGCGGGCGTCCACGATAAGAACGCCCAGCGAGATCAGCTCTTCTTCCGCGAAATAGTTCTCCATCAGGCGTCCCCAACGGTCACGCTCGTCCTTGGAGACCTTGGCATAGCCGTAGCCCGGCAGGTCGGTGAAATAGATCTTGTCGTCAATACGGAAATAGTTGATCTGGGTGGTCTTTCCCGGCGTAGCGCCTACACGGGCGAAGTTCTTCCGGTTCAGTAGCCGGTTGATGACGGAGGATTTTCCCACGTTGGAGCGGCCAGCAAAGGTCACCTGCGGCCTGCCATCCCGGATAAACGTGGAGGGCTTCACCGCGGACAGAACGAACTCCGCCTTATTAAAGTTGATTGCCATGGCGCACCTCCTGATAGGGCGTGTCAGCGGCAATGGCCGCCATATGCTCCACCGCGTCCTTCTTCGTTTCCGGCACCAGTGCGGCGGCGAACACCGCGTCCACCGTCTCCACCGGAATGAAGTGCAGCACCTTCCGGACGGTCTGGTCGATCTCGTCCAGAGCCTTCTCGTTTTCCTTGGGAATGATCACCGTCTTGACGCCGTTGCGCAGGGCGGCCATGGTCTTTTCCTTCAAGCCGCCGATAGGCAGCACCCGGCCCCGCAGCGTCACCTCGCCGGTCATGGCCACGTCGCCCCGGACCTTGCGGCCCGTCAGCGCCGACAGCATGGCCGTGGTGATGGCAATACCGGCGGAGGGTCCGTCCTTGGGTGTGGCCGCCTCCGGGAAGTGGATATGGATATCCTTGGTCTTATAGAAATCCTTCTCCAGATGCAGCGCCTCCGTGCGGCTGCGCAGGCAGCTGAGCGCCGCCTTGGCGGATTCCTGCATGACGGTGCCCAGATTGCCGGTCAGCTCCAGCTTTCCGCTGCCGTCCATCACGTTGACCTCGACCTCAAGAATTTCGCCGCCTTCCTCCGTCCAAGCAAGGCCGTTGACCACACCGACCTCGTCACGGGTGATATGTACCGAGGGCGTATAACGAACTGTGCCGAGATAATCCGGCAGGTTTTTTTCTGTAACGTTGACACGCTTTACATCATCGGTCACCAGCTGCATAGCGGATTTTCGGCATAGTTTTCCGATCTGCCGCTCCAGAATACGGACGCCGGATTCCCGTGTGTAGTCGGTGATGGTGCGCCGGATAGCGCCGTCGGTCATATGGAACTGCGTCCGCTTCAATCCGTGTTCCTTCAACTGCTTGGGCAGCAGGTGCTGCTTGGCGATCTGAAGCTTTTCCTCGTCAGTATAGCTGGACAGCTCGATGACCTCCATACGATCCAGCAGCGGCCGCGGGATAGTTCCCAGCGTGTTGGCTGTGGTGATGAACATAACGCGGCTCAGATCCACCGGGATTTCCAGAAAATGATCCCGGAAAGCATAGTTCTGCTCGCTGTCGAATACCTCCAGCAGCGCCGAGGCGGGGTCGCCCCGCATATCGCTGGCCAGCTTGTCGATCTCGTCCAGTACCAGCAGCGGGTTCATGGAACCGGCGCGGGTCATGGCATCGATGATGCGGCCCGGCATGGCGCCGATATAGGTCTTGCGGTGGCCGCGGATGTCCGCCTCATCCCGCACGCCGCCCAGACTGAGACGAGCCAGCTTGCGGTTCATAGCCTTGGCCACGGAAATGGCGATGGAGGTCTTACCTACGCCAGGAGGGCCTACCAGACACAGAATCTTGCCCTTGGCGTCGGGGTTCATCTGCTGTACGGCGATGAACTCCAGAATACGTTCCTTGACCTTATCAAGGCCAAAGTGCTCCTTGTCCAAAATCGCCCGTGCCTTCGCCACATCGGCCCGGTCTTTGGTGGTCTTATGCCACGGCATATCCAGACAGACATCCAGATAATTGCGGATCACCGAGGCCTCGGCACTGCCGTAGGGCTGCTTGGCAAGACGGTCCACTTCCTTCATCAGCTTTTTGTGGATCTCCTCCGGAAGCTTCAGCTTTTCAATCTTGTCCGTATACTCGGCGATCTCCTCGTCGCCGTCGTCGCCCAGCTCGTGCTGCAAGACCTTCAACTGCTCCCGCAGGATCATGTCCTTCTGCACCTGTGCCACACGGGAGCGCACCTTGTGCTCCAGCTCTACCTCCAGCGAGATGACCTCCACCTCGTGGGCCAGTATCTCGTTCATCAGCCGAAGACGCTTGGCAGGGTTCAGCTCCTCCAGAATCCGTTGACGGTCACCATGGCGCAGATTGATATTCTGGGCGATAAAGTCCGCCAGATAGCCGGGATCGCGGCAGTCCAGCACAGCGGCGACAAAGTCGTCGTTCAGGTTGGTGACCAGTTCCTTATACTCGCCAAAGATGACGTAGGTCTGCCGGATCAGCGCCTCCATGCGGGGCGTCATACGGCCGGGGAAGTCCTCCTCCAGCAGCTCCACATTGGCCTGTAAGAAGGGCTTACTCTGCCACAGGCGATGGATGCGGGCGCGCTGCTGACCCTCCACGATCACCCGCACGCTGGTCTCGGAGGTTTTGAGGATCTGTAAGATGCGGCAGATGGTGCCTACGCTGTAAAGATCGTCCTCCTTCGGCGCGGCGGTGGATATCTCGCGCTGGGTCACCAGAAAGATGGTGCGTTCATCGCTCTCCATGGCGCTGTCCAGCGCGTAAATGGATATCTCACGCTCCACATCGAAGCTCAGCGTCAAATCAGGGAAAACTGTCAGACCCCGCAGGGCGATGACAGGGATATTCAAAGTTGTTCGTTCCATAATCGGTTCTCCTTTGCGGGGGCATTTTCCGGTATTTGGAAAAAGCGCAGGGGGAGAGGCGTCTGCCTCTCCCCTGTTTACACTTTAAGAGGCCGGTGCGGAGGATTTTTTCTCCGGCTGCTTTCCGGTCTTTAGTTTTGCCCGCCGGATGGTGCGCTCAGGATCGTGAATGATCTCAGGCTGTGCGCCGTTGTTGACGCAGTCGGCGGTAATGGTCACCTGCACGATGGTAGGATCAGAGGGAATATCGTACATGAGCTTCGTCAGCACGCCCTCCATAATGGCCCGCAGGCCGCGGGCGCCGATGTTGCGCTCGATGGCCTTGTCGGCGATGGCCTCCAAGGCATCCGACGTAAAGTCCAGCTTCACATCGTCGTATGCCAGCAGCTTCTGATACTGCTTCACCAGCGCATTCTTGGGCTGGGTCAGGATGGTCACCAGATCGTCCCGGGTCAGACCGTCCAGCGCGGCAATCACCGGCAGACGGCCTACCAGCTCGGGAATGATGCCGAATTTCAGCAGGTCGTGAGGCTGTACCTCCTTCAGCAGCGCGCCCTGCTGGCGCTCCGCCTTGCTCTCCACCACGGCGTCAAAGCCAATGCCCTTGCGGTCGGTACGGCGCTCGATGATCTTCTCAAGCCCATCAAACGCACCACCGCAGATAAACAGAATGTTGTGGGTGTCGATCTGGATAAATTCCTGATGGGGGTGCTTACGGCCGCCCTGAGGCGGTACGTTGGCCACAGTGCCCTCCAGAATTTTCAGCAGCGCCTGCTGCACGCCCTCGCCGGATACGTCGCGGGTGATGGAGGTGTTCTCGCTCTTGCGGGCGATCTTGTCGATCTCATCCACATAGATGATGCCCCGCTCAGCCAGCTCTACGTCGAATTCCGCCGCCTGCAGCAGCCGCAGCAGGATATTTTCCACGTCGTCGCCCACATAGCCGGCTTCCGTCAACGTGGTAGCGTCGGCGATGGCGAAGGGAACCTTCAGCACACGGGCCAGCGTCTGGGCAAACAGGGTCTTGCCGCTGCCGGTGGGGCCGATCATCAGGATGTTGCTCTTCTGCAGCTCCACATCCTCGCCGCCGCCGAAGAAAATGCGCTTGTAGTGATTGTATACAGAGACAGACAGCGTGATCTTGGCCGCTTCCTGCCCCACCACATATTCATCCAGCACCGCCTTGATCTCCTGCGGTGTCGGCAGCTGGTCGAGGCTTTCTATCGGTTCCGGTTCCACGTCATAGCCGTCGTCCAGCAGAGACAGGCACAGCTGCACGCACTCGTCGCAGATCCGGACACCGGGTCCTTGGATCATGCGATGCACCTGATTCTCTGTCTTGCCGCAGAAGGAGCAGCGCAGGGATTTTGAATTATCAGCCATATGCTACCTCACTCAGCGCTTGTAGATTACCTTGTCCACCAGACCGTATTCCCGGGCTTCCTCCGCGATCATCCAGTTATCCCGCTCGGAGTCGGCTTTAATCTGCTCCGGCGTCTTGCCGGTATTTTCGGCAAGGATCTTGTTGATGCGCTGCTTGATCTTCAGGAAGTGCTCCACGTCGATCTCCATATCGGTGACCTTGCCCTGCGTGCCGGCGGAGGGCTGGTGAATCATCACCTCGGCATTGGGCAGCGCGATGCGCTTGCCCTTGGTGCCGCAGGACAGCAGAAACGCGCCCATGCTGGCGGCCATGCCGATGCAGATGGTGGATACATCACACTTGATGTACTGCATGGTGTCATAGATTGCCATACCGGCCGTTACGCTGCCGCCGGGGCTGTTGATATACATCTGGATATCCTTATCGGGATCCTGAGCCTCCAGATACAGCAGCTGGGCCACGACCAGACTGGCGGTGGTATCATTCACTTCTTCGCCCAGGAAGATAATGCGGTCATTCAGCAGACGGGAAAAAATATCATAGGACCGCTCGCCGCGGTTGGTCTGCTCAACAACATAGGGAACCAAACTCATTGTAAAATACCTCCGTTACGAAAGATAGTCAAAGTATACCCACCCTGATATGTGATTTAGTCTTTCTTCTCTTCTTCCTTGTTCTCGTCTTCCTTGACCTCGGGTGCAACCGCGATGGCGGAGTCCGCCACCACCCTGATGACCTTCTCGCGCATGACCTGCTCCTTGATATCCTCGGGGTTCAGGAACTTCTTGACGGTGTCAAGCTCCATACCGTACTTCTCGGCCAGAGACTTGATCTCGTTCTCCACTTCCTCGTCGGTAACTTCCAGACCCTCGGCCTTGATGATGGCGCGGATGGCCAGATCCATTCTCACCTGATTCGTAGCGGGCTCCTTTGCGTCCATGATGATCTGCTCTTCGTTCATGCCGGTCATCTTGGTATACTGCTCGAAGGGGATGCCCTGAGAGGCCAACTGCTGCTTAAAGCCCTCCAGCATCTGGTGTGCCTGCATCTCGATCATCTCGTCAGGGATCTCGGCCTTGATGCCCTCGGCCACCTTGGTCATCAGCACATCCTCGAAGGCACGCTGGGCGGCAACGGTGCGCTCATCGGTCATCTTCTTCTTGATGTCGGCCTTCAGCTCCTTCAGGGTGTCGAACTCGGACACGTCCTTGGCGAACTCGTCGTCGATGGCGGGCAGCTCCTTGACCTTGACCTCGTTGACCTTGACGTGGAACACCACGGGCTTGCCGGCCAGCTCGGGGGTATAGTTCTCGGGGAAGGTGATGTCGATGTCCTTCTCCTCGCCGGCCTTCATGCCGATGAGCTGATCCTCGAAGCCGGGTACGAAGCTGCCGGAGCCGATCTCCAGATCAAAGGCCTCGCCCTTGCCGCCGTCGAAGGCCACACCCTGGTCAAAGCCCTCAAAGTCGATGTTGGCGGTATCGCCCTTCTTGACGGCGCGCTCCACGGCCACCAGACGGCTGTTGCGGTCGGCCATCTCCTTCAGGCGGGCGTTCACGTCGGCGGCCATGACCTTGACCTCAGCCTTCACGGCCTCCAGACCCTTGTACTGACCCAGCTCCACCTCGGGCATAACGGCGACGGTGCACTTGAAGGTCGCGCCTTCCTTGCCCACGCTCTCAATCTCCACCTGAGGATAACCAACGACCTCCAGCTTCTGCTCGTTCACGGCGCTCTCATAAGCGTCGGGCAGAATGGCGTTGACAGCTTCCTCATAAAAGACCTCAGCGCCGTACATGCTCTCGATCATCTTGCGGGGAGCCTTGCCGGGGCGGAAGCCGGGAATGTTCATCTTACCGCGCATCTTCAGATACGCCTTGTTGACGGCGGCCTCGAACTCCTCGGCGCCTACTTCGATGGTCAGAGCGACTCTGCTCTTCTCCAGTTTTTCACAGCTCTTGACAGTCATTGTTGCTTTTCCTCCAGTTTACGTCTATATTTTGATGACATAAGAATACATTATTGTCAAGCCAATTTTATATGATATCAGAAAACAAATGGAATTTCCATACCTTTTTGCATTATTCGCAAATTTTTTTAGGGACAAACCCCAGAAAATCACCGGCCACCAGTGAAAACAGGGTGCCGCTGCGCATTCCTTCGATGGCGCGCCGGTGGGATGCGCCGTGAAGATGGCCGTAATAGCAGGCTTTCACGCCGTATTCCCGCAGCAGCCGCAGGATCTCGGGACACTCATAGCCCTGATAGATGGGCGGATAGTGGAGAAAGCACAGCTTCTCCCTGTTTCCCGCCTCTTTCAGTGATGTTTCCAGACGGCCTACCTCACGCAGCAGCACCTTTTCATTGTGGGTGCCCTGATTGTCCAGCTCATAGAACCAGCCCCGTGTACCGCACAGCGCAATATCACCGTAATAAAGGCAGTTGTTGTGCAGGATCTCGAAGGTATCCAGTCCGTTGTCAGTGAAAAAACGCTTCATCTTGGCGGCGGTGTTCCACCAGTAATCGTGGTTGCCCTTTAGCAATATCTTTTTCCCCGGCAGGGCGTTGATGAACTGAAAATCCAGCAGGGACTCCTCCAGACTCATACCCCAGCTGAGATCGCCGCACAGCACCGTCACATCATCATCACGGAGTGGCGCGAAGCCCTCCCGGATCCGGTTCACATAGTCGTGCCAGCCGTCGCCGAAAATGTCCATAGGCTTGTCCGAGTTCAGCGACAAATGCAGGTCACCTATCGCATATAGTGCCATAAATCCCTCCTTTCCGTCAGATCAGGCGGCGCAGATTGTTCCAGAAGATATCCTCCAGCAATTCCGCGCCATAGCCCCGTGCTTTCAGCGCGTCGTACAGCTTCGGCATATCCTGCATGCCGGTCATGCCGCCCGCCAGCGCCTCGCAGCCGTCCATATCACCGCCAAGACACAGCGTTTTCTCTCCGCCCAGCGCCAGAAAATGCTCCACATGGGCCACCAGCGCGTCCGTGGTGGGCTCCCCTACGAAATGCAGATAGAGATTCAGGCCCACCACGCCGCCCAGATCACGGATCGCCCGGAACTGGTCGTCCGTCAGGTTGCGGCGATGAGGACAGATGGCCCGCGCGTTGGAATGGGACGCGATGACGGGCCGCCGCGCCATACGGACAAGATCCCAGAAGCCCGTGTCGGACAGATGGGATGCGTCGGGATAGATGTCGTGCTCCTCCAGCGTGCGGATGAAGTCTCGTCCCTCCGCGGACAGGCCCCGCTCCGGCTCCTCGGCATTGGTGCCGGACAGCACGTTGGCCCGGTTCCACACAGGGTTCAACAGCCGCACACCCCAACCGGACACCGTTTCGATCTTATGTACGTCGCAGTCAATAAGATCGGCGCCCTCGATGCTCAGCAGTGTAGCCACCATGCCCTGTGATACCGCTTCATCCACCTCCGCGCCGGTGCGGCATTGGCGGGCAATATCAGCGTTATTCGTCATCTCCCGCAGGAAGAAATCATGCATCCTCTGACATTGCGCCCACATACCGTCGATCGGAGCCTCCGCCGCATCGTGGAACAGGGCGAAAAACTGAGCGCAGCGCTGAAACTTTTTTCCCCGCAGCAGGTCGATATGACCGCCGTTTTCCCGCAGATGGGTGGACGCGGCGTAATAGCGGCGCTGTTCCTCACGGTTTTCGCCGTAGTCCAGCGCGGAATTCTCGCCGGTCTCCAGACAGCGGTAAATGGTATCGCAGTGGGCATCAAAATAGGATAGCATAACGGTCTCCTTATTGAAAAGCGTTTTTGATGTATTCTATGCGGACGTTGTCAAAGCCGTGCTCGGCATAAACCTCCGCCACATCGAACCGGGCAGGGCAATCCAGCCGCTTCTCCGCCAGATACATCATGGCGGTCTTGCGCAGCCTGTTCTGCTTCTGAGCCGTCACATACTCACGGGGCAGCGCCATGTCCACATTGGTGCGGGTCTTGACCTCCACAAAGCACAGCACGTCGCCGTCCCACGCGATCAGGTCGATCTCGCCGTAGCGGCTGCGGTAGCCGTGGGCCGCCAACTTGTACCCATTTTCCCGCAGATAGCGGGCCACCAGCGCCTCGCCCTGCATGCCCTCCGCCCGGCTCACCGTCTGGCCTCCCACTTTTTCAGGAAGGTCATGCGGTGTTCGGGACAGGGACCGTATTCGTCCAGCATGGCATAGTGCAGCTTGGTGCCGTAGCCCTTGTGCTTGGCGAACTGATACTGGGGATATTGCTTATCCAGCACATCGGTCACATACCGGTCACGGCTGACCTTGGCCAGAATGGAGGCCGCCGCGATGGAAGCGGAATGACCGTCGCCCTCCACGATGCAGCGGTGGGGCACGGTGATGGCGGCATGCTGTCCGCGGTCACGGTTGCCGTCGATGAGGGCCATGTCCGGCTTCAGGGACAGTCCGTCGATAGCCAGCTGCATGGCCTTCATCCGGGCGGAGAGAATGTCGGTGGCGTCGATCTCCGCGGCGCTGACACTGGCCACCGACCATGCAAGTGCCGTGGCGGTAATCACGTCGTACAGCGCTTCCCGCTTCTTTTCCGTCAGCTTTTTGGAATCGTTCAGACCCTCAATCAAGCACTCACGGGGCAGGATCACCGCCGCCGCGTATACCGGGCCCATCAACGGCCCCGCTCCGGCCTCGTCCACGCCGCAGACCGTCTCGCAGCCCTGCGCCCACGATTCCTGTTCATATGTCCAAAGCTCCATAGGCGCTCCTCTCAATAGGTCAGCATGATCTTGCGGCAGTCGCGGCAGACGCAGGCGGAAAATGGGTAAATCGGTATTATAGTGTCCACTGAACAAGTGCCCAATTTTTGTTCTGAGCCAGAATCTCCAGAAGATATGCGAGCATTCTCAAAAGAGCGTGCTGAATCTTGCGGAGATTCAGCACCAGAACGGACATGGCGATCACATGAGCCGCAGTCTCCCGCAGCTTTGCAGTGACCAGCCCCATGCCACATTTACGCTTCGCCAGACTGAACCTGCGCTCCACTTCCACGCGCTCGCACTCATCCCGATAGTCCTGAGCCTTGTCTCTGGTTTCACCCTTCTTGGGCCGCCCCAGAGCTGGGCCGGAAAGACGGATCCCATGCGCCTTGCAATAGCTGAGATTCTCACGGTTTCGGTAGATTTTGTCCGCCAGGATCCGGCTGGGGTAATGCCCCTCTCGCGCTCGGAACCGCTCTGCCATTTCCCGCAGATTTCCCGCCTCATTGTAGGCGTCAAAAGAACAGCACTCCAGCCGCGTCCATCCGTCAACGACACTGATGTCCAGCTTCGCGCCAAACTCCACCGGCTTTCCCGCTTTTCCCCGCACAATGGGCCGAACAAAGGGCTGGCTCACGCTGACAATCCGATCAGGTACGCTGTGGGTACGGTTATCGTACATGTACTTCTGCTGCTCATAGACGGCGCGGATCGTGCCCAAACGTTCCGTCTGGCGAGGGGGCAGATTTTTTCCGAGGGACAGTTTTCCATCGATGGCATCCAGGTCACGCCGGAGGTAAGCCAGCTGCTTCCCAATGGCTTTGCGGGTCATTTTTGCGGTGTGTTTACGGCATCTTGTGTATTTCAGGTAATCTTTCCGGGCGCGTTTACGGTAGGTTCGAGGCTTCTTTCCGTCCGCGGGATCGTGAAGAACATCCAAAAGCGTTTCGGCGTTCTCCCTGGCCTCGTTGAGCAGGGAAACATCCTGAGGATAACGGATATTGGACGGCGCGCAGGTGGCGTCCACGATCATAGTGCCGCTGTTTCCGCCAGTTCCCGGCTGGCCGTCAGAATCATCATCGTCATCCTTTGATTCGGCTTCTTTGACCTGACGCTCCTTTGCGTCCCGCACGATCATCTCATTGATCTCACCCAGCAC
>USMI01000013.1 GCA_900555735.1 uncultured Eubacteriales bacterium | reverse complement strand
CTGTAACGATACATAGTTGCCCTCCGAGTGCAAGGTTTTTGCTGGATTTTTGCCATTTTCCCTGCTCCAATTATACCACGGATTGGCTTCTATCGATTGAAATATAAGGCTTTTTCTGTTATTCAGTGCACATTAATTAAAAAATTGCAAGATCATGACAATGGCACATCCGACGGCCAGCGCTGCGGCAAATTCCAAAAGGCTTCCGAGACTTCCATTATGACGGGCAACATATGGTATCGCGTAGATCAGCGTGATATAGATGAAGGACAGCATACCGGTGTAGTTTCCGGCAAAGCTCAGTACGACACGAAAGCCTCGGTGCTTTTTTATTTTTGTTACCACACCGCATATGACCGCGTTCAGAGCCAGATATCCGAAGAAAACCAGATACAGATGCGAGGCGATCCATTGGATCAGAACGGCGGTCACCATCCAAAGAAGGATGACAGGGAGCGCCAACAGAAAGAGGCACCACATAGAGAGCCTGCTTCCGGTTCCGATCGTGCCGGGCGGATACTGCAGGTGACCGCGGCCATCAAAGAAGGCTTCTCCGGGTCTTACCAGATATCCTTTTGCGTCATAGAAGCTATCGCCGGGGCTTCGGAGATAACCAAGCCCGTCATAGAATGAGCCGCCGGGATCGACCCAATACCCCTTTGAATCGAAGAAACCTTCGCCTTCGCTGCGCCAATAGCCTTTTGCGTCGTAAAAGCCCATCTCAGAGGTTCTTTCGTTCCTTCATCAGTACCAGAAAACGGCAGAGACCAATGACCGCCACGATAAGGCCGCCGAAGTATCCCAATGTGATGTACAGCACAAAGATGATCACGCCCAGCACAACATTATTGGAAAACAGAACGCCCAGCGACGCAACGCCGAAAAAGCCCCGCAGTATGGCCCAACCGAAAACAAGCATAACGATGGCCAACAGGATCGTGCCGATGCGGAGCACCGTTCCGCCAAAACCAAGGTGCAGAAGCTGCAGCAGCAGACCGATAAGGGAAATGATGACCGCCGCGGCTGCCGCAGTCAGACGAGGCTTGAGATATTGGTACTGTTCCTCCGGGGTTTCACCAAATAGTTTTTCTGTCATTCTTTTTTCTCCTTCTGCTTAAAATATACCAAAATGGGATATTGTGAATATACCATTTTGGTATCCTCTTGTCAAGGAGGAATGTATGGTTTTTCGATTGAAAGAGCTGCGTGAGGCAAGGCACCTGTCCCAAGTGAGACTGGCGATGGAATTGAGCATGAGCCAGAACAGCATCAGCCGGTATGAGAACAGGGAACGGGAGGCCGGATATGAGACATTGATCGCGATCGCGGATTATTTTCAGGTATCACTGGATTATCTGTTGGGGCGGACGGATGACCCCAACATGAACGGTTGACGCTTTTGGCAGGATCGTCGTTCAAAGTATAAAAAGAAGTCCTCCGGCCCGGCCGGAGGACTTCTTTTTATACTTTGAAATCCATAAACGGGGCGAATTTTTCAGCAAACAGCCTGTCGCCGCAGTCGCGCAGCTCCTGACAGAACTGGTCATAGGCCGTCAGCAGGGCCTTGCCCTCCGGTGTCAGGGTGGCGCCGCCGCCGTGCTTTCCGCCGGCGGTGGAGTCCAGCAGCTTGAAGCCCAGGGCGTTTTCCGCGTTCTTGATGACGGTCCACGCCTTGGAATAGGCCATCTCCATCTCCAGCGCGGCGGCGCGCAGGGAATGGAGCCGCTCCACACGGTGCAGCAGCTGGGCAACGCCGGGGCCGAAGCACTTGGCGTCGGTGAACAGGCGGCAGGATAGATTGTAGCGTAATTCTTTCATGAGAATATTGTACCAGCAGGAGCGCCGGTCGTCAAGGTCACAATTGACTATCTCCGCGGGAAGTGTTATTCTCATGAAAAAGAAACGGTAGGGAGGTGCGCCTATGCGCGTGTTGATCAGAGGAGCGGGGGATATTGCCACCGGTATCGCCCTGCGGCTTTACCGCGCCCGGATACAGGTGTTCATGACGGATCTGCCCAAGCCCACGGCCATCCGCCGCACGGTCTGTTTTTCTCAGGCTATCGTCCACGGCGAGACGGAGGTGGAGAGCGTCCGCGCCGTTTACGCGGCGGATGTCCCGGCGGCGGAGGAGATCGCGGCGCAGGGGGATATCCCGGTGCTGGCCGATCCGGACTGCGCCTGCCGGAAGGCGCTGCAGCCTGACGCGCTGGTGGACGCCATTCTGGCCAAGCGGAATCTGGGTACGAAGATCACGGATGCGCCCATTGTGGTGGGCATTGGACCCGGCTTTACGGCGGGGGAGGACTGCCACGCGGTGGTGGAGACCATGCGGGGTCACACGCTGGGGCGGGTGATCTACGAGGGCAGCGCCCTGCCCAACACCAATATTCCCGGCCTGATCGGCGGCTACGCCGGTGAGCGGGTGCTGCGTGCGCCGGACGACGGCATTTTTCATACGGTGCTGGATATCGGCGCGCAGGTCAAGTCCGGTGACGTGGCAGGCGAGGTGAACGGAAAGCCTATGGTCTGCACCATTGACGGCGTGCTGCGGGGCCTTCTGGTGGACGGAACGCCGGTCCATAAGGGGATGAAGTCCGGCGACGTGGACCCTCGCTGCAAAGAGGAGTATTGCTATACTGCCTCCGATAAGGCGCTGGCCGTGGGCGGCGGTGTGCTGGAGGCACTGTTGTATTTTGCCAAAGGGAATCATCCACAGCGCTAATTATTTGTTAGGTTGTCTAAAGTATTGTAAGATTTTTATACGGTTTGAACAATGGAATATCCCAAAAAGCTGTGGTATAATAACGGTAACCCTGAATGTGGGGGACATTCCATACAAGTATAATTGATTGACAATAAATGAAAAGGAGCATAAACATGATCGATCTGAAAAAGTACGGTATCACCGGCGTAAGCGAAATCGTCTATAACCCCTCCTATGAAGCACTCTTTGCCGAAGAGACCAAAAAGGAGCTGACCGGCTATGAGGTCGGTCAGGTCACTGAGCTGGATGCCGTGAACGTGATGACCGGCATCTACACCGGCCGCTCTCCTAAGGATAAGTATATCGTCATGGACGAGAATTCCAAGGACACCGTGTGGTGGACCACGGAGGGCTATAAGAACGACAACCATCCCATGAGCGAGGATGTGTGGGCCAAGGTGAAGGATATCGCCGTCAACGAGCTGTGCAACAAGCGCCTGTTCGTGGTGGACGCCTTCTGCGGTGCCAACAAGGACACACGCATGGCCGTCCGCTTCATCATGGAGGTGGCATGGCAGGCCCACTTCGTGGAGAATATGTTCATCAAGCCCACCGCCGAGGAACTGGCGAACTTCGAGCCGGACTTCGTGGTCTATAACGCCTCCAAGGCCAAGGTGGAGGATTTCAAGGAGCTGGGTCTGAACTCCGAGACCTGTGTGGCCTTCAACATCACTTCACGTGAGCAGGTCATCATCAACACCTGGTACGGCGGCGAGATGAAGAAGGGTATGTTCTCCATGATGAACTACTATCTGCCTCTGAAGGGCATCGCCTCCATGCACTGCTCCGCCAACACCGACATGAACGGCGAGAATACCGCCATCTTCTTCGGCCTGTCCGGCACCGGCAAGACCACCCTGTCCACCGACCCCAAGCGTCTGCTGATCGGCGACGACGAGCACGGCTGGGACAACAACGGCGTCTTCAACTTCGAGGGCGGCTGCTATGCCAAGGTCATAAATCTGGACAAGGATTCCGAGCCTGACATCTACAACGCCATCCGCCGCGACGCTCTGCTGGAGAACGTCACCGTGGACGAGAACGGTAAGATCGACTTCAACGACAAGTCCGTCACCGAGAATACCCGCGTCAGCTATCCCATCGACCATATCAAGAACATCGTGCGTCCCATCTCCGCCGCTCCCGCCGCGAAGAACGTGATCTTCCTGTCCGCCGACGCCTTCGGCGTGCTGCCTCCCGTGTCCATCCTGACCCCGGAGCAGACCCAGTACTACTTCCTGTCTGGCTTCACCGCCAAGCTGGCCGGTACCGAGCGGGGCATCACCGAGCCCACGCCCACCTTCTCCGCCTGCTTTGGTCAGGCATTTCTGGAGCTGCATCCCACCAAGTATGCCGAGGAGCTGGTGAAGAAGATGGAGCTGTCCGGCGCCAAGGCGTATCTGGTCAACACCGGCTGGAACGGCACCGGCAAGCGTATCTCCATCAAGGATACCCGCGGTATCATTGACGCCATCCTGTCCGGCGCCATCAAGACCGCGCCCACCAAGATGATCCCCCACTTCAACTTTGAGGTGCCTACCGCGCTGCCCGGTGTGGATCCCGCCATCCTCGATCCCCGCGACACCTATGCCGACGCCGCCGAGTGGGAGACCAAGGCACAGGATCTGGCCAGCCGCTTCGTGAAGAACTTCGCCAAGTATGAGACCAACGAGGCCGGTAAGGCTCTGGTCAAGGCTGGTCCCGAGGCGTAAGGATCACGCGCTGCGTATCAGGCAATACTGAACAAAAATACCGGAAGCTGTCGGCTTCCGGTATTTTTCTGTGGGAAAACATTGACAGAACTGTGCATATATGGTACTTTTAAGAAGAAAATACGATGAAAAGGGGAGAAATATATGCTGGAAGTGAAGCTCTTGATCTCAGATCTGGATTATGACGGTGTGGTGGATCTGGTGGTGCCGGCGGTGGCCAAAAAGCTCAGAACCAGAAAGGGGCTGGTGGGCCGGCTTGCGTGGAAGCAGGAGGAGCTGCTGCGTATGGCCCACAAATTCCTCGACAAAAAGGATCAGGACGAGCGGGACCGGTTTGTGGCGGATATGGCCGCGAAGAAGCGCAGTCTGATCGTGGAGAAGGTCTCGGCACTGGCGGAGAAAAAGGGCGTCAATGTCCAGATCTGCGACATCTCCGTAAAGAAGATCTGAACCATCGCAAAAAGGGGAGAGGAGCGATCCTCTCCCCTTTGTTGTTTTCTCAATAAAAGTTGAGGTACGGTTGAAGAAAAGTTGATGTGCCGCTATGATATTTATGGTATACTAATTCGGAAAACAGCCGATACAGGAGGTTCCCATGTTTAAAATATTGATCGCGGAGGATGACCGCGAGCTGCGGCAGCTGTTTCAGCATGTGCTGACCAAAAACGGATACAGCGTTGTCGGCGTCTCCAATGGTGAGGAAGCGCTGCACGCCCTTGATACCAGCTATTACGATCTCATTATATCCGATATCATGATGCCGAAGATGGACGGCTATCAGCTGGTCAGTGCGCTGCGGGAGGCGGGCATGACCACGCCTGTCATGATGATTACCGCCAAGGACGCCTTTGACGACATGCGTTTGGGCTTTCTCTCCGGCAGCGACGACTATATGGTGAAGCCCGTCAACATCAACGAGATGGTGCTGCGGGTGGGGGCGCTGCTGCGTCGGGCGCAGATGGCCAACGAGCGGCGGCAGGTCATCGGCGGCACGGTGCTGGAGTGTGACTCCCTGTCCGTCCACACCGATAAGGAGACCATGACGCTGCCCCAGAAGGAGTTCATGCTGCTCTACAAAATGGTTTCCTTTCCCGGCCGCATCTTCACACGCCAGCAGCTGATGGATGATATCTGGGGTTACAGCTCCGAAACGGACACCCATACGGTGGACGTTCACATTGGACGCCTGCGGGAACGGTTCAGGGACAATCCGGATTTCAAGATCGTCACCATGCGGGGCGTGGGCTATAAGGTGGTGAAGCTGTGAAAAAGGAGCTTACCCCGAGGGTCACGCTGCGGGTGAAATTTTTCCTGATCTGCATGGCGGAGTTCGTCGTGGTGGTGCTGCTGTCGGAGCTGGCGGGCTGGCTTCTGCGGCGCTGGCTGGGCGTTACGCTCAGCATCCCCATCTTCGTGTGGGCTATCCTGTTCAGTATCGTGGTGGGCGGCGCCATCACCAAGTTCATCACCTGGTTCTTCATCGATCCCATCACCCAACTGGGCAAGGCCATGAAAGAGGTGGCCGACGGCAACTTTCAGGTAACGGCTCAATGCCGCAGCAGGCTGAAGGATGTCAACGACATCTATGACAGCTTCAACCTGATGGTCAAGGAGCTGGCCGCCACAGAGACGCTGCAAACCGATTTTATCTCCAATGTGTCCCACGAGTTCAAAACGCCCATCAACGCCATCGAGGGCTATGCCTCGCTGCTGCAGGATCACCAGCAGTCGCAGGACGAGCAGGATGCGTACATTGAAAAGATCCTGTTCAACACCCACAGGCTCTCCACGCTGACCGGCAATATCCTGCTGCTGTCCAAGATCAACAACCAGTCCATCCATCCGCAGCGCACGGTTTTCCGCCTTGATGAGCAGGTGCGGCAGGCCATCGTGGCGCTGGAGCAGAAATGGACAGAAAAGGACATTGACTTCGACGTGGAGCTGGACAAGATCTCATACAGCGGCTATGAGAGCCTGCTGCTCCATGTGTGGAGCAACCTGATCGACAACGCCATCAAGTTTGACCCGCAGGGCGGCATGATCGCGCTGCGGCTGCGGCAGGTGGAGGGGACTGCCGTGTTTACCATCGACGACAACGGCCCCGGCGTCGCGCCGGAGGAGCAGGAGCGTATCTTCCACAAGTTCTATCAGAGTGACAACTCCCATGTGATGGACGGCAACGGTCTGGGACTTCCGCTGGTCAAGAAGATCGTGGAGTTCAGCGGCGGCACGGTCACGCTGGAAAACCTTCCGGAAGCCGGATGCCGCTTCACAGTGCGGCTGCCCTTATAAGCAAAAAAGTATCCCGGTCTGCAGTGACCGGGATACTTTTTTGCGCGGAAAGTTCAACAAAGCTTGATGTTGAATTGAGGTTTTGTTGCAGCTTTCCTTTTAAAATGGTGGAAAAAATGGAACACTAGACACGAGGGAAGGGGGACCATACTGTGAAATTTCTGCGCTGCGCCCTATATCTGGCGGTTACCGGAATCGCCGCATTTCTGCTGGGACGGCTGCTGCCCAAGCAATGGTTTCGCGGCGACGCCTTTCCCTATCGCTGCTCACCCAAGGAGCAAAAGCTGTTCCGCGTCCTCCGTGTAAAGGAGTGGCAGAGCCGTGTGCCAGACATGAGCCGGATTCTTCCGGGGCTGATGCCTGCGAAAAAGCTGACGGCAGAGACCTTCAGCGACCTGCCCCGCATGATCCAGGAGACCTGCGTGGCGGAGCTCATCCACATGCTGCTGTCGGTGACGGGGCTTGCCTGCCTCGCCATCTGGCCCGGCTTGGGCGGCATTGCGGTCACCATCGTCTATATCCTGCTGGGCAATTTGCCCTTCATCATCATTCAGCGGTACAACCGCCCAAGACTGGAAAGACTATTGACTTTACAGCAACGGAAACAGGAAAGGAAGGTCACCCATGCGCACGCTGATACTGAGCTGCAATACGGGCGAGGGGCATAACTCCTGCGCCAAGGCCATACAGGAAGCGTATCTGGATCGGGGAGAGGAATGTGAGATCGTAGAAGCGCTGCAATTCATCTCCAAGCATGCCTCACGCTTTATTGCCGACTGGCACTCCCGCATTTACCGTCACGCGCCGAAGCTGTACGGCGCGGGCTACCGCAATGTGGAGAACCGCACCTCGCTGTTCCGGGAAGGGACCACCGTTTACCGCTATCTGACCTCCGGCTCTGAGCGGCTGTATCGCTTTATCTGCGCCGGGGATTACGATGCTGTCATCTGTACCCATGTTTTCCCGGCGCTGGCGGTAACGGCCATGCTGGAGCGGCACCCCATGCCGCTTCTTACCGGCTTTGCGGCCACAGACTACACATGCAGTCCCAGCGTGGAGGATTCCGCGTTGGACTACTACTTTATTCCGAATGAGACGCTGAAGGATGAGTTTGCCGCCTGCGGCGTACCCCGTGAAAAGCTGGTGGCCAGCGGTATTCCCGTGAAACCGGCGTTTTACCGCTTCACCGACAAAGCCGCCGCCAAGGCGGAGCTGGGCATCCCCACCGATCACCAGCACATCCTGATGATGTGCGGCAGCATCGGCTGCGGCCCGATCCGGGAGCTGACGGAGGAGCTTGCCATCCGCCTGACGCCGGAGCAGGAGCTGACGGTCGTCTGCGGCGCCAACGAGGAGCTGTACGGCAAGCTGCAAAAGCACTATGCCGGAAACCGGCAGCTCCATATTCACGGCATGGTACACAACGTGCCGCAGCTGATGCACAGTGCCGATGTATTCCTGACCAAGCCCGGCGGCCTGAGCACCACCGAAGCCGCCGCCTGCGGCCTGCCTATGGTGCTGATGGATACCGTGGCTGGCTGTGAGGGCCACAATCTTGACTTTTTCCTGCGGCAAGGCGGCGCGGTCACCGCTAAGACGCCCAAGCTGCTGGCGGATACCGCTATGGCGCTGCTGGCCGATTCGGAGCGCCTGCGGCAGATGTCCGCGGCGATCCGCCGTCCGGATGCTGAAACGCCTGCCCGGCGGATATGCCGCCTTATGCACGGTCAAAAGGCGGCGATCCCCCATGAAGAACGCTATGCCTGAGAACGGAAACGTCTATCATATCCTTTTTATCCCCAACAAGGAAGAAGCGCCTGTGCATCGCACAGGCGCTTCTTCCTTGTATTTTGTCAATCAATGGGGACCAGCTCGCCAACGACCACATAACGGGCATCGGAGAACTCATAGGAGCAGGTGGACAGCGTCACCGTCTTTCCGGTGGGAATGCCGTAGCTGGACTTGAAGTCGGATTTCGCAGCCATCGCCTCCAGCTGAGACTGCGTCAGAGAGGTGTTGTAGACCTCGTCATCATGCTCGCAGACAAAGCCCGCGAACAGCTGCAGCTTGTAGTTCTGGGTAGGCGTATAGATATACATGTACGGATGGGCGGCGTAGTAACCCTTATCCGTATGATAGTTCCGCAGACCGGCAAACATCATACCGGTCTTCATGTTGTGACCGTAGATGATGGTGTTGTTGTCGGAGAAGCTGCTGCTGTTGACCTGTTCAATGAAAATGCTGCCGTTGCTGTTGCTGTTGCCGTACAGGTCATGGCTCAGGTAATACTCATTGCCCTTGCCGTACTGGATCGCATGCTGGATCTTCGTGTTCGCCGCATAGATATATCCCACCACATCGGGATAGTCGGCGCACAGCTTGTCGAAATCCACATCGATCGTTTCATCGTCAAGCTTTGTTTGACCGTCGCTGTTTTTATCGTCGTCGTTGCTGTCTGGCGTGTTGGTGTTATCCTGATCGCCGCTTGGCTTTGTGTAGTCGGAGATCACGCCGTTCTGCGCGTCGGCCGCTGCGGCCTGCTCTTTGAAGTAGCTGATGATCTTCACAGCGGAGAACACCAGAATACCCACCAGCACCAACAGGATCACATAGTACAGCGCCTTGCTCTTTTTTCTCCTTCTTCTGCGGCGGGGCTGTCCCTCGCTGCGCTGGCCGGCGCTGCGTTGGCCGCCGCTGACGCGCTTGCCGCCTTCGGGATAGTCACGGTAATTATCGTTTCTTGAATTGTTCATCTAACAAGCCTCCTTGTCATCTTTGCCATTGTAGCAGATTGCGTCGGGATTTGCAAGCTGTATCGGAAATTTCCCTTTACTTGGTGGGGTAAATGAGATAGAATAGCCTCAGGAAAACGTTGCAAAGGAGTATCCGTCATGATCTATTTCAACAGTGACTATCTGGAGGGCGCTCACAGCGCTATTATGGAGCGTCTGGCCCAGACTAATATGATGCAGACCATCGGTTACAGTGAGGATGAGATCTGCGCCGCGGCCCGCGAGAAGATCAAGGCCGCCTGCCATGCGCCTGATGCCGATGTGCATTTCCTTGTGGGCGGCACCCAGACCAATACCACCGTCATCGCTTCGATCCTGCGTCCCTGGCAGGGCGTGCTGTCCGCCGTCAGCGGCCATATCAACTGCCATGAGACCGGCGCCATCGAGTCCACCGGCCACAAGGTCATCACCCTGCCCACCAATGACGGCAAGATCACTGCCCAGCAGATCGCCGACTATGTAGAGTGGCACAAGCACGATGAATCCACCGAGCATATCGTTCAGCCCGGCATGGTTTACATCTCCCAGCCCACCGAGACCGGTATGCTGTACAGCAAGGCAGAGCTGACCGCTATCTACGATATCTGCCGCGCCTACGGCCTGCCCCTGTTCATCGACGGCGCACGTCTGGGCTATGGCCTTGTGTGCGACGCCAACGACATTACCCTGCCGGAGCTGGCCCGGCTGTGCGATGTGTTCTACATCGGCGGCACCAAGGTGGGTGCGCTGTTTGGTGAGGCTGTGGTCATTATGAACCCGGCATTGAAGAAGGATTTCCGCTTCATGATGAAGCAGCGGGGCGGTATGCTGGCCAAGGGCCGTCTGCTGGGCATCCAGTTCGACACCCTGTTTACCGACGATCTGTACTTCAAGATCGCCCGCAATGCCATCGATATGGCATTCCAGATCCGGGATATTTTTGTTTCCAACGGCTATCCGCTGCTGTTCGATTCTCCCACCAACCAGCAGTATCCGATCATTCCCGACGAAGAGCTGGCCATTCTGGGCAAGGAGTTTGGCTATGAGTATTGGACGCGGGTAGACGAGACCCACTCCGGCGTCCGTTTCTGCGGCAGCTGGGCCACAAAGCAGGAAAATGTGGATGCGCTGCGCGCCGCCGTCAATGCCCTGAAAGGCAAGCGCTGAAAAATAGTCCTAATATATAGACGCAAAAATACCGCCAAAGGTTTCATCCTTGGCGGTATTTTTTGCGGATCAAGCCGCCAGACTTGATGGTACCATCGGATGACAAGGGCAGACACGCTGCAAGTCTGTCCTTTTTGCATAAGGTGCGGCTTGAAGCGGATACTGCTAATGTCTGTTTTTCCTTGCACGGCCCGGAAAAATGTGGTATACTATCTCATAATCAGTATCAGAAAGGAGCACGCTCAATGCGAGTTATCGACCTGGAAAATATCAACAGCGCCATGCGGAACGAAACTCAGTTTGTCCTGCGCTGTGAGGAGGTCTTTCACGATAAGATCAGTGCTGCCGCGGCCGCGATCCTGTCCACCCGTCAGGAGCGCCCTGTGGTGGCGCTGACAGGACCTTCCGGTTCCGGAAAGACCACCACCGCCCTGCGGCTGGAGGACTATCTGAAGAACCTTGGCGTAAAGGTCTGCGTGATCCATATGGATAATTTCTTCCTGCCGTTGGATCGCCGCCCGCCGGAGGCCACCGACTGGGAATCCCCCTATTGCGTGGATGTGGACAGTTTGATCGGCTGTATCAGCCAGCTGATGGACGGCAAAGAGGTGGATATCCCGTGGTACGATTTCAAGACCGGTTCCACCGGCGGCTATACGAAAATGCAGGGCTATACGGATGCCGTTATCATCGCCGAGGGTATTCATATGCTCAACCCGCTGATCTTCGATAAGATCCGCGGCGTAGCCAATGGCGTATACGTGGCGCCCCGTACCCGTATCATCACCGACGATGATAAGATCGTCCGGCCGGAGCAGCTGCGTGTGGCCCGCCGCATGATCCGGGATTACAACACCCGCGGCCACAGTATCGCCGAAACGGTGGAGCGGGCGCAGAGCGTTGACCGGGGCGAGATCAACTATATCCAGCCCCACAAGGGCAACGCCGCCATTCACATCGACACCTTCCACGACTACGAGCCGTGTATTCTGGCCAAGTACCTGAACGAGATCCCCTGCTTCCGGGAGGAGATGACACCGGAGTTTCTGGAGGATCACGGCCTGACCGACCTGATGAAGGTGGTTCGCGGCGTGCCGCCGCTGCACTGCCCCTATGTGCCCCAGAATTCTTTGGTACGCGAGTTTGTGGGCGGCAGCTGCTACGAATATTGATCTCAATTCTGAAGGAGTGATATCCATGATTATTACCATCAGCCGTGAATTTGGCAGCGGCGGCCGTGAGCTGGGCAAGCGTCTGGCGGAGGCTCTGCACATCCCCTGCTACGACCATCAGATCATCGAGATGATTGCCAAGGAGAACGGCCTGAACGCCGACTATGTGGCCAACGTAGGGGAGAAGTGCATTGAAGCCGCCTATCCCATGACCATCGGCCACCGTCTGGCCATGATGCCCGTTACCGTGATGGATCAGCCCATCCGCGTGGCGGTGGCCCAGCGGCAGCTGCTGGAGAAGTTTGCCCAGCAGGGCGACTGCGTGATCGTGGGCCGCTGCGCCGATGTGATCCTGAAGGACTATCATCCGCTGAACCTGTTTGTCTACGCGGAAATGGACGCCAAGGTGGAGCGTTGTATGAAGCGCGCCCCGGAGGGCGAGCATCTGACCCGCGCCGAGATGGAGAAGGCCATCCGCCGCATCGACAAGGAGCGTGCCCAGAACCATCTGATGTATGCTGATACCAAGTGGGGCACCAAGGAAGCCTATCACCTGTGCGTCAACACCACCCACCGCGAGATCAAGCAGCTGGTTCCCGCTCTGGCTCAGTTCTGCAAGGACTGGTTCGCCGCCGAGTGACCTGCCGTATACGAAGGAGACGCTATGAAGATCCGCTTCAATGACGATCCGAAGATCGTAGAGACGGTGCGGGAGGGGCTGCGGCGCAAGGATGGCTACTGTCCTTGCCGCCTGCAGCGGACGCCGGAAAACATCTGCATGTGTCAGGAGTTCCGGGATCAGATCGCAGACCCCGCTTTCGAGGGCTACTGCCACTGCCGCCTCTACTATAAAGAGAAATAACAGGAAAGCCTCCGCTGCGGCGGAGGCTTTCCCGCATATGAAAAGGAGTAGAGAAAGAACCGCCGCCCGTGATAAACGGGCGGCGATCCTTTTACCGGGAAACTATGAAAAATTGGAAACTGTCAGTTACAGAGTCGCATGCAGCTTGGCGGCACGCTTCTTACCGTACATGCAGCAGGCAACCACATAGGCGATGGCGCAAACCACACCGATGATGTAAGCGGGGGTCCAGGGAATGTTGAAGCCGATGTGAGCGTTGGCGATGTAGGTCACGCAGATGAAGGTGTAGAAGCCGCCGGGGATCATAGGCATCCAAGCCCACTTGCCCTTGCCGTTCTCAAACATCCATGCAGTGATGCACAGGAAGGCGAACAGGGACAGGGTCTGGTTGGCCCATGCGAAGTAACGCCACAGGATCATAAAGCCGTTGCTGTTGGTCTTGGCGAACACCAGAATGGCGATGACCAGAACGAAGATAGGCACAGCCAGCTTGATACGCTTGCCGTTGGTGGACTGGTCGATGTGCATGGTCTCAGACAGGCTCAGACGCAGGGCGCGCAGTGCCGTATCACCGGAGGTGATGGGCAGAACGATAACGCCGATCAGGGCGATGATGCCGCCCACATGACCCAGCAGGTACTTGCAGACCACACCGACAGTGCTGGTAGCCAAAGTGGCGTTGGGCTCCTGCAGAGCCAGGTTGTACACGCCCATGGCGCCGGCAGCCCAGACCATGGCGATGAAGCCTTCCAACACCATCATGTTATAGAAGGTGTTGCGGCCCTGACGCTCGCTCTTCATGGTACGGGAAATGATAGCGGTCTGGGTGGAGTGGAAGCCGGACAGAATACCGCAGGCCACCGTCACGAAGAAGATGGGCAGGAAGTGTCCGTTAGAGAAGTAGTCAGCATAGGTGAAGGTGCCGACCTCGCCGGTGGCGGCATTGGTCAGGCTCAGCACGGGAGCGGACCAGCTCTCCCAAACGTTGATTAGAGGCATCTTGGTAACAAAGATACCGATGAACACGCCGACAGCGGAGAACAGCAGGATGGCGCCGAAGATGGGGTAGATCTTACCGATGATGGCGTCGATGGGGAACACGGTGGCGATCAGATAGTACAGGAAGATGACACCGTAGATGACCCAAGTGGAAACGGAAGTGGCCTTGCCGTCAAAGCCGAAGACCTGAGTGGCAGCGATGTCGCCGGGGGTGTAGATAAACACAGCGCCCACCAGCAGCAGCATCACGCATACAAACACGTTGTAGAACTTATAGATGCCCTTGGTGGAGTACTTGCGGATCATCTCGGGCATCTGGGTGCCGCCGTCACGCAGGCAGATCATGCCGGAGAAGTAGTCGTGCATAGCACCACCGATAATGTTGCCGATAGGAATGGTCAGGAACGCGATGGGCCCGAACAGAATGCCCTGAATCGGCCCGATGATGGGGCCGGTACCTGCGATGTTCAGCAGGTTGATCAGGCTGTTTTTCCAGCCGCGCATAGGAATGTAGTCCACACCGTCCTCTTTTGTGTAGGCGGGGGTCTTCCGGTCGTCAGGGCCAAAGACCTTTTCGCAGAACCGTCCGTACAGGGCGGCGCCGCCGATGAGGATCACGAGACCAATAATGAATGTAGTCATAATCTCATACTCCTTTTTACCGGTTTTGTTTCTCCAAAGTTCCCGGACAACTCTGGATTTGATTGTACTAGTATAGCAGAAAATTCATAAGTTGCACGTCAAGAAAACGTTTCCGGACATAAATTATTCATAAATAAAATGCCTATTTTCGACAAGAAACTCCCCCGAGAAGGAGGAGATAATCATCACAGGAAACTATCTTTTTTCCTTTTTAAAAATCAAACATATTAACACCGTAGTATAAAAATCAGGAGGTATGATACCACTCATACCTCCTACTAATGATGCGCTTATTTCTGCTATCTGTGACGGCGGCGCTTGATGGAGAAACCGAACACCAGACCGCAAACGCCGCCTACGATGTGCGTCAGTTGAGAAACATTGTCTGCGGTGGTCAAACCGTCCATCAGTTCGCCGCCCAGATAGAAAATGACCACAAGGATCAAGGTGATAGGGATGCCCTCCTTGCCCATCTCGGTAAAGGAGGACAGCACGATCATCATGAATACTACGCCGCTGGCGCCCAGCAGGACGGTGGTGGGGAAGAAGATAAACTGCACCAGTCCCGTCACCAGTGCCGTGATCGCAATACAGAGCGCGGTAGTCTTGTGGCCGTATTTTTCCTCGATCCCCGGCCCCACCAGCAGGAGCAGCAGCATATTTCCCATGTAATGCTCATATCCGGCGTGGCCCAGTACATGGCCGAAGAAGCGTACATAGGTCAGCGGATCGGACAGGGAGGAGCGGTATACGCTGAAAAACCGGTATGTCGTAGCATCGTTGGTTAGCGTTCCCAGCACTAGCGCCAGCAGCGACAGCAACGCAAAGCTTAAAATCACCGGCGCGTTGAACCGGATCACAAGGCGTCGTTTCAATGGAAATTCCTCTTTTCAAAACGTAATGAAGACATTATAATAGTTTTAGTTCGATTTGTAAACGGGAGGTTTCTCCATGAAGAAGATGAAGCGATGGGTAAAGGTGTTATTATGCATCGTGCTGGCATTCGTGCTGGTGGTGGGCGCATACGTGGCCTATGTTTTTATTGATTATCACCGCATTGGCGACATGGAGCTGACGCCGGAGGGCGATGCCGCCGCGACGGAGCTGGCAGCAGGGAAGCGCTATACCGTTCTTTCCTATAATATCGGTTTTGGCGCCTACGAGGATGACTACGGCTTTTTCATGGATGGCGGTACGGAGTCTTGGGCGTGGAGTGAGGAGCGTCTGACAGCCAATGTGGACGCCATCGCGGCCTTTCTGGCACAGCAAAAGGCGGACTTTTATCTGCTTCAGGAGGTGGATATCGACTCCACCCGCAGTTACCATGTGGACGAGCGGCAGCCCATCTATCAGGCGCTGCCGGGCATGAGCCATGTGTTTGCCCAGAACTATGACTCGCCCTTTCTGATGTATCCTCTGACCCAGCCTCACGGTGCGTCCAAGTCCGGCTTGCTGACCTTCTCTCCAGCCGCCATTTCCTCTGCCAAGCGGGTGGAGCTGCCCATTGAGAACAGCGTTATGAAGCTGGTGGATCTGGATCGGTGTTATTCCGTCAGCCGGATACCGGTGGACGACAGTAAAGAGCTTATCCTTTACAACCTTCATCTCTCCGCCTATACCTCTGACGGCACCATTGCCACCGAGCAGCTGAAGCTGCTGCTGGCGGATATGCAGGCGGAATATGAGGCCGGGAACTGGTGCGTGGTAGGCGGCGACTTCAACAAGGACCTGCTGGGCGATTCGGTGGTGTGGTTCGGCGAGGCGGATCAGGATTATTCGTGGGCGCAGCCGATCCCGGACGGTATTTTCGATGGCTATGATGTCACACTGGCAGCGCCGCTGGACGAAGATGCCCCTGTGCCCAGCTGCCGCAATGCCGACAGCGCCTATCATGAGGGACAGTATGTGCTGACGGTGGACGGCTTCATGGTATCAAAAAATGTGGCGCTAGAAAGTGCCGAGGTGATCGACACCGGTTTCCGATGGTCGGATCATAATCCGGTGAAAATGGTATTTACTTTACAGTGACGAACAAATCCTGACCGCACCGCTGCGCCGGAGATCCTTTTATTGCATAGCGAATGGGAGCAAAGGCCCGGATCAAAATTGATCCGGGCCTTTGTATCACGCATCAAAGCTGGGGTTGATATAGTAGAGATTCTTCTGATCCATTCGTTCTTTGGCAAGGCGAAGTCCCTCGCCAAAGCGCTGAAAATGCACGATCTCACGGGCCCGCAGGAACTTGATGACATCATTTACGTCCGGATCATCTGATAGCCGGAGAATATTGTCATAGGTGACGCGGGCCTTTTGTTCGGCGGCCAGGTCCTCCGTCAGGTCGGCGATCAGGTCGCCCTTGACGGCCATAGACGCGGCGTTCCACGGGAATCCAGAGGCCGCTGTAGGATAGATGCCGGCGGTGTGATCCACGAAATAGGCGTCGAAGCCGCCCTGCTTGATGTCCTCCTCGCTGAGATTCCGGGTCAGCTGATGCACAATGGTGCCGATTATCTCCAGATGCCCCAGCTCCTCTGTGCCGATGTCGGTCAGCAGGCCCTTCAGCTCCGGATACGGCATGGAATAGCGCTGGCTGAGATACCGTAGAGATGCTCCCAATTCGCCATCTGGGCCACCGTATTGACTGATGATGAGCGCGGCCAGCTTCGGGTTGGTGTTTTTGATCTTTACCGGATACTGTAATTTCTTTTCATAGACAAACATTACTCGTTCCCTCCTTCGTCCCAAGGCCACGGATCATCCAGCCAGCGGAAGGAGCCTTCCGTGATGTCGGTCTGAAACAGCGGGCCGTGCATTTCTTCGTATCTTCTGCGGCCCTCCTGCCCAAGGCGGATATAGTTCCAGTACAGGGCCAGCGCCTCCTGATCGTCCCGATGGGTGGTCAGATAGAGACCCAGCTCATCAATGGCAAAATCCAGCGCCATCAGCTCGGAAAGATGGGTGTTGGCGGCAGGAAAGCGGGTTTTCAGCTCACGGTGGAAGGGAAGATCCAGCCCCGGAAACAGCGTGCCCCGCTGTAAGGCTTCGCGGTTATCGTAGCGCTTGGGATTCATGTCCTGCATGGGGATATACGGGAAGGCCATCGGGGCACAGGTCCCCGGCAGACTGCCGTTTTTCCCGCTGCATGCGGTCTCACTGACCGGCATGACGGTACGTTCTCTTTCGCCTGCGGCGGCAGGCGTGGCCGGCGTAAACGGCGCGGCCGGAGCAGCAGAGGGCTCCGGCGCGTCGGCGGCCGTTCTGCTGGCTAAGGTTTGTTCGATATACAACAAGGTGTTCCTCCTTTTATGATCGATCGGCCATAGATGGCTCATGCCAGTATATGCCGTGCCGGTCAAACTGGGGATTCCTTTTCCGGTCATTGTGTGATACAATGCATAGTAACGGCAAGGGCATCATAGATTGTCCCGAAAGGGGTGTTATGATGATCCTGCTGCTGCACCGAAAGCATGTGCTTTGCGCCGCTATGCTGCTGCTTCTCTCCATTACAGTGTTGTCATTGTCGCTGCGGCGTACCGCCGTCCCGGCCTTCTCCTATACCGAAATGGCAACCGATGAGATCATTGTGCTGGATGCGGGTCACGGCGGCTCTGACGGCGGTGCTGTATCGGCGGACGGTACGCCGGAGGATGATATCAATTTGGCCATTGTGCTGCGGCTGCGGGATCTTTTCGCACTGATGGGCCGGCAGACGGTGCTGACCCGGACAGGAGAGAACTCCTTGGCCGATCCGGACAGCGCAACGCTGCGTCAGGAGAAGGTCAGCGATACCAAAAACCGTGTGGCGCTGATCAACAGTGTGTCGAACGGACATCTCATCAGCATCCATCAGAATACGCTGCCCGGCCATCCGTCGGTACACGGTGCGCAGGTATTCTATGGCAAGGTGACAGATAGCGACGCGCGGGCCGCCGCGGTACAGCAGGCGCTGAACAGCGTCGTCAATGTGGGGAACGAAAAAAACGCCAAGCCCATCGGCAGTGATATTTACATTATGGCTCATGCGGACTGTCCGGCGATCTTGGTGGAGTGCGGTTTTCTCAGCAACAGCGCCGAGACAAGGCTGCTTCTATCGCCGGAGTACCAGACGAAATTGGCCGCCGCCATCTGCTGCGGCTATCTGCAATATCAATAGACAGGTGATACACAAATGAAGAAAACAACGACCTATTTCTGCACCGAGTGCGGCAGCGAAAGCCCCAAGTGGGCGGGGAAATGCCCTGTCTGTGGTGCGTGGAACTGCATGGTAGAGCAGAAGGCGGAAAAACCCAAGGGCAGCGGAAAGCTTTCTTCCGCCCCACGATTTGTGAAGGCATATCCGATCACAGCGCTGGAGTCGGAGGACGAGATCCGGTTTTCCACAGGAATGGGGGAACTGGATCGGGTGCTGGGCGGCGGCGCGGTAAAAGGCTCGCTGGTGCTGGTGGGCGGTGCGCCCGGTATCGGTAAGTCTACGCTGATGCTGCAAATTTGTCAGACGTTGGGTCAGTCGTGGCGGGTGCTGTATGTGTCCGGAGAGGAATCCACCCGCCAGCTGAATATGCGGGCCAAGCGCCTGCAGGTGGATACGGAAAACCTTCTGGTGCTGTCAGAGACGCAGCTGGGCGACGTGCTGGGCTGCGTGGAGCAGGAAAAGCCGGACGTGCTGATCGTTGACTCCATCCAGACACTGTATAACGAGGACAGCGACGGCATCCCCGGCGGTATCGGACAGGTAAAGCAATGCACCTTAACACTAATGCAGCTGGCGAAAAGCCAGAATATCACGGTGTTTGTGATCGGCCACGTCAATAAAGAGGGCGCTATCGCCGGGCCGAAGGTGCTGGAGCATATGGTGGACTGCGTGCTGTACTTTGAGGGCGACCAGCATATGACCTACCGCATCCTGAGGGCGGCGAAGAACCGCTTCGGCACCACCAATGAGATCGGCGTATTTGAGATGATGGATCGTGGATTGAAGGAAGTGGAGAATCCCTCCGAGATGCTGCTGTCCGGACGGCCCACCGACGCGCCGGGCACCTGCGTGACCTGCGCCATGGAAGGTGCGCGGCCGGTGCTGGCGGAGGTGCAGGCGCTGGTGGCGCCTGCGGCGGGAACAAAGCCTCTGCGCTCCAGCAACGGCTTCGACTACAACCGTGCCTCCATGCTGCTGGCGGTGCTGGAAAAGCGGGGCGGCCTGAAGGTCAGCCAGTGCGATACCTATCTGAATATCATCGGCGGCCTGACGCTGGAGGAACCGGCGGCGGATCTGGCGGCGGTGGTGGCCATTGCCTCCAGCTATCTGGACAAGGCCGTGCCGGACGACATGGCAGCGGTAGGGGAGATCGGTCTTTCCGGCGAGGTACGCAGCATCAATCATCTGGAGCAGCGGCTTTCTGAGGTGCACCGTCTCGGCTTTACCAAGTGCATGATCCCCGCCCACCGTGCAGGCGAGCTGAAACCGTTGCCGGGACTGACGCTTCTGCCGGTAGAGAACATCGGACAGGCCCTGCGGCTGCTGGCGCAGGGAAAATGAATGCACCGGAGAACGACTTATGAAGTATTGCATAAAGGATCAGCTGTCACCATTTGAATTTCATGATGCGGAGCTTTCCCTGCTGAGCTTCGACGGCAATACGCTGCGTCTTTCTGTACGGTTTCTGAATGTGCACAAGGGTATCCCGGAAAATCCCTATGATACGGATATGGAGATCGAATCCGCGGTAATGACTTTCCAAGGATTCCAGATGCATTCTTACACACGATTCGGCGATAACAATGAGGCGATCTGGTTGTATGATGACGCGCTGCATGACAGGCTGAACACGGAGGGGATCACCCTCTTGACCGAAGCCGCGACGGATGCGTTTCTGACCAGCCTGCGGGAAGGAATTACCGTGTTAGACCATGACCTCAGTGGGGAAAACAACCAACTCTGCTTAGGAGGCATGTCCGGCATGGACCCGTTTTTTGAGGTGGGGTTTGCCTTTTGCCATGTGCTGATAGCGTGGGACGTATTTTCTCGAAAGGCGTGGTATGAGCAGATCCGGCAGTATACCTACGATGAACCTGAAACGTTGAGAGAAAAATAATAGATTATTCTATAAGGAGGAGCCCGGTACGCCATACCGGACTCCTCCTTATCCTTTGCCAAGTGCATATTTCGCGGGGTGCCGCGCATATAGTGGACGCAGGAGGTGTTGTCCCATGACGAAAGGAAAACGTGTGCAGTCCACCCGTCTGCCGCCTGCCCCGCCGCGTTCCAGACGGCCCGCCGCCAGTGGAAAACCCGGCAAGCGGCAGCAGCCTGCCAGATCCGGAAGCCCACGGCGGATGATACAGCTGTTGGCCAGCGCCGCCATTCTGCTTGCAGTGGTGCTGGTGAAGCTCACCATGCCGGACGTGGCACAGCAATACGGCGGCGAGGTGCTGCGCCTAATGGGGGAGGACACCGATTTTGTGTCAGCCTTCTCCGCGGCGGGACGTGCCATCGGCGGCGATGATCTGGCCGATGCCATCAACGACGCCTGCGTGGCGGTGTTCGGCTCCCAGACAGCACAGGTCAGTCACGAGCTGGACCGCAACGCCGTCGTCTATGGCGACGGCACCACGCCGGAGATCGTGAACATGCTCCAGCAGGTGCTGGGCTTTGACTATCAGAAGCCGGTGGAGGGTACGATGACCTCTGCCTTCGGCTTCCGCGACCATCCCGTGGAGGGTACGGAGCGGTTCCATTACGGCATGGACATCGGCTGTGAAAAAGGGGAGATCATCCGCGCCTTTGCCGACGGCACCGTTACCGCCATTGCGGAGAGCACAGAGCTGGGGAAGTATATCATCGTGACCCACGCGGGCGGCTATACCACCCTGTATGCCCATTGCAGCCGCATCAACGCCTCGTCGGGCCAGTCTGTCCGAATGGGTGACCCCATTGCAGAGGTAGGCGATACCGGAGACGCCACCGGCTATCACCTGCATTTCGAGCTGCACCAGAACAATATTTATCTGAATCCGGTCTACTATGTCACATAACACACCTGTCAGGATTCATGTTTCGCCGTCGGCGCCGCTTTTGCTGGCACTGTTTGTGATGCTGTCCTCGCCGCTGCTGCTTTCGGCGCTGCTGCTGGCGGCGCTTTGCCATGAGCTGGGGCACTATGGGATGCTGCGGCGGCTGCGGGCGCGGATCAGCGCGGTCCGTATTACGGCGCTGGGCGCGGAGATGCAGGTGGCGGGACGGCTCTCCTACGGCGGTGAGCTGCTGGCGGCAGCCGCCGGACCTGTGACGAACCTTCTGCTGGCACTGCCGCTGGCCTATGGCGGGCGGCTGTGGGAGGTGCTGTACCTGTTTGCCGGAGCGCAGCTGGTACTGGGGGTATTCAATCTGCTGCCCATCCTTCCGCTGGACGGCGGCAGCGTTCTGTGGAACCTTCTGGCGTGGCTGACGGAGCCGTACACCGCCGACCGGGTCACCGGTATCATCAGCTTCGGTATGGCGGCGCTGCTGACGCTGGCGGCGGCCGCGGCGCTGCGGAAGGGAGGAAGCCCCTTCCTGCTGCTGGCATCGGCGGCGCTGCTATGGCATACCATCGCGGTAAATAGGGGTTGCCAAACCGCCGCAAAGAAGGTAAAATAAAAAGATATTCAAGTATACGACAGGAGAACGACTGTGGATAAAAAGCTGGAACGCATCCTGCCACGGGTGCAGAAGCCTGCCCGCTATGTGGGCGGCGAATATAACGCGGTCATCAAGGATAAGGCGCAGGTGGATACCCGTATCGCCTTCTGCTTCCCGGATACCTATGAGATTGGCATGTCCAATCTGGGCATGCGGATCCTGTACGGCGTCATGAACAACATGGACGGCGTATGGTGCGAGCGGGTCTTTGCCCCATGGGGCGACATGGAGGAGGAAATGCGTAAGGCGGGTATGTCCCTCTTTGCGCTGGAATCCGGCGATCCCATCACGAATTTCGATATCGTGGCCTTTTCCGTAGGCTATGAGATGGCCTTTACTGCCATTCTCAACATGCTGGATCTGGCGGGGATCCCCCTGCGCAGCGCCCAGCGTGATGGCCTGACCCCGCTGGTGATCGCCGGCGGCACCGCCATGTATAACGCTGAGCCGATCGCCGATTTTATCGACCTTGTCAGTCTGGGTGAGGGCGAGGACATCACCGTGGAGCTGGTGGAGCTGCACCGCAGGGCGCGGCGCGAGGGCTGGAGCAAGGCGGAATTCCTCCGTGCCGCCTCTCAGCTGGACGGCATTTATGTACCCAGCCTGTACGACATTTCCTACCACGACGACGGCACGGTAAGTGCCATCACGCCCCGTGACGGCGCGCCCGCTGTGGTGACCAAGCGCATTGTCCGCGACATGGACAAGGCGTATTTCCCGGTGAATACCATCGTGCCCAGCACAGAGATCGTGCAGGATCGCGTGATGCTGGAGCTGTTCCGGGGCTGCATCCGGGGCTGCCGCTTCTGTCAGGCGGGCTATGTGTACCGCCCTGTCCGCAACCGCAGCCGCGACCTGTGCGCACAGTACTGTCTGGATTCCTGCAACGATTCCGGCTATCAGGAGGTAACACTGTCCTCCCTCAGCACCAGTGACTATCCGCCGCTGACCGACCTGTGCGACCAGCTGGAGCCCTTCTGCGAGAGCCGCCATGTGAACCTGTCGCTGCCCAGTCTGCGGGCGGACAACTTCTCCATGGCGCTGATGCAGCGGCTGGCCAAGGGCCGTAAGACCGGTCTGACCTTCGCGCCGGAGGCGGGCACCCAGCGGCTGCGGGACGTCATCAACAAGAACGTGACGCTGGAGGAGCTGCTGAACTCCTGCCATACCGCCTTTGCCGGCGGCTACAACGCGGTGAAGCTGTACTTCATGCTGGGCCTTCCCACCGAGACGGACGAGGATGTGCTGGGCATTGCCGATGTGGCGGCCCGCGTCATGCACGCCTGGCGGGAGAGCGCTCCCAACAAGCAGCGGGGCGTTCGCATCACTGTGTCCACCTCCTATTTTGTCCCCAAGCCCCACACGGCCTTCCAGTGGGAGCCCCAGATCACCCGTGAGGAATACGAGCGCCGGGTGCAGCTGCTGCGGGAGAATATGAGCACCAAGACCGTTACCTATAACTGGCACGACGGGCAGACCTCCTTCATCGAGGCGGTGCTGGCCCGGGGCGACCGCCGTCTGGGCAAGGTGCTAGAGACCATATGGCGTAAAGGTGGACACCTTGACGCTTGGGAGGAGTATTTCTCTCTGGAGCGCTGGATGGAGGCCTTTGACGAGTGCGACGTTGACCCGGCGTTTTACGCCTATCGCCGCCGGGAAAAGGACGAGATCATGCCTTGGGACATGATCTCCAGCGGCGTCACCAAGGAGTATCTGTGGCGTGAGCACGAAAACGCCGTGGCGGGCGTTACCACGCCGGACTGCCGTACCCGATGCAACGGCTGCGGCGCCAACAAGCTGGTAGGAGGGAAGTGCGATGTCTAAGTTGAGACTGCTGTTCGTCAAGGAGGCGCAGGCATCCTATATTTCCCACCTTGACCTGATGCGCACCTTCCAGCGGTGTTTTCCCCGCACGGAGCTGGACATCAAGCATACGCAGGGCTACCACCCCCATCCCATCATCTCCATTGTCCTGCCGCTGCCGGTGGGACAGAGCAGCGACTGTGAGCTGCTGGACTTCGAGGTGACGCAGGACAGCAACGGCAGCGGCATCGCGGAGAAGCTGAATACCGGCATGCCCACCGGCATCCGGGTGCTGGACTGCTATGAGGCCAAGCGTCCCATACGCGAGCTGGACAGCCTGCGGGCAGACGTGACGCTGGAATACGATGCCGGTGTGCCGGAAGGTGCGGCGGAGCGCCTGCGGGAGCTGCTGGCGCGTGATACGCTGGTGATCCAGAAGCGCACCAAGCGCAAGGAGCTTGCGGATGTGGACATCGCGCCCATGATTCGCAAGGCGGACGTGACGGCGGACGAGCATAACGTGTTCATCGATATCACTGTTCAGGCCCAGAACCCCGGCCTGAACCCCCAGCTGATCGAAAAGGCCATCGCGGCGTATCTTCCGGAGCTGATGCCGGACTTCGTCCGTGTGCGCCGACGTCGGCTTCTGGATGCAAACGGGCAGGATTTTCGATGATTTTTCCGAAAGCGAGAAAATAATGCTTGCATTTGTGGGATTTATATGATATTCTATCATGGCGTGAAAAGGGCGGTCCTCTGTCGCCGGTGCAAAATGCACCCTAAGAATGGCGTTATGAACACCTATAAATACAGGAGGAAAAATCCATGGATCTCATCAAAGCATTGAACGAAAAGCAGCTGAAGGAAGTGCCTCAGGTGCAGGTGGGCGATACCGTCCGCGTGCATGTGAAGGTCAAGGAAGGCTCCCGCGAGCGTATTCAGGTTTTCGAGGGCACCGTTATTGCCAAGAAGCATGGCGGCATCGAGGAGACCATCACCGTCCGCCGTATCTCCTACGGCGTTGGCGTGGAGAAGGTGTTCCCCGTACATTCTCCCTCCATCCAGACCATCGAGACCGTGCGTCACGGTTTTGTGCGCCGCGCCAAGCTGTACTATCTGCGTGATCGTGTCGGCAAGGCCGCCAAGATCCGCGAGAAGCTGTAAGCGTATTCGATCCAAGAAAGGCCGCTCACATCCGTGGGCGGTTTTTTCCTTTTCTTTTTAAAGAAACTGTGATATAATCGGACAAATAATTAACTTGACATGTAATATTTAATTAAGAGATGAGCAAAACAGTTGGAAGGAACTGCCCCCAAACAAGGCAAACGGGAATCAAAAGAGCTTGGGGCATCTCAAGGGCGCAAAAACCACAGCGCGGTAACTGCCGCACCTGAAGAAGGTATGGAAAAGGCAGATCAGGCGGAACGCCGAAGCTGTTTGGCAGAACGGTA
>USMI01000012.1 GCA_900555735.1 uncultured Eubacteriales bacterium | reverse complement strand
GCTGACCTCGGAGTTGATCTTGCTGCGGATGGTGGTATCGGCGCAGATCTTGCCGTTTTCATCTAAAATTACTGCCTTGGTGTAGGTGGAGCCTACGTCGCAGCCGCCAAAATATTTCATGTCGTATTACTCCTTTAAATGATAGATTCAATGGGAAATGCTTACATGCAGATATCGTCGTCGAACTCCAGCAGGGAGGGATCCACAGGCTCCGCCTTCATGACGGTGCGCATGTACTCGTTGACCTTGCCGCGCATGGTCTTGCGGGACACGGTACGGGGATCCATCAGATCGTGCTCGATCCAGATCATATGGCGCTTCTGCTCGCGGGCCTGATCGTCCAGAATACCCTGCAGCGTCGCCATGTTCTTGCAGGCCACGTTCTGATACATGATGATGATGTCGACGTTCCAAGCCTCGCACTGACGCCACAGCTCGTCCACCACGTTGCGATAGCCGCCGTTGGTGTGACGGCGCATGACCATGCGCTCGTACAGCCGGGCCAGATCCATCAGGGCCTTTTCCTTGTCCTCGGTCTCCAGCGGCTTGGTGAAGTTCAAAGACTCCATTTCCACCAGAATATCCACGCCCCAGCAGTTGGCCAGCCAGTTGGAGAAGTTGGCGTAATAGTGAGCGGGGCAGGACCACACGATGCCGCGGTACTTCATCTTGCCGCGCCAAGCCTCCTCGCCGCGGTCATAGGCCTGCAGCATCAGTTTGTTGACCTTCTTGCAGGTCTTCATCACGCGGGGATCGGCGCCGCCGTCCATCTCGTAGTTCCACTTGCGGAACAGCTCGTAGCAGGGACCGAGGATCTGGGGCTTGGCGGTCTTGTTGACCTCCCACTTCTCCAGCTCGTACTTGGTCTCCTCATTGAACCGCTTCATGGCGGTGAAATAGGCATCCCAGTTCCACTTGGCGCCGGTCTGCTCCTCCACGAACTTGATACAGGCCTTGATATCCTCGGCGGCGTCCTCCACCGTCTCCTCGTACTCGTAGCGGACGGGGAAGGTCAGGTGGAACACAGGCAGTTCGGGGAAGCGGCGGGACATATAGCTGGAGGCCATAGTGGAGCCGTCACAGGGCATGGAGGAGGAAATGAAGCACTTGCCCATATGGGGCAGGGCATCGATGACCAGTGCGCCGCACTCGGAGGAGGGCACCGGGCAGGTGTCGGCGGGCAGGCCGAAGGACTCCACCGCATCGATATAGGGCACGCAGGTCAGCTGGTCGATCTCGGACACAAGGAACACCGGCATCAGCTGATAGGGGATACCCAGCAGGTCGGGGAAGCCCGCCATGATCTGGCCCATGGTCATCTCGTCAAACAGCACGACCTTCTTGTTCAGTTCGGCGCTGTTGCCGTTCTTCTTGTCGCACTTGGCAAGGAACACCAGATTCTCGGCCACATAGCGGAAGATATCATAAATCATCAGATGACTCATCTTCAGCGCCCGGCCACGCTGGCCCATGGTGTTCTTGTCCATGAAGCTGACGCAGCAGATGTAGGAGATCATCCAGCGATAGTAAAGCGTGGTGTTCAGGGCGGGGACCAGATCCTTGGAGAAGGTGCCCAGCAGCATGCCCCACATCTTCAGCCAGCCGGCGAAGTCGATGGCGGTGCTCTCCAGACCGCGCCACTCTCGGCGGACGGTGACCATGTCGCCCTTGCGGTACAGGTCGCCCAGACGCTTTTCACCGTTCAGCAGCAGATCCTTCCGCTCGGCGCAGGTCATGGTGCAGATATCCTTGACCTCACGTGCCACGCGGCGGCCGTCGTCCTTGATGCACTCCCACTGGCGGCGGAAGAAGGCTTTGTAGTCGGCCTCCTTGGCCATACCGGCGATGATGCCGCCCACTTCCTTCAGGTTATCCAGCTGGGCCTTCAGATCCATATTATCCTTGGCCTTGAAAAAGGCGGGATTGGGATATTTCTTATTCTTTTTGGCCATTAGTTGCTACCTCCGTTCTTCTGGATGCGCTTGATCTCCAGCGACTCCACGAACGCTTGGAAGCGGGTGCGGAGCTGACCGGAGGAACGGGCGTTATAGGGACGGTCGATGGACAGCACGGGCCAGCCCATTTCGGTGGACATGATGTGGCTGGCCAGCGCACGCTCGAAGCCCCAGTAATCACAGAACTTCATCTGCTCATAGATGATGCCGTCGGCATTGTACTCACGGGCCAGACGGTCGGCGGTCTGGCGGCGCTGGGCTACCTTTTCGTCGCTGATGTAGCGGGCGCACTCGCTGACCTCCATGTAATGGCGGCAGATCTGATCCAGCGCGGGCTCATCGTCGTTCAGTTCGATGACCTCGCGGCCGGGGGTAGAGCCGAAGCAATAGCGATCGGATACCACCAGCGCGCCGCAGTCCTCAATCAGCTTGGTGAGGCTGGGATCGTCGATCTCGCTGCCTACCACGGCCACTCTGGCGCGGAAAGCGGGCTTCTCGTCAGGCTCGCGGTGCTTCAGCTCCTCCAACGTCTCACGCAGATAGGGGAGGATCAGGTACTTGGGACATGTGTAGGTCACCAGATTCAGCACATGGAATTCATAGCCGGTGATGACGGGATTCTCCGCCTTGCGCATCTGGCCAATCTCGGAGATGATGCGGCAGATCTCGTTGTGCTCCTTCACGGCCTTGCGGATGGCCTTGTCGGAGGTATCCACGCCGTAGTTCTTTTCCATGATATCCAGCAGACGGATACGCATCTGCTTGGTGTAGTGGCGCACAGAGTAGTCCACCACCTTATAGGGCATGTCGGTGTGGGTGACGAAGAAGTTGGGCTTCTCGTTCATCTTCAGCAGCTCAAAGTGCTCGTAGAAGCGGTTCATCATGGAACAGGCATCCACGCCTGCCAGGCCGTCCAGAAAATTGTAGCCGCCCTCGATACCGCGCTCTACCAATGCCCGGGCATACTCGCAGGTATAGTTGGACATGTAGTAGGTGGCGATGTCGATGGAGCCGGTCCTCGGTGCGCGCAGACGCACGGAGAAGCAGTTCCCCACGTTCAGCAGCACCTCGGGAATGTGGAAGCAGGTGTAACCGATGGCCAGCTTGCCGTCGGCTTTCGCCTTCTCCACCAACTCATTGTCGGCGTTCTCCAGCAGGTTTTCAAAGTAGATCAAATGCTTCAGGTCTCTCAAGTTATCAACACCTCTCTCCTAGTTTTTCAAAGGATCGCCAATTTTGTCAGCGCCGTTCGCGCACCCTGCATGATAGGGGAGTCGTCCGGCAAATCAAAAACACTTCGGCCCTGAATATCGTTGGCGGCGTGGCTGGCGTCGCCGGGGATATAGGCAAGAACTTCCGTGCCTTCAATATGGATACAGGGGATCATGCTCTCATCCATGACCCGGTTCACGATGGCGCCGCAGCGCTGGTACATCACCAGCTCGTCCGCCACGCGCTTGATGGTATCAATGACCTGCGTGCCCTTGCGGCTGGGGTCGGTAATCAGCACCAGATGAGTGACCTTTTCCATCACCCGGCGGTTGATCTGCTCGATCCCGGCCTCGCCGTCGATGACCACATAGTCGAAGTCCCGGCTCAGCAGGCTGATGACCTCTTTCAGATAGGCGTTCACCTTACAGTAGCAGCCTGCGGTTTCCGGACGGCCAATGGCAAGGAAGGAGAATTTCTGCTTCTCCACCATGGTGTCAAAGATCCGGTAGCGGGCTTCGCTGAGTAGCTCAATGGCCTCTCTCGGCGCGCCGTCTTCCACTGAGGCGACGATGCTCTTGCGGATATCGTCCAGCGTCTCTTTGACCTCTACGCCCAGCGCGGTGGAAAGTCCCACAGCGGGGTCGGCATCGATGGCGAGGATGCGGCTGTCGGGGTAGCGTTCCGTCAGCAGCCGGACAAAGGCCGCAGAGATGGAGGTCTTTCCCACGCCGCCCTTACCGGCCACGGCGATGATCTTGGTGTCTCTGTTCAACGGGGGTCACACGTCCTTTCCGTATAGGGTACGATAAATGAGTCCGTACCGCGCTGTACCACGCGGAAGGGAAAATGAACGTTACTGTACAAAACGAAATATTTTTGTGCATTATTGCCGTTTTTCCAATATCATTTTACCACGAAACAGGGCAAGTTGCAATGAAATAATTTGATTTTTTGCACTTTTTTTGTTGATTCTGAAAAGATAATGTGATATGCTGGGTTTGTGAACAAACGCCTGCCGCCGGCAGGTGATAACAGGAAAGTGAGGGAATATCATTGAAGAAAGACGCATTAGTTCAGCAGCTGGTCAACAGCTACGGAAACTGGGTTCGTACCGACTGTGAGAATCGCGAGGGCGGTACGTCGCGGATGACCAAGGAGTATTATCCGTATACCTCCCTGTTTTCCCCCATTCAGATCAATAAGCTGACGGTGAAGAACCGCCTCGTCATGGCGCCCATGGGCAACTGTCAGATGGCCGAGGAGAGCGGCCGTCCCAACGACAAGATGCTGCAGTACTTCTTTGCCCGCGCTGAGGGCGGCATCGGCCTGCTGACCACCGGCCTGATCCCCATCAGCCACCACATCGACGCCTCCGTTACCGAAAAGGGCAACTATTCCTACTTCCCCCGTATCGACGGCACCCGTACTAACTTCATGGGCTGGCGCGATCTGGCGCAGGGCGTCCACGCCCGCGGCAGCCGCATCTTCATCCAGCTGACCCCCGGTCTGGGCCGCGTGGGTAATCCCCAGTGCCTGCTGACCAAGTTCCAGTTCCCCGTGTCCGCCTCCGTGAACCCCAACTTCTATCTGCCTGACGTGCCCTGCCGTCCCCTGACGGATATCGAGTGCGACCGCATCATCAAGAACGCCGGTCAGGCCTCCATCGACGCCAAGACCATGGGTCTGGACGGCGTGTATCTGCATGGCCACGAGGGCTATCTGCTGGATCAGCTGACCAGCCCCGCTTTCAACCGCCGCAAGATCGGCAAGTACGCCGATTGGCAGCGCTTCGGCATTGAGCTGATCAAGACCATCCGCAAGCGCGTCGGCCCCTATTATCCCATTATGTATCGTATCGACCTGAGTCTGGCGCTGGAGGAGACCTACGGTGAGCGCATGAACACCGTCAAGACCCTGAAGCGCTTCAAGAACGGCCGCTCCATCGCCGATACCCTGAACTACATGGAGAATCTGGTGAAGGCCGGTGTCGATATGTTCGACGTGGATCTGGGCTGCTATGATAACTGGTGGCTGCCGCATCCTCCCGCAGGTATGCCCGCCGGCTGCTTCCTGGATGTCAGCAAGGTGGCCAAGGAGTATTTCGCCGCCCGCGGCATCAAGTCCAACGTGGGCGTGGAAGTGCCTATCGTGGCCGTCGGCAAGCTGGGCTATCCCGACATCGCCGAGAAGGCGCTGCGTGACGGCAAGGCTGATATGATTATGCTGGGTCGTCCCGTGCTGGCCGATCCCGACTGGTGCAACAAGGCCTACGCCGGTAAGGTGGAGGAGATCCGCCCCTGCATCGGCTGTCAGGAGGCCTGCGTCAACGAGTTCGTAGAAGGCGGCCATCCCCAGTGCGCCGTTAACCCCCGCACCGGCTTCGAGGATGTGCTGCCCGCCGTTCCCGCCAAGGCCGAGAAGGTCAAGAAGATCGCCGTGGTGGGCGCAGGCTGCGCCGGTCTGAACTTCGCCATCACCGCCGCACAGCGCGGCCACACGGTGGAGGTCTTTGAGAAGTCCGACAAGATGGGCGGCAAGATGCACGCCGCAGGCGCTCCCCTCAGCAAGTATGAGCTGAAGAACTACATGGATTGGCTGGTGGCGCAGGTGGGCAAGACCGAGGGCGTTACCGTTCACCTGAATACCCCCGTGGACAACGCGCTGCTGAAGAAGGGCAATTACGACGCTGTGGTGTTCGCCAACGGCAGCCGTGAGGGCGTACCTCCCATTCCTGGTCTGGACACCGTCCGTCATATCGACGCCATTCACCTGCTGACCCACCCCGAGGAGCTGGCGGATACCGATAAGAAGATTATCGTCATCGGCGGCGGCGCCGTGGGTCTGGAAACCTCCTTCTGGCTGGCTACTGAGAAGCTGCGGAAGGTCACCTGCCTTGAGATGCTGGAGCACTTCGAGGAAGGCGCCTGCACCGCCAACCGCGGCCATCTGATCCATTACTTCGAGGCCGACGGCGGCGAGCTGGTGAACTGCGCCCGCGTGCTGCGTATCGAGGATGGCCATGTGGTGGTGGCTCACAACCGCTCCAAGGCTGTGCCCGATCCCTACTGCACTTGGTCCCCCATCATTCCCAAGAACATCGAAAACCCGTTGGCTCCCAAGATGACCAACGAGGAGTATATCGAGCAGTATGACGCTGATCTGGTGGTCATGGCCATCGGCGCCAAGGGTGATGACCGTCCCTTCCTGTCCGCACAGGCGGAGATGGTAGCGCCCGAGATCCACAACATCGGCGACAGCTACAACACCGAGAAGCCCGGCAACATGTGGCAGTGCACCAAGGCTGCCTACAATCTGGCCATCCGCATCTAATATATTTCCGCGATATCGGAAAGCCTTCCCAAGCGGGAAGGCTTTCTTTTTTCGTCACCGCAAGGGCTGCGGCGACATAGGATGAAACAGAAGCCTAGCAGGGAGGAGGGAACCACATGAGAGGGAACGGAGAGCATTGCCTTGGGATCTGTGCGCTGGCCTTGGGGCTGGGTATTTTTATCGCCGCCGTGTTCCCGGTGGGCTGCCTGATGTTTCTGGTGGCCTTCCTGCTGATCGCCTGTGGGATCGCCTGTTTAAAAAGGAGGTAGCAACATGAAGATCGTGGTCTGGAAGGCGCCCAAAATGCTTCGCGGCCTGCTGCGCAGTATTTTCGGTATCAAGGAATAAACGGAGGAGCGCCCTCATACAGTGGACTAACAATACCGATTGAGAGGGCTGAACATATGGAATTGGGCTTGCAATTTGAAGATATTCTCTGCTGCGAACCGTCGCCGAAGGTCGTATCTACCCATGAGGAATCGCTGGAGACCGCCATCCCGGAGTACTGTCCCGACATGGCCCGCATTGTGGATACCGCAGGACGCCTTATCATCCGGGAGCGGCAGCTGACCGGCGAGCACTGCACGGTATCCGGCAGCGTGAAAGTAACAGTGCTTTACACCTCCGAGGAGGCAACCGGTTTGCGGAGCCTGACAGTCTCCGTTCCGTTTTCCTGCGCATTGGATGACCGCTCGCTGTCCGCCTGCGGCACCATCTGTGTTGAGGGGCGCGTGCTGCTGGCGGAGGCCCGCGCCGTCACGTCACGAAAGCTATACATCAAGGTCATGCCGGAGATCACTGTGACCGGCTATCGTGCCGTCAAGCGGCGTATTGCCTGCGACGTACAGGAGGAACCGACGATCCGAAAGCGCTGCCGGCAGCTGGAGCTTGATCTGCTGACCGCAATATCTGAAAAGGGATTTTCCTTTATAGATGATATGATGCTGGATGCCGACTGTGCGCCGGAGGATCTGCTGCTGCACCGCATGTGCCCCGTGATACTGTCCGCCCAGCGGCTGGGCAACAAGCTGATGATTAAGGGTGAGATGCAGCTTTACGCACTCTATCGGGACGAGAATCATACGCTCCGGCAGTATGACGCTGCAGTGCCGTTCTCGCAGATTCTGGATGTGGCAGAGCTGCCGGAAAACGCGGAATATACGCTGTCGCCGCAGATCGGCGAGTGCGATGTCCGTGTCCTGCGGACGGACAGCGGCAGCGGCTTTGGCCTGACCGCCCGTGTGGATATCTGTCTGATGGCGTACCAGCATCGCACCGTTACTTATCTTGATGACCTATACAGCACGCATTTTGAAACGACACTGGAGTGGCAGAATATTGTCATTCCGCTGGCGAAGCCTGACAGCAGGATTCAGCAGGAGGCCCGCATCCAACTGGAATTTGAAGGCGGGGAGCCGTTCATCAGCGTTACCGCCATTGACTGCGCACCGGTCGAGGTATTTCCCGATGAGGAGCAGGTCACACTGCGTGCCGCCCTGCATGTGCGGCTGTTGTATCTGGATGAGTCCGGCGCACCGGTCAGCACCGAGCGGACGGTGGAATGCAGCGCCGCCGTTCCGGAGGTCACAGGGCCTGTATCCGCCTGCTGCTGCCGTGCGGTGCTTCAGTTCACCGGCGGCACATGTCAGGTATCGCTTCCGGTGACCTTTATGATCGCCAACAACGGCGAGACTGTTATCAACAGCATCAACGCCGTGACAATGACGGAGCCTGCCGACGCCGTATCCACCCGACCCAGCCTGATCCTGTGCAGGCTTGGGGAGGGGGAGACGCTGTGGGAGGTTGCCAAGCGGCACCACACGGATGAGGATGCCATTCGCAGCGCCAATCATCTGGAGCAGGACGAGGTCGCCAGATGCCATATGCTGCTGATCCCCAAAACCAGATAATGTGCAGAGAAGGAGCAGCCGGATGGCTGCTCCTTCTCTGCTTTAAAGGGCAACATTTGTCAATAAACAGCAATTTTTACAAGCGCAGGTGACGATCAGCGTCGTTATTTGAAAAACCTGCCAATAAAACAATGGGAAGAAATTGTTAAGGGGGAAACTCGTTGACAGGGACAAGCCGCCGTGCTATAATGCAGGAAATATTACAAATGTGTTACATGCCGTCGAGCATCGCTCCGGCATAGCCGCCTAGGGTGGACGGTCAACTTTGTGGTATTCTCCGGTCTTATGGCCGCGGAATAAAAATAATATGGAGGAAAATTTAGAATGAAAAAAGTGTTAGCTCTCATTCTTGCGCTGGTCATGGCCCTGTCTCTGGTGGCCTGCGGCGGTGGCGACACCACCAACGATCAGCCCAACGATCAGGACACCGCGAAGACCGTTAAGGTCGGTATCGCTGCTCCTGACGTGACCCACGGCTGGGTTGCCGGCGTTGCTTACTATGCCGAGAAGTACTGCAAGGACAACAACCTGGAGTACAAGATCACCACCTCTTCCGATGCTGCTGAGATGGCTTCCGCTCTGAACGATCTGGTCGCTTGGGGCGCCACCGTCATCGTGTCCTGGCCCCAGTGGTCCGGCATGGAGACCGCCATGCAGGAGATCATCGACTCCGGTATCCCCGTTGTGAACTTCGACGTTGACGTGGACTGCACTGGCATCTACAAGGTCACCGGCGATAACTACGACATGGGTTATCAGTCCGCCAAGTACATCGTTGAGAAGGCCGGCGAGGCTGCTCACATCGTTGTGCTGGACGTTCCCTCTTCCGGCAGCGTCTGCGAGCTGCGCAAGCAGGGCTTCTATGCCTATCTGGACGAGATCAGCTATGACAAGTCCAACATCAAGGAGTATCAGCTGAATAGCTTCGCTGCTGCTGACGCTCAGTCCGCCATGGCCGACATTCTGGAGGCCAATCCCCAGATCGATGCCATCTTCTCCATGGACGACGAGACCTCCATCGGTACTCTGAACACTCTGGTCGAGGCTGGCCGCACTGACGTTAAGGCCATCACCGGCGGCGGCGGCTGCCAGGCCTACTTCAAGATGATCGCTGACGAGGCTTATGCCACTTATGGCCCCGCCTCCGCTCTGTACAGCCCCAACATGGTTGAGGACGCTATCGAGACCGCTATCAAGCTGATGAACGGCGAGACCGGCATTGAGCCCGTGGTCGTGATCCCCACCACCATCGTTTCCGCTGAGAACGTTGCTGATTATCTGGATGAAAACAACACCGTGTATTAATCGGTAAGCACAAAGAGACAATCTGCTTTTCAAAAGAAGGGCTATGGCTGATAGCCATAGCCCTTCCTCGTTTTTCCGTGTTTGGCGAAAAAGTGCCGGAAACGGCTTTTCCGGTGTTTTTTTGCAAAACACTCTGTCCTGCTGCGGCAGCATGCGGGACAATAATACCATAGGAATGGAAGTGATCGCTTGAACCTGACCATGCAGGGGATCTGCAAATCCTTCGGCGCCAACAACGTGCTTCAGGATGTGGATTTTTCCCTAAAGACCGGTGAGATCTGTGCGCTGCTGGGTGAAAACGGCGCTGGCAAGTCCACGCTGATGAACATTCTGGGCGGCGTCCTGCCTGCCGACAAGGGCGTTATCGAGCTGGACGGAAAGCCGGTGCATTTCGCCAGCCCCGTGGATTCGCTGGACGCCGGTATCGCCTTTATCCATCAGGAGCTGAACCTGATCAATGACCTGACCATCTACGAAAACATGTTCCTGACCCATCTGAAGCGGAAGGGTGTGTTTCTGGATGCCCATGAGATGAAGCGGCAGACGGCGGAGCTGTTCGAGCGGATGAACCTGTCGCTGGATCCCTCTGCCATGGTGCGTGATCTGGACGCCTCCTACAAGCAGATCGTGGAGATCGCCCGCGCCATGATGCAGGATGCCTCCATCATCATTATGGACGAGCCGACCACATCCCTGACCGATCCCGAGATCCAGCGGGTCTTTGCCATGATGCGGACGCTGAAGGAGCAGGGCGTTGGCATCGTGTTCATCAGCCACAAGCTCAATGAGGTCATGGAGATCTGCGACCGTTTTACCGTCCTGCGTGACGGCAATATGGTGGCTGCCGATCTGGTCAGCAATACCGATACCCGCCAGCTGGCCGCCCACATGGTGGGCCATGAGGTCCGGATGGAGGTCCTGACCCGGGAGCAGCAGCAGGGCGAGGAAATGCTGCGGCTGGAAGCCTTGTCCGACGATCATCATTTCTTCGACGTTTCCCTGACAGTCCATGCCGGCGAGGTGCTGGGCGTTACCGGTCTGCTGGGCGATGGCCGCAGCGAGCTGTTCCAGACGGTCTTCGGCGCTATGGGCACGAAGTACACCGGCAAGGTGTATCTGTCCGGCAAGGAGGTCCACAACACGGACACCCATCAGGCGTTGGTCTCCGGTCTGGCGTATCTGCCCCGTAACCGTAAGGAAAACGGCATCATCAAAGACATGACCATTCTGGATAACGGTTCCATCGTCCATCTTCCCAAGATCCGCAAGGGACCGTTTATCGACTTTGCCCGGCAGGAGGAGCTGTTCCGTCAGCAGGAGGAAGCGCTGCGCATCAAGATGGGCGACCGGATGGATCTGATCGGCAGCCTGTCCGGCGGCAACCAGCAGAAGGTGGTGCTGGCCAAATGGCTGATGTCCGGCCCGAAGGTGCTGATTCTGGATAACCCCACTCAGGGCGTCGACGTAGGCGCCAAGGAGGAGATCTACGCCATCATCCACCGTCTGGCGGGCGAGGGCGTGGCCGTGATCGTGCTGAGCTCCGAGGCGCAGGAGATCATCCGCGTGTGCGACAGGAGCCTTGTCATGTTCCACGGCCGTATCGTCGGCGAGGTATCCGGCAGCGATATGAACGAACATAACATCATGTATCTGGCCACCGGCGGCGGTCAGCAGGAGGGAGAATAAGCATGGATAAAAAGAAGCTTCTGAATGAGAAGGGCGGTTTTCTGGGCTGGTTCAAGAGCAGCTGGTCACAGAACGCCATGTTCTCCACCGTCTTTGCGCTGGTCATCATGGTGCTGATCCAGTGCGTGGTGCAGACCATCAATATCGGTTCCGTGGGCGGCATGTTCGGCGCCATGGGCCGCGCGTGGCTGAACATTCTGCGCAACAATACATACGCCGGCATCATCGCGCTTGGCATGTGCTTCATCATCATCTCCGGCGGAATCGATCTGTCTGTCGGCTCCATGATGTGCGCACTGGGCGCAGTACTGATGTACCTCATCACGCCCACGAACGGTCTGCTGGCCAAGATGGGCATTACCGGTGTCGGCGCGTATATCATCGCCATCATTCTGGTGCTGGTGCTGGGCATGCTGTTCGGCGAGATGAACGGCTGCCTGATCGCCTACGGTAAGCTGCCGCCCTTCATCGCCACGCTGGGCACCATGAAGATCTTCCGCTCCGTTACCCAGCAGCTGACCAAGCAGTTTAACCCTGAGGTTCCCGACGGCTTCAAGCTGCTGACCTCCGCCAAGATCGGCGGTCAGGTGATCCTGCCCATCATCTACTGGGTGGCCGTGGTGGTGCTGATGCACATTATCTTCAAAAAGACCGCCTTCGGCCGCCAGACCATCGCTGTCGGCTCCAACGAGCGGGCCGCCAAGCTGTCCGGTATCAATGTCAGCCGCGTCAAGCGCCGCATCTATGCGCTGGGCGGTGTGATGTGCGCCATTGCCGCCGTGATCTATGTGGCCCGTATCGGCTCCATGGACTTTGCCAATGCCGGTAACGGTTATGAAATGGACGCCATTGCTGCCGTTATCGTGGGCGGTACGGCCATGTCCGGCGGCAAGGGCAGTCTGGTGGGCGCTTTCCTCGGTATGCTGATCATCGGCGTCATGAACAATATCCTGAACACTGTCGGTGTGCCTACCTTCCTGTGCGATGCCGTCAAGGGTGCCATCATCATCTTTGCCGTGCTGCTGCAGAAGAAGGATAACGCCTGATAAACCCTATCAAACCGCGCCACCGGCTTATGGAAAGCCGGTGGCCGCTGAATATCTGTGAATATTTCCATTTCATCATAACAGGAGGTCACTATTATGTTCCGAATCGGTATCATCGGCTGCGGCAAGATCGCGCAGGTACGTCACATCCCCGAATACGCGGAGAATCCCTATGCGGAGCTGGCAGGCTTCTATGATCTGAATACCCAGCGCGCCGCCGAGCTGGCCGCTCAGTACGGCGGCAAGGCTTATGCGTCCGCTGAGGCCATGCTGGCCGACCCCGCCATCGACGCGGTCAGCGTCTGCGTGGCCAACCATGCCCACGCGCCCATCACCATCGCCGCCCTGAAGGCCGGTAAGCATGTGCTGTGCGAAAAGCCCATGGCCACCACGCTGGAGGAGTGCGAGGAGATGGTCAAGACCGCCCATGAGGCAGGGAAGTTCCTGATGATCGGCCACAACCAGCGTCTGGCCAAGGCCCACGCGGTGGCCAAGGAGCTGATCGATCAGGGCATGATCGGCCGCATTATTACCTTCCGTACCACCTTCGGTCACGGCGGCCCCGAGACATGGTCGGTAGATCCCGGCAAAAACACATGGTTCTTTGATAAGAACAAGGCTGCCATGGGCGCCATGGCGGATCTGGGCATCCACAAGACCGACCTCATTCAGTTCCTGACAGGCCAGCATGTGGTGCGTACCACCGCCCGCGTGGTGACACTGGATAAGAAGGACGCCAGCGGCCAGCTGATTGGCGTGGACGACAACGCCATCTGCATTTACGAGATGTCCGGCGGCACCATGGGCACCATGACCGCCAGCTGGACCTACTACGGCGCGGAGGATAACTCCACCATTCTCTACGGCGAGAAGGGCATCATGCGCATCTATGACGATCCCGCCCACTCCATCGTGGTGAAGCTGGCCGACGGCACGGAAAAGGTCTACGACGTGGAGCAGATCCAGACCAACGACAACCAGACCAAATCCGGCGTGATCGACCTGTGGATGAATTGTCTGGAGACCAACACTCCGCCGGAGATTTCCGGCGAGGAAGCCCTGTACGCCATGCGCGCCGTGTTTGCCTCTCTGGAATCCGCCAAGGCAGGCACCGCGGTAGACATTCCTGAAAACCGCTGAAGCAAGGAGGAGAAAAGCTATGATGAAATTCGGACTGCTGACCGCCATTCTGGATGGTTGGACGTATGAGGAAGCGGTGGATATCGCCGCGGAGATGGGCTTCCGTTGTCTGGAGGTGGCCTGCTGGCCCGCCGGTAAGGCGGAGCGCCGCTATGCCGGTGTCAGCCATATCGACTGCGCCCGCGTGCTGGAGGACGACGACTACGCCCGCCATGTGGTGGATTACGCGGCAGGGAAGGGGCTGACCATCTCCTCGCTGGCCTTCTATCCCAACACCATGGACCCCGATCCTGAAAAGCGCGCCGCCGCCATCGACCACCTGAAAACGCTGATCCGCGCCAGCCAAAAGCTGGGCGTGGGCATGGTCACCACCTTCATCGGCCGCGACCAGCACAAGACCCGTGAGGAAAACTATCAGCTCTTTGATGAGATCTGGCCTCCCATCATCCGTCTGGCGGAGGAGTGCGGCGTCAAGGTCGCCATCGAGAACTGCCCCATGCTGTTCGGCGCCGACCAGTGGCCCGGAGGTCAGAACCTGATGTGCACGCCGGATATCTTCCGTGAGCTGTTCCGCCGTCTGCCCAGCCCCAACTTCGGCTTGAACTTCGACCCCAGCCATTACGTCTGGCAGCAGATGGACTACGTCAAGACCGTCTATGAGTTCAAGGATAAGCTGTTCCACGTCCACTTCAAGGATATCAAGCTGTACCCCGAAAAGCTGGCGGAGTGCGGTGTGCTGGCCTATCCGCTGGACTATATGGCTCCCGTGATCCCCGGTCATGGCGACGTGAACTGGGCGGCCTTTATTGCGGCGCTCAACGACATCCGCTATGACGGCAACGCCGTGATCGAGGTGGAGGACAAGGCCTTCGAGGGTACCCGTGAGGATATCCTGAATTCCATCCGCCTGTCCAAGCGGTATCTGGACAACTACATTATCTGAAAGGCAGGGGAACCCCATGAGAAAAGAGCGCATCATCGCAGTAAACTCCAACTGCTACCACGGCTTTTCCATTGAGGAGGCCATTGCCGGCATCAAGAAGGCGGGCTTCCGCTATATCGAGCTGACCGCCACCAAGGGCTGGACGGAGCATGTATTTCCCGACCAGAGCTTTGCGCGGCTGCTGGAGGTAAAGGACATGCTGGACGAGGCCGGTCTGATCCCCTTTGCCATGAGCGGTCACACCAATCTGATGGACACTGAGCGCATCGGCGATTTCGTCCGCAACATCCGTCTGGCGCATTTCTTCGGCTGCGACTACATCGTTTCCTCCATCGGCGAGGCCCATCTGGAGGATAAGGCGGTGGCCTCCAACGCGGTAGTGGCCCAGCACGTCCGTGATCTGGTGCCCTATCTGGAGGAGTATGACATGACGCTGGTGCTGGAGACTCACGGTGAACACGGCACAGGCGCCATCCTGAAGGAGATCGTGGAGCTGGTGGACTCTCCCCGCGTTCTCATCAATTACGACACCGCCAACGCCATCTTCTATGGCGATGTGGACGTGACCAAGGATTTTCTGGCCTCCATGGACAAGATCGGCTATGTCCACCTGAAGGACAAGGCCGCCGGCCGTCAGGAGTGGAACTTCCCGGCACTGGGCAAGGGCTATATCGATTTTCCGGCGCTGTTTGACGCGCTGGACGCTGACAACAACATGAGTCCCTTCTCCATCGAGATCGAATTCACGCAGGCAGGTCCCAAGGATCTGGCCGAGGTGGATCAGGCGGTGCAGGACAGCGCCGACTATCTGATCTCTCAGGGCTTCGTGCTGTAAGGAGGCTTCATGATAAAGATCGGACTGGTGGGCACCGGCGGTATGGGCCGTGTGCATTACGCCAATTTCAAGGAGATCCCCGACTGCGCTGTCACGGCGCTGTGCGGCACCAGTGAGAAAGCAAGGGCCGCCGCGGAGGAGTGGGGCCTGCCGCTGTACGCCACCATCGAAGAGATGGCGACCCATGTGGATATCGTGGATATCTGCACGCCCACCTATACCCATCACGACATGGTGATGGAGAGCCTGCGCTGCGGCAAGGATACCATCGTGGAAAAGCCCGTTGCCCTGAACTCTGCTGATGCAAGGGAAATGCTGGATACGGCGCAGGCCAAGGGCTGTCAGCTGTATGTGGCGCAGGTGCTGCAATTCACCAAGGAGGTGGAGATCCTCCGCCGCATTGTGAAGGACGGCACCTACGGCAAGCCGCTGGACGCGGTGTTTGAGCGGCTGTCCGCCTGCCCTCAATGGGTGCAGGGCGGCTGGCTGTTCGACAAGGATAAATCCGGTCTGCTGCCCTTTGACCTGCATATCCACGATCTGGATATCATCGTCTCGCTGTTCGGTACACCGGACGGCGTATCGGTCACCTCCTGCGGCGGCGCGGATAAGACCTACCGGGAGCAGTACCGCTTCCAGTATACCTTTGGCGATCTGCATGTCTGTGCCGAGGCGGCGTGGTTCAACGCGCCCATCCCGTGGACGGCCCGCTGGCGCGTCTATTTTGAAAACGGCATGCTCATCAACGACAGACAGACGCTGACCGGCTATCAGTTCGGCAAGGAGCCGGAGTTGTTCGACACTGCCGACGCGGTCACCGTGTCCACCGGCATCAATGTGCCGCCATGCGGCTGGTATTATAACGAGCTGAGTCATTTTCTGGACTGCGCCCGCCGCCATGAGCCGTCCCCCTATGTAACGCGCGAGCAGTTGCTGACGGTGGTCTCGCTGCTGGAAAAGATATCGGAGAATGAAAATGGATAAAGTAAAAGCCTATTTTGACCGCATCGGTCTGGAGATGCCGGAGCATATCGTGTGCGACGGCGCGCTGCTGAAAAAGATCCAGTATGCCCACTGCACCACCATCCCCTATGAAAATCTGGACATCATCCGCAATATTCCTCTTTCGCTGGAGGAGGACGATCTGTTTGAAAAAATCGTGGTGAATCACCGGGGCGGCTACTGCTTTGAGCTGAACGGTCTGTACGGCTGGCTGCTGCGGCAGCTGGGCTACAAGGTCACCGACTGCTTTGCCCGCTATCTGCGGGGCGAGAGCACCATCCCCATGCGCCGCCATCGTGTATTGAAGGTGGAGGCCGCGGACGGCACCTATCTGTGCGACGTGGGCACCGGCGAGGTCTGCCCCCGTGAGCCGCTGCGCATGGAGGAAGGGCTGGTGCAGGAGCAGTACGGCGAGACGTACCGGCTGGATAAGGATGACTTCCTTGGCTGGGTGGTGATGGATCTCCACAACGGCGAGTGGCGGCAGTTCTACTCCTTTACCGAGGAGCCGCAGCTGATCTGCGATTTCTACGCTGTGACGTTCTTCTGCGAGAACCATCCCAGCTCGCCCTTCTTCCCGCAGGAGATGTTCTCCCTCAAGACCCCCACGGGCCGCATTACGCTGGACGGCCATCTCTACAAGGAGTTTGACGGCGATACTGTTTCAGCCAAAGAGCTCAGCGATGATGAGCTGGTCTGGGGCTATGCCCGGTTTGGTCTGACACTTTAAAAGCATAAGAAAGCGAGAGCCTTTGGCTCTCGTTTTCTTATGCTCAAAGACTGCGGCTGTTCACCACGCCGCCCAGTGCATCACGGCTTACTGGATGATATTCGATCTCGACAGAGGAGCAGTCCCGCAAAGCCACCCGCGTCCATGCGGTGGCGTCATAGGGCTGGAGATACAGCTCGCGCCGGTGCAGGTCGTACATCACCGTATACTGGGTATAACCGTCACTGCTGCCCGTGGGCATCCCTGCCGCATCCAGAGCGCGGTAGTGGTAGACACCCCGGCTGTGGGGTTCAAACACCGTGCGGATCACTCCGCTGCCCAGCGGCAGCATCTGTCTGTCATCCATCCACTGTCCGTCATGGTTCAGGGCCTTCAGCACCGCCAGCCGTACAAAGCGGTCGTATGGTGCGTAGGACGCGGGAAGCACGCCGCTTTGTGTCAGATGCGGCGCACCGGGATCGCCGGACAACCGCACACCCTCCCACGCCGGCTGGGTAATGGGGCAGTCGTCGCCACTCCGGTGCAGCTCCGGCGACTGGGAAAGGAACCACCGCAGGTTATCTAATTGCCGGGGATAGGGAGGGGAATTGGTCATCACGCCGATGCTGTCGGCATGATAGGCCTGCAGCTGCCCCGGATGCGCCGGGTCAGCCGCCTCCAGTACCACAGTCCGGCCTGCGGCATCAACAAAGAAATAGTGCATGGTCGCAGGCACGCTGCCGCCCTCTATCGGCACATCTGTGACTTGGATCGTCTTGACCGCTTTGCACACCTCGCTAATGTCCCGGCACGCTGCCAGCAGTACGGTGACCAGCTCCATGCCCATCACGCCGGTATATCCCTCTGCCGGCTTACTTACGCTGGTGCCCTCTTCCAGAAGCAGAAGCCCACCCGTCAAGCCTTCGCTGTTGATGCCGTCCAGCAGCCAGCTGTCCCGCCTGTTGTAGGTGATGCCCAGCAGCGGATATTGCGGCCGCAGGGAAGCCTCACCGCATTCGGGAATATCTGTTCCGGCGGGGAAGGACACCACATGTGCGCCTGCATCCCACACGCTGGTGTGCAGGTCGCAGGTGCGAAACCAGTAGGGAAGGCCCTGCTTTGAGGTCAGCTTGACACAGGAGCAGGCCGGGATCATGCTCGGGAAGTGTTCCATCACATCGATCTCCTTTCGATGGGCGGTGAGTTTCAAATCATGTTCAGTATGCCCGTGAACGATTGGAATTATCGAATATTGTATCAGGTTGGATAATTTTCTCTTGACAGAACTGAAATTAGTCTTTATAATAAAAAAGCTTACGGGGTGTAGCGCAGTTGGTAGCGCGCTTGGTTCGGGACCAAGAGGCCGGGGGTTCAAGTCCCCCCACTCCGACCATGCAGAGTGTCCTTATAGGATCTGAGTATCCTGTAATGGACACTCTGCTTTTTTATGTAAAGAATGGTAACAAAGAAGCCTGCGGTGCACACCGCAGGCTTCTTTGTATCATTACTTTTTTTTGCTGCCTTTGTTTTTCTCTGCCAGAGGGCCTTTGCCGTTGATGGCCCGGTACTGGTTCAGCTTATCCACCCGAGCCTGACGCTTTTTCGCCTTTTCCTTCTCTTTGGCTTTCTTGATGGCAGCATCCTGATCCTGCTTTTTCTTCTTCCAATACTGCTCTTTCTCGTAGCTTTCTACGTCTTTTTTGTACTTTTCCGGATGCCGCGCCCAGTCGATACGCAGCACAGTCAAAGAGACGAGAAGGATCGCGCCAACGGCAATCACACCATAAAACAGAAACGAATAAAAACCATCCATAGAAAGAGCCTCCCACACAAATCAGTAATTACAGTATACCGTAAATCGGCTGCAAAGGCAAGAACTCTTTTTGGGAATAGAAAATCGTGGAAAAAAAGTTGTACTTTTAGTTGTTTTTGGAAAAGCAGGAGTGTATAATAAGCGGGTAAAATGTGATAAGAGAAGAAGGAACCAAAATAAAACTTCGGAGGAACAAAACATGTTTACTACTTTCAAAGAAATGGAAGCCTATGTGCTGGGTCAGAACCTGAAAAAGCGCATCGCGCTGGCCAACGCCCATGACGAGCCTGCCCTGAGTGCCGTTGTCCATGCCAAGCGCAAGGGCGTGGTGGAAGGCACCCTGATCGGCAAAAAGGACATGATCATTGACATGCTCCATGAGATGGGCGAAAACGAGGCGGATTACGAGATCGTGGACTTTGACGGCGAGGAACTGGAAGCCGCCAAGATCGCCGTCAAGCTGGTGAAGGAAGGGAAGGCCGACATCCCCATGAAGGGCATCCTGCAGACCTCCAGCTTTGCCAAGGCCATTCTGAACCGCGAGACCGGTTTGATCCCCGAGGGTGCACGCCGTCTGGTGAGTCAGGTAGGTATGTTCGAGTATGAGGGCCGCTTCGTCATGATCACCGACGCCGCCATCAACATCGCCCCCGATGTCGAGACCCAGATCGGTATCGTGGAGAACGCTCTGCCCGTGGCCAAGGCACTGGGCAACGATTGTCCCAAGGTAGCCGTTCTGTCCGCTGTAGAGAATGTTACCGAGAAGATGCCCTCCACCGTCAGCGCCGCCGCCATCAAGGAGCGGGGCATCCCCGGCTGCGTCGTCACTGGCCCTCTGGCTCTGGATGGCGCCATCTCCATGGAGTCCGTGAAGCATAAGGCTATCAAGGACCCTGTCGCCGGTCAGGCCGACATCCTGCTGGTGCCCTTTATCGAGATCGGCAACGTGCTGTATAAGGCCGTGACCTACATCGCCGGCAAGACCGTGGCCAGCACCATCTGCGGCGCTTCCTGCCCCGTGATCATTACCAGCCGTGCTGACAGCCCCGACAGCAAGTATTATTCCATTCTGCTGGCGGTCCTGCGCTGCCTGAAGGCGTAAGCGTCGATTCAACAAAAATTTGCCCGGTGGACTTGTCATCCATCGGGCATTTTTGTATAATGAGAGGGAAGGGGACACTTCCCATTTTGGATGGCACGGTTTTTCCGCATATCGCCACGGTGAGCTATACGGTGGATGGCAAGCGCACACCTGCAAGAAGAGTTCAGCGCCAGAGCAATTTGTGCTGTGGTTGGACAAACGGCAGCGGTCATATGTGATGCAAGAAAGCCATCCAGAAGGGTTTGGCCTGACACAAAAGTGTTTCTGCATATGGTCGCAGCTCATGCGAAGTACGGGCAATAACAGGAAAGTTTGATTAGGCCGTTTTGTTTATGAACTGGCGATTCAACAAAATAAAAATTTTGTTGAATTGAGTGGAGGCAAAGACCACTGAATTACTCCATAGACATCATATAACCGCGTTATACGGACAGCAGCTGCAGCGTAAATGTACGGCAACCTTCTGACACACTCTCTTATCGAATCAACTACAATACCAGAGGATCGAACATATGGCGATTGATTACCGTTTACAATCTCCGCGGATACTGGCGGACTTTCTCAGCTATCACGAGACCATCAAAGCGCACTCACAGCGCACAGTGGATGAATACTTTCTTGACCTGCGGAATTTCTTTCGCTATATCAAGCAGCTGCGGGACCCGGCGCTGCGGGATACGCCCTTTGACCAGATCGATATTATGGATGTCGACCTGCCGCTGATCCGCTCCATTACCCTATCGGATATTTACGGCTATATGACCTATCTCAGCCGTGACCGCGTACAGCATCAGAATTGTGAAAATTCTAACAAAGGACTGAACGCCGCTTCCCGGGCGCGAAAATTGGCCACGATCCGGTCGTTTTTCAACTACTTGTGCAATAAAGTACACCTTTTGGAAGAAAATCCCTGCAAGGATATCGACTCCCCCAAGCAGATGAAGTCCCTCCCCCGCTATCTGACACTGGAGGACTCCCTCTCCCTGCTGGACGCCGTGGACGGCAAGCATAAGGAGCGGGATTTCTGCATCATCACGCTGTTTTTGAACTGCGGACTGCGTATTTCCGAGCTGATCGGCCTGAATCTCAGCGATATTCAAGGTGACGCCATGCGGGTACTGGGCAAGGGCAATAAAGTGCGTGTGGTGTATCTTAATGACGCCTGCAAGGATGCGCTGGAGCGCTATCTAGCGGTGCGCCATCCCATCAGCGGCAAGGATCGGGATGCCCTGTTTCTTTCCGAGCGTGACCAGCGCATCAGCCGCGCCATGGTACACTCGCTGGTGAAAAAGCATCTGGCCATGGCGGGACTGGACAGCACACAGTATTCCAGCCACAAGCTGCGGCACACGGCTGCCACGCTGATGCTGCAAAACGGCGTGGATGTGAAGGCGGTGCAGGAGGTTCTGGGCCATGAGCACCTGAATACCACCGAAATTTATACCCATATCGACAACGAATCCTTGCGTGTGGCTGCAAAGGCAAATCCCTTGTCACATGTGAAGATGAAAGGAAAAATCGACGATAAAAAGAAGGCGGAGTAAGCTCCGCCTTCTTTTATGCCTCCGGATAGTAGCCCAAGATGTGCAGCACACGGTATTGCTGATAATTATAGCTGCTCAAGGGGCGGCAGTTGGCGTCATAGCTGTGTGCGGCGATCTGGATACCGGAAGCCTCTCCGCTGCCGTCATTCTGAATGACCACGGGAGAGTGCTGAAATACATCGCCCTGAAAGATCAACTGGATCACATCGCCCGGTTCGGCCATGGCCAGATCCTGCGTCACCGTGCCCACCGGTCCCGGTGAGACTTCCGGCCGGACGAGAAAGTTGTGGAGATACTCCACTCCTGTCCATGCGGGCGCCTTGTCGTCAGCGCTGATATAGTACCAGCCGAAGGTGGGTGAATAGTTCATCACACCGGTGCCTGCATAGATGCACTGGGAGGCAAAGTTGGTGCAGTCGCCGCCGATGGTCTCATAATCATAAAAGGCCGGGTTGCGGCCATAGGCCCAGAATCGTGCGTAGGCCTCCGCTTCCGCACGGCGATATGGCAGCAGATCCATACCTCTTCCCTCCCTGCTCTCATTCTATGCGGCGGTTTTCCCGCTGTTCGCAAGCTGCCGCAAAATGTTTTCCTGATTTTTCTCCACTTTTTTCCACTGTTCATTGACTTTAGCGGGCAAATGCATTAACATAGCATGTGGAATAAAATTGATTTGGAGGTCTCTCAATGAATACGGCAGAACTTTCCAGCGTATGCAAGCAGGTGCGCCGTGACATCATCACCATGATCGCCAACGCAGGCAGCGGCCATCCCGGCGGCTCTCTGTCCATGGTGGAGCTGATGACCAGCGTATTCTACAACCATATGCGTATCGATCCCAAGAACCCCAAGGCTCCCGACCGTGACCGCTTTGTGCTGAGCAAGGGCCACGCAGCCCCCTGCTATTACGCGGTTTTGGCTGAGCTGGGCTTCATCAGCCGCGACGAATTTGCCAACTTCCGCCAGCTGCACAGCATCCTGCAGGGCCATCCCGACTGCAAAAAGGTCCCCGGCGTAGACGCCTCCACCGGCTCTCTGGGTCAGGGCTGCTCCATCGCGGTGGGCATGGCGCTGGGCGCCAAGCAGCTGAAGAAGGACACCAAGGTCTACACCATTCTGGGTGACGGCGAGTGTCAGGAGGGTCAGATCTGGGAGGCCTTCATGGCGGCCAACCACTATAAGCTGGACAACCTGACCATCATCATCGACAACAACGGTCTGCAGATCGACGGCAGCAACGACGAGGTCATGAGTCTGGGCGACCTGCCCGCCAAGCTGCGGGCTTTCGGCTTTGACTTCTACGAGATCGACGGTCATGATCTGGACGCCATCGAGGCGGCGCTCAGCGCACCGGTGGTTCCCGGCAAGCCCCGTTGTATTCTGGCGCACACCGTCAAGGGCAAGGGCGTATCCTACATGGAAAATCAGGTCGGCTGGCACGGCAAGGCGCCTAATGCGGAGCAGCGTGACCAGGCATTGCAGGAATTGGAGGGCTGAAACATGAGTGAAAAGATCGCGACCCGTGAAGCCTACGGCAAGGCGCTGGTAGATCTGGGCAATCAGAACGATAAGGTAGTGGTGCTGGACGCCGATCTGGCGGGCGCTACCATGACCAAGTATTTCAAGGCGGCCCATCCCGACCGCTTCTATGACTGCGGCATTGCCGAGGCCAACATGATGAATATTGGCGCGGGCCTGTCCACCATGGGCCTCATTTCCTTCTGCTCCACCTTCGCTATGTTCGGCGCCGGACGTGCCTATGAGCAGATTCGCAACTCCATCGCCTATCCCAAATTTAATGTGAAGATCTGCTGCTCTCACGCCGGAGTTTCCGTGGGCGAGGATGGCGGCAGCCACCAGTCCATCGAGGATATCGGCCTGATGCGCATGATCCCCGGCATGACCGTCATCGTCCCCGCTGACGCCAACGAGGCCCGCAAGGCCACCTTCGCGCTGGCGGAGTTCCAAGGCCCTGTGTATATGCGTCTGGCCCGTCTGGCCACTCCCGTGTTCGAGGAGGACTATCCCTTTGAGATCGGCAAGGCCAACGTCCTGCGGGAAGGCAAGGACGCTGCGGTGTTCGCCTGCGGCCTGATGGTCAACGAAGCGCTGGAGGCCGCCAAGCTGCTGGCCGCCGAGGGCATCGAGATCACCGTCATCAACATGCACACCATCAAGCCCTTGGATGCCGAGTGCGTGGTGAAGTACGCCGAGAAGTGCGGCAATGTCATCACCGTGGAGGAGCACAGCGTCATCGGCGGTCTGGGCGATGCGGTGGCTGACGCGCTGATGGGCAAGGTCTGCTGCAAGTTCAAGAAAATTGGCATCAACGATCAGTTCGGCCAGTCCGGCAAGGCTGCCGACGTGCTGCGGGAATACGGCCTGACCGCCGACCAGATCGCGGCAAAGATCAAAGAAACGCTGTAACCCATATTCGCTTTACAGTCAAGAAAAGGAGCGCTTTATATGGATATTACTTCCCTTCTGGGCAATGTTATGGATAAGGACATGCTGGAGAAGCTCAGCAAGTCCGCTAACGTCAGCACCACCGACGTGTCCAACGTGCTGAAGAATGCCGCGCCCTCTGTGATGAAGCATCTGGACGGCGACAGCGATGTGGCCAAGGCCGTCAAGAAGCTGCTGGGAAGCGACGAGGTGGAGAAGATCGCCAAAAAGGTCGGCATCAGCGGCGACAGTGTCAAGGACATCCTGAGCAAGGCCGTCCCCATGCTGAAGGAGCTGCTGAGCAAGCACGGCGGCAATGTGACCGACATGCTGGGCGGCATTGCCGGCAAGCTGTTCAAGTAAGGTGACGGGCAATGACACCGAAATGCCCCTATTGCTCCGGCGAAATGCGGCCGGGCGTGCTGCGGACAACCCAGAGCGCCGGCGTCTGCTTCGAGCCGACGCCGGGCCTCAGCGATACCGTTGATCTGGCCGGGCCGTATATGTTCCGCCGGGACATCCAGTTTCAGGCGTTTGGCTGCCTCAAGTGCCGGGCCATTGTCCTGCGTTATGAGGAAGATTGACCTATCAAAATATCCGGTGCCCTTGCACCGGATATTTTTTTGCGCAAAATCTGTAAGAGGCTGCTGCCTGGTGCGTCTTATAAGGGAAAGGAGGTGGCAGCGAATGGAGTTTGAACAGGTCTATGACCTGTATTTTCAGGATGTGTACCGCTATATCCTGAAGCTTTCCGGCAGCGAACATATCGCCGAGGAGGTCACCAGCGAGACCTTTTTCAAAGCCCTGCACAGCATCGGAAAGTTCCGCGGCCAGTGCGATATCCGGGTATGGCTGTGCCAGATCGCCAGAAACTGCTACATCTCCTCTCTGCGCAAGGAGAAGCGGACCGCGCCGCTGGACGAGCTGCCGGAGCAGGCGGACGGCAACGCGTCTCCGGAGGAGCTGCTTACCGTCCGCGAGGAAGCCCAACGAATTCAAGCCATCCTTCACGATCTGCCGGAGCCATACCGGGAAGTATTCATGTGGCGGGTGTTTGCGGAGCTTTCCTATAAGCAGATCGGAGAGATCTTCTCCAAGACGGACAACTGGGCCTGCGTGACCTACCACCGGGCCAGAAAAATGATCAAAAACAGATTGGAGGACAGCAACCATGAAAAATGAATGTCATATCGTCCGGGACCTGATGCCGCTGTACACGGAGGGCATGCTCAGCGACGAGAGCGCCTCCTTTGTCAAGGCGCATCTGGAGACCTGTGAGAACTGCCGCGCGGCATACAGCGGCGAGGAAAAGCCCCCTGTCACCGAAGCTGACACCGCACAGCAGCGCGCCGGTGAGGCTGGCGTGCTGCGGACGCTGAAAAAGAAGCTGCGGAAGCAGACATGGTGCGCCATTATCATTACAGTGGCGGTAGTACTGCTGGTGACGCTGATGCTACGGTTGAATTCCATCGACTATCTGGCGGACATCAGCGCCACCAAGGGATATACCTTCAGCGACCGCATGGCGCTGCTGTTCAAGGGCGGGATTTCCGACCGCACTCAGGCGCAGCGTGTTCTGAACAACAATGTTTACGCGGCATTTCAATATTCGGAGAAAGAAGCATGCGACATAGCCAACGTAGCAGAAGAAGATGTGCCCTCTTACTACGGCGCGCTGCGGCACTACTTCGTCCGTGAGGATCATGCCGGCGAGACACTGACCACCTACCACATCGACCTGCTGTCGGCACATTTTGGCAGCAAATCCGGAAAAATGTGGGTCAAATATGAGTATGATCGCTATGATAAATCAGATAATCTCAGATGGTACGAAGGAACCGGTGGAACAGACCGCATCGCGCTTTGGAAGCTGGAAAAAAATGACGACGGCTATTGGTGCGTTGTGGAGATCGTAAACACCGTTACGCTCGATTTACGTGAGTACTTCTTAGATGCAGATGAGTACGATGAGTTCACAGGAAATACGTCCTGGTACGCTGGCTGAAAAAAACTCCCGGCTCCGCAGAGCCGGGAGTTTTTTTATGTGGCTGTTTATGCCTTGCCGGCGCAGCCCAGCACGTCCACCAGCTTGTGGCGTACCAGCTCCTTGA
>USMI01000011.1 GCA_900555735.1 uncultured Eubacteriales bacterium | reverse complement strand
ACGATCTGGTCATTTACCCCAAAAACCAGACCGGCAACCCCGACCTCGAAAAGACTGTCCGCGAGAGCAAGAGCAGCACTGGAAAGAATAACGGCAGCCTGACCGACATCACGGACGGTTACGCTCACACCGCTACCGCCTCCGTGGGCGATATCGTGGACTACCAGATTATCAGCACCCTGCCCACGATTACCTCTAAAGCTTCTTCCCTGAGTGAATACACCTATGTGGATACTCTGAGCAAGGGTATCAAGTACAACAAGAACGACGTGGTTATCGAGTTCTTCCGTGATTCCGCCTGCACCGATAAGATTGCCACTTGGGGCGAGGATTCCGCCAAGTTCACCGTGACCTATGATGATACCGCCAACTCTATGACCATCCGCATGACCGAGACTGGTCTGGCGGAGATCAACGAGTCCGAGAGCGTATATACCGATAGCGTCAAGCGCGGTTATTCTGACTGCACCATGCGGATCACTTATGCTGCCACCCTGACCGCCGACGCGCAGATGGGCGATACCGACAACCCCAACGAAGTCGAGCTGACTTGGAAACGCACCAACACTACTTACTACGACACTCTGAAGGACTGCTGCCATGTGTATACTTACGGCATTGATGTGCTGAAGCAGTTCAGCGATGGCAAAGGCAGCGTCCAGAACGTCAAGTTCCTACTGCACAATGACACCGACGATGTGTATGTCGTTGCCGACCTGAAGGATGGCGTGTATTACGCCAAGGGCATTGCCGCCAAGAAGGCTGATGCTACCACCTTTATCCCCAATGCACAGGGCCACATCGTGGTTAAGGGCCTGGAAGATGACGCTTATTCCCTGACCGAAATCGCCACCGATAAGGGCTATGTGCTGCTCAAGGAGGCAGTCAAGGTCGTGATTACCACCAAGGAAAACGGTACTTGTGAGCAGTGCGGCGCGAAGCTGCTGACCGCTTCTGCTACGGTCAATGGCAAGGACGTCACTATGACCGATGGTAACGCCATTGTCCCCCTGACCGTGATTAACAACCCCGGCTTTGATCTGCCCAAGACTGGCGGCTACGGCACATGGATGTTCACCATCGGTGGCGTGGCGCTGCTGGGTGCGGCGGCTTTCATCGTGGTCAAGTCCCGCAAGCATAAGAGCGAGCAGTGAAACGCTGGATACTGGCGGCGACTTGCGGTGCTGTGGCGCTGGGGTTACTTCTCTATCCGCTGGTGGGAGAACTTTTAAGTGAAAAGTACCACTCTAGTGTGGAAACCACCTACACCGCCGCCATCGAGGACACCGACAATGCCGAGCTGACCGCCCAGCGGCAGGCGGCACAGCAGTATAACGCCATGCTGGCCAATGCGACGATCTCTGAGGGAGGGGCATCTGCCCCTCCCTTGGCGTATGCAGATCAGCTCACGGTGGGCGGTGTCATGGCTTACATCGACATCCCCAAAATCAACGTGTACTTGCCTGTGCAGCATGGCACAGGCGCAGAGACATTGGAAAGGTCCGTAGGCCATGTAATGGGCACATCTCTGCCGGTGGGCGGCAGCAGTACCCACGCGGTGCTTTCGGCCCACAGTGGTATGGCGAGCTCCAAGCTTTTTTCGGATATTGACCAGCTTGCAGAGGGCGATACATTTTACATCCATGTATTGGGTGAGGTGTTGGCGTATGAGGTAGACAATATCAACATAGTCTTGCCTACAGATACATCTTTGCTGCAAATCGAGGATGGCAAGGATTTGGTCACGTTGGTGACCTGCACACCTTTCGGTATCAACACCCACCGGCTTTTAGTTCGAGGGCACCGTGTTCCTTACACCCCCGAACAGGCATCTGCCGCAGAAGAAAAGCCCGTGGCTTCCTCGTGGACACAGCATTACCTCACCGACTTGGTCATCGGCCTTGGCGCGGTGGCCATGGTCGGCGGTGCTTACTTTTTGGTAAGGAGGGTACGCCATGCGTAAGACATCTCTCGTACTGGCGGCGCTGCTGGCTGTGGCGGGTATCTGCGTGATGCTGTGGCCGGTGTTCACGGGACACAGGCTGCAAGCCGACACAGATGCGGCAGTGCAGGAGTTTTTAGCTGAACATGACGAGCTGGAGCAGCACCCCAAACTGCTGACGGCCTTGCAAGACTACAATCAGCGTATCTACGCCGAAAAACAATCCGGCCTCGTTGATTTGGAAGCCTGCGAAGAACCCGCCGCCGATCTCTCCGCCTATGGCATTGAGGACGAGATCGTATGTGTCTTAGAGATACCCGCCATGGAGTTGACCATGCCGGTCTATCTGGGGGCATCCGACGTCCACCTCGCGGCAGGCGCGGCGGTACTGGGCAATACCTCCGCCCCTATCGGCGGTGCCAACACCAACTGCGTCATTGCAGGCCACCGGGGCTGGCGCGGTGCGGACTACTTCCGGCACATAGACAAGCTGGCTGTAGGCGATACCGTGAAGCTCACAAACCTGTGGGAAACGCTGACCTACACGGTAGCCGACATTCAAATTATCCAGCCTCATGAGGTGGAGAAAATTAAAATACAGCAGGGCCGCGACCTACTGACACTGCTGACCTGCCATCCCTACGCCAGCGGTGGCAAGCAGCGCTATGTAATCTATTGCGAACGAACCGAAAATTAGGAGGAAACTATGAAAAAAGCAATTTGTATCATTCTGGCCGTGGCGGGCGCTGCGGCCATTTACTTTACCCGCCGTACCCGGCCCCGCGGCCGCAGGGAGATGTAAGCCGTGGGCAGCATTCGTATGGTTGGCAAAGCAACTTTTGCCAACGGGGACATCATCCCCTACTATGACGCAGATTCCTTTCTGGACTGCATCCGTGAGGAACTGCCCTACCGGGACACAACCGGCTTCCGCTATGAAGTCCTGACAGACGATCCGGCTGTCCGGAAGGCGGCGGATGATATTTTATTCGACTTCGTGGGGGAAGAAAATCCTCATGAGTTGACAGACTATAGGAAGATGGGAGGGCTGTGACATGGATATCAGCAGAGAAATGGTAACATTCCTGCGGAAGCAGTACCCGCCCGGCACCCGGATCCGGCTGGATAATATGGATGATCCCTTCGCGCCGGTACCGGCAGGGATGACGGGAACGGTGGAACACATCGACGATGCGGGACAGTTCCATATGAAATGGGATAACGGTCGGACGTTGGCCCTCATCCCCGGCGTGGACAGCTTTACCGTCCTGCCGCCCAAGCTCAGCGTGATGAAGCTATATATGCCCCTCACCGCCGACCTGTACGAGCGGGACGAATGGGGCAATATGCCAGAGGAGCCGGAGCTGCTGTCGGGACGCGACCTGCTTCCTTACGAGGACAACATCCGCAGCGCCCTTGTGAAGTACCGGATGCCGGAGGAGGTCACCCGCGGTCTCATGAATTGGTACAATAAGCCTGATGCTGTAAACAACAAGGTACGCTCCGTTACATTCGGCGCGGAACTGCGCGGTGAGCAGCTCTGGGGTGTAGCGGAGTGTCAGCTCTGGCATGAGCTTTCCGCAACGGAGCTGACCACACTGAAGGAGTTTATCACCGGTCAGGCGTCGGACGGATGGGGCGAGGGCTTCGAGCAGCGGGAGATCGCCATTGGCCGCGGCAATGAACTGTATGTGCATCTTTGGCAGGATCACGACTGGAGCATCCAGACGGAGCAGGAGCGGTTTTGCCCCCATTTGGACAAGCTGCCGGAGATGTGCTTCACGCTGCTGCCGGGGACGGGACAGCTCATCTGCGTCAAGCGTGGCGAGAGCGGGTACTATCCCAGCGAATGGTCAACGGATAATCCCCACGAGAACCGCCTTATTGCGGACGAGCAGAACCGGAGACTGGGCGTAACACCCGCACAGGAGGAGGCCATGAAGATCGGCAGTATGTGCGGCTGGGACGTTCCCGGCGCAGACCCCGATAACTGTGATGACATCGTGCAGCGGCGAGGAGGAATGGAGCTTGGATAAAGTTGTTTTTTCTGTATATCTTGGCAACCCCGATAACGACAACGGCACCACGCTGGACTTGCCCGCCAAGCCGTGGGAACTGCTGGATGCACTGGAGAGGCTGCGGCTGCGGGAGGGGCAGGAACCCTACTGGCAGGTGGAGGACTTGGGGCGGTATGACTTTCTGGAGTCCCATCTGGACAAGTGCGATCTCTATCAATTCAACGCGCTGGCAGAGCAGCTCAGTACGTTCAACGAGGCAGACGCCATAGCCTTCGAGGGACTGGTGCAGATGGAGAGCGACAAGCTGCATCAGGAAAACGGCGGTGAGCTGACCGTTCAGCGAATGCTGGATCTGGCGTATAGCGTAGACTGCTGTCATGTGGTGCCGGAGGTCAGGGACGACGCGGCGTTGGGGAAATTCTATGTAGAAAATGACTTCCTGCCGGAGCTGGAAAAGGTGCCGGACAAGGTGCTGGAAATGCTGGACTACGCCAAGATCGGCAGGACAATGCGGCAAGGCGAAAGCAGCGTCATTACGCCCCACGGCTATGTGGAGCGGCACTCCGATTTGAAACAAGCGCCATCTGGTCTGGGCAATCCGCCCCGGAAACCGGTGTATATGATGCGGTTTCTGTGCAGCAACGAAAACCAGACTGTGTCGCTGAACCTGCCCGCATCGCAGGCAGAACTAAACGCCGTGCTGATGCAGCTGGATCTGGACAGCTGGCAGGAGGTGTATCTGGAATGTGAAGATACTGCCATGCCGGAAATGTGGTCGTTTACAGATATGGCCTATGACGGGATGGAGCAGCTCAACCGTTTTGCCCGGTGCTTGGAGGAGCTTGACATGAATGGTGAGCTGGTGAAGTTCAAGGCGGTGGCCCAGCAGTTGCAGCTTTCCCGACTGGAGGAAGCTATTGCTCTGACCGGCCATCTGGACGAATATAGCTTCGAGCCGGAGATCCATTCGCCCAGAGAACTGGCGCGGGACGAGCTGGGCGTCATCACCGGTGAAAAGGAATGTAAGCTCCTCCTGCCGCATCTGGACTTGGACGCCTACGGTCAGGACGTGATGCGACGGGATAACGGTGTCCTTGGCGATTACGGCTACCTTGCCTGTCTGGACGGTCAGCCGATTCAAGCCCCGCGACAAGAAATGGAGCTGACCATGTAAAGGAGACATTTATGCAACGAGAAACCATTGCGCGGTATCTGGAGGAGGGCTATCAAGGCCGGAAGAACGCCATCAGCAGCCGTGCGCTGGAAAAGGCGCTGGGCCTGAGCGGCAATGAGCTGCGGAAGAAGATCAACCGCCTGCGGTGCGACAGCATACCCATCTCGGCTTGCCGGGGTGGGTATTTCTATGCCGAAACGGCGGCAGAGGTCTACGATACTATCCGCAGTCTTGAAAAGATGCGGGATGGGCTGAATGCCGCCATTGCAGGGCTGGTACGTTCGCTGGATGGCTTTGGTAAGGAGGGCGGATGAACATACCATTGGCCAAGCTTATTCCATGGAAAGGCAGCAAAGCGCAGTTGATGTGGGCGATCCAGAGCCTGATGCCGATACATTACAACAAATTGGTGGATGTTTTTGGTGGGAGCGGCTGTGTGACCTTGAATCTTCAAACGCCGCGCGGCGTGCTGCGGATCTATAACGATCTTGACAGCAACCTTTATAACATGATGTATTGCGTCAGGGAAAAACCGGTGTCCGTGATCACAGAGCTAAAATATATGCAAAATTCCCGTGAGGAATTTGAGACCATGCTCCGCGCTTTGAAAGATAAAGATTTTGCCGGAAAGAATTTGGCGGAAGAGCTGGAGCTGACGCAGATCAGTTTCCCGCCTGCACAGGCGGAGGAGATCAGTGCGAAGCTGATGCAGCGCGCCATCCCACCGGACGCACGGCGGGCGGCGATGTTCTTTTTGCTTCATAATCTCAGCTACAACGGACTGGGAACAGAGTTTGCCGCGCTCGACCGTGATTGGGATAGATTCGAGCATCAGATCACCAGATGTGCGCGGATCTTGCAGCACATTCCCATGGAGAACCGGAGCTACAAGGAAATCTTGGGTAAATATGACGCGCTGGATACAGTTTTCTATTGTGACCCGCCGTATCTTGGCGCGGAAAAGTATGGCGTACCTTTTTACAGGTCGGATCATCAGGAACTGCATGATATGCTGGCCACGCGAAAAAGCTTTGTGATCGTGTCCTACAACAAGAAAGACGAGATCAAGGAACTGTATAAAGACTTTTTCATCTTTGAAGTAGACCGACCGAACAGTATGTCAAAAAAGAAGGAGGATCGTTATGAGGAGTACATTATGACCAACTATGATCCATCTATGTTTGCACCACAGATATCCTTCTTCAATAACTACGACAACGGAAAGAAAGCCTGTACGTTAGTACATACACCCCAATACCCACTGAAAGAAAAATAGGAGAAAAATATGACTTGTGAGATGGAACTCAATCAACGAGGGCTTCAGATACCCAACGAAATGCTTGCGGCTCTGGCACTGTCGGACATTGCGCTGGAAGCCCATATGTGCCGACATCTTATCATGCTGATGCCCCAGACCATGACTGTCGTGGAGCTCATCGACGTGTTGGAGGGAATGCAGGAGGCCTTCGACCAGCTTCTGAACGGCCTGATCGCCGCCTGCCGCCCCATGTGCTGCCATCGCTGTCAAACGGTAGACGAGGGGAACTATGATCTCTCTCAGGTGCCGGAACAGCTCTTGGCTTTGCTGATGGACAATGACTGCTGTAAGGGACTGTTGGCAAGGCGTCTGGAGACGGGAGAGACTGTCTATGGAGAATGAGCAAATGTACCCCTACACGGCAAAGGAAGCACGGGAACGTGGTGAGCTGGAGCAATGGCGGGCCAACTACCGTGCCAACTGCGCCTGTGCCGGAGCCATAGAGCTGGTGATCCGTGAGAGCTTTGACGGTATGCATCTGAAAGAGGATTGCGCCAGGCGTGTCATAGACCACTACGGCTATAAGCGAACGGCCTTTGTGCTGTCCAACACCTTGCAGGAGCATTCCTATGATGGCCGCTATCACCCGACAAATATACAGTGGAGCCGGAGCATCTATATTCCTCCCGATGGCGACCATCGCTACGCATTTATGGTGGGCAGCCATCCTGCGGTGTTGGACGGCTTCGTTACGCAGTATCGGGCGGAGCTGGCAAAGTTGCACCTGTTTGGGGCGGAGCACTGTGCGCCAAATTCCCGTGAACAGGACTTCACCGGAAAGGTACTGGTGCTGTCGCCGGAAGTGCTGCGAGAAGCCTGCTGGCGGCCGGAGGATCAGCTTTGGCTGGCATGGGACGGATTCGGCTGCCGCCCCAATGCCAGAGGCCGCTCGGTGCGCTGCACCTGTCTGGGGGACGAAGAAATGACCCGCTGGAACCGTTCGGAGTTCGTGGGTATCCTCAAGGACGAGTGCCTTCCCGATTGGGCGGCGGAGAAGCTGGCCCAGCTGCGGCAGGCGGCAGCGCAAAGCCCGTCCATGAATGAAATGACAATGTGACAAGGAGAACATGAACATGAAAACTGTAAAACGAACGATGGCGGCGCTGTGTCTCACAGCGCTTCTTTGCTGCCTGCTGTGCGTGTCGGCCTACGCCACCGGCACCAGCGGCGGCACCGGCGATGTGGCCAGCGCCGTGGAGAGCACCTGGGCCACAGCCTCCGGTCAGATCAAGACGGTGGTCAACAACGTGGTATTTCCTGCCATTGACCTGATTCTGGCGGTATTTTTCTTCGCCAAACTTGGCCTCACATATTTTGATTTCCGCAAGACAGGACACTTTGAGTGGAGCGCACCGGCTATCCTTTTCGCCTGTCTGGTATTCACCCTGACCGCCCCGCTGTATGTGTGGGATATCATCGGGGTCTGATGAAACGCCTTTCCTTTGCATGGAGGAGGTGAACTGAGAATTGTTTATCTGGGATTTTGTGGCAAATACAGTGCTGGGGCAGATCCTGGACTGGTTCTACGGCCAGATCGTGGGCTTCCTGGGCAATTTCTTTGCTGAGATGGGCAGCATGGGCGCCGAGCTCTTTGACATGAGCTGGGTGCAAAGCATCGTGCTGTTCTTCTCTTACTTAGGCTGGGCGCTGTATGCCGTGGGGCTGGTGGTGGCCTGCTTCGAGTGCGGCGTGGAGTATTCCTCCGGTCGAGGCAATGTGCGGGAAACGGTACTGAACGCCTTCAAAGGCTTTCTGGCCGTGGAGCTGTTCACGCAGCTTCCGGTGCGGCTGTATGTGCTGGCCATCTCCCTGCAATCCAGTCTGACCGCGGGCATCACCGGCTTTGGGACAGTCACCATAGGCGACGTGGCGAAGCAGATACTGGAGAATTTCAGCCTTGTGGACAGCATCGCCAATCTGGTGAACCTGACGCCTTTCGGTGGCTTTATGAACACGCCCACCAGCGGTCTTATGCTGCTGTTTTGCCTGATCCTTATGGCCTATGCCATTATCAAGGTGTTTTTCGCCAACCTCAAGCGCGGCGGTATTTTGCTTATCCAGATCGCCGTGGGGAGCCTGTATATGTTCTCTGTACCCCGCGGCTACACGGATGGCTTCATCCAGTGGTGTAAACAGGTCATTGGATTGTGTCTGACCGCCTTTTTGCAGGCCACCATTCTGGTGGCGGGCCTGATGGTGTTCAAAGACCACGCCCTGCTGGGGCTGGGCCTGATGCTCTCTGCCGGTGAGATCCCCCGCATTGCGGGAGCCTTCGGCTTGGACACCACCACGCGGGCAAACATTATGTCTGCCGTATACACGGCGCAGACCGCCGTTAACATGACTCACACGGTGGTACAGGCGGTAAAATGAGGATCATCACGATGGGGAGCTTGTTCGATGGTATCGGAGGCTTCCCGCTTGCTGCCATCCACAACGGGATCGTGCCGTTGTGGGCCAGCGAGATCGAACCATTCCCCATTCGCGTCACCATGGAGCGCCTGCCTGGGATGCTCCACTATGGTGACATCACAAAGCTGCATGGGGCGTTGCTGCCGCCGGTGGACATCATCTGCGGCGGCAGCCCCTGTCAGGACTTATCTGTGGCCGGAAAGCGCACCGGATTGTCCGGTGAGCGTTCCGGCCTTTTTATGGAACAAATTCGGATCATCAAGGAGATGCGAGATGCAGACTTACTTCGAGGGCGATCAGGTCTCCATGTTCGACCCCGGTTCATGTGCTGGGAAAACGTCCCCGGCGCGTTCTCCTCCAACAAAGGCGAGGACTTCCGGCGTGTCTTGGAAGAAACGCTCCGAATTGGTCTGCCGGGCTTATATGTTCCTCAAAGTCATCCCTGGGGTTGGCAATATTCTGGGGCAGCCATATTGGGAGCTCTTAGCTCCCTTTGTTGGCGAGTCCTTGACGCTCAATACTGGGGTGTCCCCCAGAGCCGCAAGAGGATCTTCCTTGTGGCGGATTTTGGAGCCCCATCCTCATCGCAGATACTTTTTGAGCCGGAAAGCCTGTCTGGGCATCCTCCGTAGGGCCAGACGACGCGGTAAGGTGCTGCCGGATACGCTGCGGGAAGCGCTGGAGCTGCAAAGTGGCCTGCGTATGGCCGATCTGGTGACGCTGCTCCGGCTGGGCCTTCTGAAAGCCTATCACATCAACCAGCGGGACGAGGGCATTGATCTGGGCGAGACTGCCGGTGCGCCGGTGGCGTTTGCGGCCAACCAGCGGGATGAAGTCCGCGACTTGGGCGACAAGGCCGGTGCGCTGGGCGCACAGCCGGGTATGAAGCAGCAAACCTTTGTGGCCAGCTTCTCCGCGGGTGCGGGTGCGACTGCCGGAGGCATCGGCTACAGCGAGGAGGTCACTCCGACGCTGAAGGGCAGCGCGGGCGGCAACAGTATGCCCTCTGTGCTGTGCATCAACGATCAGGGCGGACAGGTCATGGAGCTGTCCGAGGATATGACCGGTACGCTGCGGGCACAGGAGCATGGTCACCAGCCGCTGGTATTTGAGAACCACGGTATTGACACCCGGTATGATCAGGTAGGCGATGTGGCTCCCACCATGTCGGCCCGCTATGGGACAGGCGGCAATAATGTACCGCTGGTGAAGGAACCCATCTACTGTATTACAGGAAACGCCATTGACCGGAAGCCGGAGAACGGTGGCAACGGCATCGGGTATCAGGAGAACGTAATGTACACCCTGAATACCATGGATCGCCATGCGGTGTGCTATTCCACAGATGATCTCTACACCTGTGAGCCTGCCGGTGATAAAGACCTGCCATTCCTTCTCATCCGCCGTCTGACGCCGCTGGAATGTGAAAGACTGCAAGGCTTTCCGGACGGATGGACGGATATCCCCGGCGCGTCCGACAGCGCCCGTTACAAGGCGCTGGGCAACAGCGTAGCCATCCCCTGCGTGGATTTCGTGATGAAATGCATGGCGGATACCATACGGGAGAGCGAAGGAGAGCTGTGAACACTTACTTTAAGAGAATGATAGAAAAGAGAAAGGCAATGTATTATCAAATATACAGAATACATCTTCTGAATGGCGATGTGATCGAAATAGCAGAGGACTATGACCTCCCCGTTAAAAAAGGTTTAGCTGGAGACTTTGAGCGCATGGAAGAAGGCGATATCCTGACAGTTGAGGATGCACTCATGGGCTGCACCTATATTCCAAGACGAAGTATCCTTTATATCTCAACGGGTGGTGTAAGAAAAGGAGACGCACCAATAGCCGATCCTGCTCGGAAAAACGCAAGGAAGAAATAGCTTTGTTCATTCTGCTTCGTTTGCGCTTATATTCTCGTTGTACTTGTTAATAGCTTTGCCGCGGTGTTTGGGCTATGCTTTGCTTGCCTCGCGGGAGGCGGAAAGGAGTATCCATCATGGAGGAAAAGAAAAACCTCTGCGCGCCTATCCCGCTGTCCCTGCACCAGCGGCTTCGGGCGGAGCAGGAGCAGCGCGGACAGACACTGTCCGACTACATCACAGACATACTCAAAGAACATTTTGACGGAGGAACAAGGACTATGAATACCAACACCCGCACAATCGCCTTTCAGGTACCGGAGGAGCTGTTCGAGCGACTGAAAGACTACCTCGCCCGGAACGGCCTAAAGCAGAAGGACTTCATCCTGGGCCTTATCGAACGGGAACTGAACGATACCGCCGACACGGCGGGGTAAATAACCCATGGAAGCCGCAGGCGTATGCTTGCGGCTTCCACTTTTGGAGGTAAATAAAATGTACCTATACCCAGACAATCTGACCGCGCGACCTATGCTGTGGCTGTGGGCGCTGCGGGATGTGGCGCTGATCGGCATCGGCCTGCTGCTTTCTGCGCTGGCGCTGGCACAGACCGGCTTTGTGGCTCCGCTGGTGGTCACTGCCGTGTACGCCTTTCTGGCCATCCGCCATGATGGCGTCAGTATGCTGGATTTCCTGCGCTACGCAGGTGCTTTCTTTTTCGGGCGTCAATACTATGAATGGAGATTAGGCTCATGAGCATTTTCAAGAAAAAACCACCTTCCGCTCAGCAGCTTCTGGGCATCGACGAGATCACGGAGCATAGCATCCGCACCCCCAACGGCGAGCTGGTCTACCTCATTCTGAAGCCCAGCAACCTGAACGTACTGCCGGAGAGCATCGTGCGCCAGCGCATCCACAGCCTGATGAATGTGCTGAAAGGCATGGCGGAGGTGGAAATTCTGGCCACAGACTCCAAGGAGTCCTATCAGGGCAACCGCAGCTTTTACCGCAAACGACTGGAGGAGGAGACGAACCCCGCCATCCGTGCGCTGTTGGAGGCGGACTGCGCCCATCTGGACAGCGTCCAGACCTCCATGGCTTCGGCCCGCACCTTCTGCCTGATCCTGCGGCAGCGTGGCGAGGGAGGCTTCACAGAGTCGTACTTGGCCAATGTGGAGAAACACCTCTCTGATAACGGCTTTACCGTCCACCGTGCCAACGAGCAGGAGCTGCGTGAGCTGCTGGCGGTGTACTATGAGCAGGACGTGTCCCACGAGGTCTATGACAGCGTGGACGGAGAACGGTATGTGAAGGAGGAGAGATATGCGTATTTTGAAAGTGGAGCCGGGACAGGCTCCCTATGAAAAGGAGATGGAGGATACTCTGGCCGCCATCCAGCAGGAGGTGCAGGGGCTGTTCCAGCCGGTGTATGTGGAGGATGGCGTTATCCTCTGCTGCAACGAGGAGGGCAAGCTCAACGGTATGGCACCCAACCGGTGGCTGGAGGAGGACATCATTTGCGGCCCGTTCTTTCTGGTGGGTGACGACCACGAGGGCGGCTTCTGTTCCCTGACCGATGACCAGATCCAGAAGTACACGGCGCAGTTTCAGGAGCCGGAACAGTTCACCGGTCACGAACCGGAGCTGAAACCCCGGATGGACATCTTCTTTATGGAGGGACTATGAAACATATCTTCAAACGCAAGAAAGCACCCCCGGAGGAACCAACGGTGTTGTCCTTTCTGGACTGCATCGCGCCGGGGGTGCTGAAATTTGAGACGGATCACTACATTTCCGGCAACACATGGCGGTGCGTGTGGGCACTGCGGGAGTATCCCGCCGCCACCGATTCTCAGGCACTGCTGGGGCGCTTGGGCGACCGGCGCGGCGTGACGCTGCGGATCGTCTGCCGCTTGGTGACGCCCGCCGAGGAGAACCGCATCATCCACAACGCCACCAACCGCAACAAACTGGAGCGGGCCAACACCAACGACCTGCGGCGGGTCATCACGGCGGAGAGCAATTTACAGGACATGGCCTCACTGGTAGGCGCGCTGGATCGTGAGCATGAACCGCTGCTTTACTGCGCGGTCTATGTGGAGGTCATGGCCGACAGCTTTGAAAACCTGAAGCTTCTGCAAACCAGCGTGGAAGCGGAGTTGGTGCGCTGCAAGCTGACGATCGACAAGCTGGTGCTGCGGCAGCGGCAGGGATTCCTCACGGTGAACCCCGCAGGCTACGCCGCATTGGGGCCGCAGTTCCAGCGGGTGCTGCCCGCATCCAGCGTGGCCAACCTGTTCCCGTTCAACTATTCCGGCAAGGCTGACCCCAACGGCTTCTACATCGGCAAGGACAAGTTCGGCAGCAACATCGTGGTGGATTTCGACCGGCGCGACAGCGACAAGACCTCCGCCAACATCCTGATCCTGGGCAACAGCGGTCAGGGCAAGAGCTATCTCATGAAGCTGCTGATCTGCAACCTGATCGAATCGGGGAAATCTGTTATCTCACTGGACGCGGAGCATGAGCTGGGAGATCTGTGTGGAAATCTGAACGGCTGCTTCATCGACCTGATGGCAGGCGACCGCCACATCAATGTGCTGGAGGTGAAGTGCTGGGACACCGCGCCGGAGCCGGATGAATCGGCCCCGGAAGCGTTCCGTAAGAATACATTTTTGGCGCGGCATGTTTCTTTCCTGAAAGACTTCTTTCGTGCCTACAAGGATTTCTCCGACGCCCAGTTGGACACCATCGAGATCATGCTGACGAAGCTCTATGCCAAGTGGGGTATCTCGGAGCATACCGATCCCCGGCAGCTCACCGCCACGGACTATCCCATCCTGTCGGACTTCTACACGCTGCTGGAGGAGGAATACCTCCACTATGACCCCGATACCCACCAGCTCTATACGAAGGAGCTGCTGCAAGAGGTGCTGCTGGGCCTGCACTCCATGTGCGTGGGAGCCGACGCACATTTCTTCAACGGTCATACGGATATCACCAGCGACCGGTTTCTGGTGTTCGGTGTCGGCGGCGTGCTGAGCGCCGCCAAGAGCCTGCGGAACGCGCTGCTGTTCAATGTGCTGGCGTATATGTCGGACAAGCTGCTGGTGGAGGGGCGAACGGTGGCGGCGCTGGACGAGCTGTATCTGTGGCTGTCCAACCCCATCGCCATTGAGTACATCCGCAACTGCCTGAAGCGTGTCCGCAAGCGGGATTCCGCCCTGATGATGGCCAGTCAGAATCTGGAGGACTTCAACCAGCGGGAAGTGCGGGAGATGACCAAGCCTCTGTTTGCCATCCCGCCTCACCAGTTTTTCTTCAACCCCGGCACCACAGAGAAGCAGTTCTTCACCAATATGTTGCAAATGGAGGACACGGAGTTCGACCTCATCAACAAGGCCCAGAACGGTGAATGCCTCTTCCGCTGCGGCGGTGACCGGTATATGATGAAGGTCATCGCCCCGGAGCACAAAGCGAAGCTGTTCGGCACAAAGGGTGGAAAGTGAGGTTGCCTTTGAGCTATGCAAAAAGAACAATTTGAAAAACGGATCAGGAACCTCCTGCCGGAAGCAACGGACGAAGCCATGGACGCATGGACGGCGTATGCAGACGAACTAAGCCGGGAAGATGTGGAGCCGGAGGCTGAGCTCTACGATAAAAGCTATGTGGAGTTGACTCTTATCAAGCAACACTGCGGTGAGCAGGTCGCAACACAGCTCTTCAACTATGGAGATCAGTTCACTTTCAATTACTTTGAATTGCGCGGCGCAGCATCAAGACTGGTCAGTGGCTGGACGCTGGAGGACATTGCGAAGGACGCGGTCGAAAATGGCTGCGATGCCACACCGGAAGAGTATGAAGAATTCGTAGATGCGCTTCAGGCGTTTCAGATGTCCGACCAGGAACCGCCCGGTATGCAGATGATTTAAGCGGTGAGGAGGTGCATCCATGTCAACAACACTGGCGCGGCTGGCGGCGGCTGTACTGTCTACGGAAAAAGGCCGCAAGACGGTGGGTTGGGTCATCGCCGCCATCCTCTCGCCGCTGATCCTGCTGGCGGCGTTCCTGTGCAGCTTCGGCACAGCAGCGGTGGAGCACAACAACTTCGCCGTGTCCGCATCCTTCTACGGCCCAGCCTTCACGGACAAAATCCCAACCGAATACAAAGACCACATCACCGAGATGCGGACAGCTTTCTCTCTTCTGGATTCGGCGGTCGCCGCCGTGAATGCCAGAGCCGAAAGCGGCGGCCTTGACCCCTTGCAGGTCAAGGCCGTTTTTTATGCCCTCTGCTTTGGCGACGACGCACCTACCCGTCGTGCCGCCGCCAATTTCGTGGAGTGCTTCTACCGTCTGGAGGAGCGCACCGAAACAACCACGGACGTGCTGGAGGATGGCACAGTGGTGGTGCAGACCACCGTCTACTATGTAGCGATGCCTCTGCCGCTGGAAACGGTGTATGAAAAGCTGGCGGCGTGGCAGGGCGAACCGGTGACCGAGGAGGACAAGGCCAACGCTGCCCACATCTACAGCATGGTGGTGGGCAGCACAGGCGGCGATACTTTCGATGGCAGCTATACGCCCGGAGGCGGCAGCAGCGTGGAGCTGGATGCCTCCGATCTGGCAAACCCCGCCACCAAGAATGCTGCCGATCTGGTGGCCTACGTCACCAACGCATGGCAGTCCGGTTGGGGCTATGTGTGGGGCACCTACGGACAGGTGCTGACGCCGGAGCTGTTTCAGTACAAGCTGACTCAATACCCGGAGGGCGTGGGGCAGTACGCGGACTTCATCCGCAGCAACTGGCTGGGCAAACACACCGCCGACTGCGTAGGACTCATCAAGGGCTACGGCTGGCTGTCGCCCGACACCATGACCATCGACTACGGCAGCAACGGGATGCCGGACATCGGCGCCAACCAGATGTACTACAATGCCACGCGCAAAGGCACTATCGACACCATACCGGAGGTGCCGGGACTGGCGGTGTGGAAGTCGGGACACATCGGTGTGTACATCGGCGGCGGTCAGGTCATCGAGGCCATGGGCACCAGGTACGGCGTGGTCAAGACGCAGCTCCAAGGCCGCGGCTGGACACACTGGCTGGAGATACCGTATATCAACTACGACTAAGGAGGTTACAAATGAACGAAAACACTTGCGCATTAGAGAAAGAAATGCGGCGGGCCTTGCTGGAAAAGCTGGAGCAGAACTATCTGGATTACACTGCCACGCTGCAAACTTTGACACAGGAGCAACTGCTGGGCAGGACGAAAGAAATCTACGCGGCACAGGTCTGCTGCCGGTTGGTGCAGCGCAGGGATGACATTTCTTTCCCGCAGATGCGGTACCTGCTGTCGTTGGATGATCCGCTGGCGGCGCTGCGTGATACGTGGCTGGAGCTGCACAGCGGCGACAATGAGCCGGTGCTGAAGGTAATCCTGTACAAGCTCTGCGGCGAAATGTGAGGTGCGGCATGGAGAAGGTCTGCGTTACCGTCAGCATGGAGGAGGAACGCCTTAAAGCGCTGGAGTTTGCCCTCAAGAAGAAAAACAGCTCTGTCCAGCGCCGCATGGACGATGCCCTGCGGCAGCTCTATGAGAAGGAAGTGCCGGAGCCCATCCGGGAGTATGTGGACAGCCTGCTGGCTCCGCCGCCCCGTCCCCGCCGACCGGTGCGGACAGCAAAGGCGACGAACGAGCAGGCAGTGGCTATGCAGCAGGAGGAATAACCATGGCATATGTCAAAGAAAACGTACCGTCAAAGGTCTATCACCTGACGAAGAAAGAAAAGCTGGACAGCATTCTGGAGGATGGCAGGATACGCCGCTTTGGTGACAGTGAGTGCTGGTTCTGCACTGATCCGCAAAAGATGAAAGCGTATATGGAGCAGACTGTCATGTGCGAGGGCAAGCCCTACTATGCCGTGGGCGGTCAGCTCTGCCGCTATCCTAAATTCGTGCCGGAGGATTACATCCTCCTCAAGCTTACGCCCTGCCATCAGAAGGACAGTTGGTATCGCTGGGAGCAGGAGGTGCCTGCGGGAAGCCCTGCGGAGCTGGTCAGAGCGGCGCACGAGTTCTCCGCACTGAAAATAGGCTATCGCGGCGACCTCGCTTTCCAAAATGCAGAGGTCATCGACGTGCCGCGCTTTCTTACGGAAGGACTTACACAGGGTGAGCCGGTACAGACCAATGCGGAGCTGCGGGACGCTCTTTTCCAACGCATTGAACAGGAACAAAAAGCGTATACCGAATCCCTCTACCATATGACACAGAGTGAACTTATTGCCAATGCCGGAGAGATCGAGGCGACCCGCTATTGCTACAATGCGCTTCTTACCGCCAACCTGGAACGATACCAGATGCTCCTGTTGCTCTCCGACGGGTATCCCCTGACTTGTGTACGGGATGCGTGGCAGACGGAGCAGGATGTGGATCGTGACGATGAGTTCAGGCATACGGTCTTCCGGCTCTGTGAAGATCTGCAAGAGAATCAGCAAGACCTGACAATGTGAGGAGGGATGACCTTTGGATAATAAACAATGTCAAAATGAGAATGATATGTCTCTGCATTACACATCACGCGGGAAATTTGACGCATCTCAATGTGAGCCGCGCATATCGAGCGATGAGGAGAATACGATCCGCTCTGCCATTGTCCTGCAAAAAGGTGAGGAGGAGGCGGGAGAGATTTTCGCAAATTCACCGGAGCGACTGCATGATTACACGATCCTCAAGGGCGTCAATAGCTACGCGGCATTGGGCAGGTACTACCTCGTCCACGAGACTTCGGTGCCGGAGGAAATGTACGAGTACATGGATCTGGACGCACTGGGCTGCCGCTATGAGGACGAGCACCCCGGCGTGTTCATCGGCAGCGATTATGTGTGCTACCCCGCGGAGGAGCAGAGTCTGACAACGCTTACCTGCGCCGCATACCGTGTAACGGAAAACGGACAGACGCGGTACTTCACGACATCACCCGGTGAGGAACTGCTGGATGCCGCACAGACGCTTCGCAGATACTGCACGAACACAGAGCACAGCACCGGTAAATTTATCTCTCTGTATTCGCAGGCGCAGCCTATCACACCGGAGGAATATCAGAACCTGATACGTCTCCGCATGGAGAACACCGGGAAAGTTACTGGTGCGTTTGATTTGGATTTTGACAAGCGGGAATTTTCGGCTGTTCACATCATGGACGGTTGGACAACGTGGGCAATGCGGGATGTGATCCCGTCTATCCATCAGGCCACAAGGCCGCGCTTCGCAACGGCGGAGGAGCAGCTCCACAAACTGCTGGAGCTGCTGGATGGTAGGGAGCTCACATCGGAGGGGCATCTCACCGCGCAGAATTTTTCGTTCAGTGATGAGATCATAATGGAGGATGGTAAGCTGAACTTTTATATCCAAGCGGACTTCGACGTGGACGCCGCCTTCGGCACATTTGTGTGTACAGACGAGAATGATGACTGGCTGAATGTCTACGCCAACTACAATATCGCGCAGAACAGACCTTGCGATACGCTGGCGCTGAATCTCTGCAAGGGCGATGGTACAGAGGAGAACTGGAGCTATCATCTGAACGCTGCCGAGCAGGAGGTACTGGCTCGGAAAATGGAGGAGTATTGCCAGCAGCAAAACGGCATGAGCCTGCACGATTTCGCCCGGCAGCTTCAAGAGGAGCCGGGGCCTTCTCCGCAGATACAGATGTAGCCCCGTGTTTGCCCTTGTGGGCCGGTTTGTGGCCTCGCAGGAACGCGGGAGGGTAAGGATAGCGGCCCCAGAGGTTTGGAGGCCTTTCGGCCCGCTTTTCGGTGCGCCGAAAGCGGAGCAGGAGAAACTGGTGGGGTCGCAAGCGCCCCACCAGCATCACTTCTGCCCGCAGTGCGGGCAGTTCCGGAGCATTTTCCGAGGGGTCACGAAAGCGAAAAAAGGCGGCTTACGGGGTCGTAAGAGCTGAAATCCAAGGAACGACAACGAAAAACTGCGGGGTCGTGCAGCTTATTGTGGGAGGTGATCAAGAGTGGCAACGGACAAGCGAAAACACGCATTTTGGCTTACAGATGCGGCAAAAGAGATGGTGGAAATAGATGCCCATCTGGACAACTGCGGCAGCCAAAGTGAATTTGTGGAAAAGGCGATACGGTTCTATGACGGCTATGTTCACGCAAATAAAACAGGTGCGTACCTGCCTCATGCAATGCAGGAGGTGCTGGAAGGGACGCTGGGCGTGTTCGGTGACCGGCTGGGCAGGCTGTTGTTCAAGCTGGTGGTGGAACACAACATGACCAACCATCTGCTGGGCGGTGACGTGGATATGACCCGTGATGAATACAGCAAGATGCGCGGCAGCAGCGTCCGTGAGGTGGCATCCACACACGGCAACATCTCCTTCAAGGATGTGCTGCTGTTCCATCAGGAGGAGTAACGCATGGCGCGGCTGATACAAAAAAGCGGCTATATCAAAGCGGGTAAAGCGGCAGGATACATGGAGTACGTCGCCACGCGAGACGGTGTGGAGATCATCCAGAGCACCGAGTCCGTGACCAAGAAACAGGAGCAGTTCATCCAAAGACTACTGAAGGACTTCCCGGACGCGAAGAATCTTTTCGAGTACAGCGACTACAAGCAGACGACCAATCGCGGTACGGCGTCCGCGTTTATCGCCACCGCGCTGGACACACATCTGCACGAGATGGAATCCGAGAGCGGCTATATGTCCTACATCGCCCAGCGTCCCCGTGCTGAAAAGCATGGTGGGCATGGCCTGTTCAGCGAGGCAGATGTCACCGATCTCAAGGCGGCGAAGGCCGAACTGGAAGCTCACAACGGAAAGGTGTGGACGTTCATCTTCTCTCTGCGGCGTGAGGACGCGGAGCGCCTGGGATACAACAAGGCCGCCGCATGGCGGAATCTGCTGAAGCAGGAAAGCGCCGCTATTGCGGAAGCTATGCGTATTCAGACAGATGATTTCCGCTGGTACGCGGCGTACCATGACGAGGGGCATCACCCCCATGTCCACATGATGGTGTGGTCGACTGAACCGAAGAAGGGGTATCTTACACGGGAGGGCATCGCTGTCATGCGCTCCAAGATGACAAACGCTATCTTCCATGAGGAGATGAAGGAACTCTACATCAAGAAGGACGCTGCCTATAAGGAGAGTGTTCAGATCGCAAGGGATGCTCTCTTGACACGCATTACAGCAATGGAGAACAGCGGCTATACTGATTCCGCGATAGAGCAAAAGCTGCGGGAGTTGTCTCAAACATTGGAGCAGGTCGATGGCAAACACGTCTATGGCTATCTGCCCAAAGAGGTCAAGGCGCAGGTGGACGAGATCGTGGAGCGGCTGGCGCAGCTCCCGGAGGTGGCGGCTTGCTATGACCAATGGTGGAAACTGAAGGCTGAAATCGCCGGTTATTACGGACGGAACACGCCGCCCCACCAGCCGCTGGTGCAGCAAAAAGAGTTCCGCGCCATCAAGAATATGATCATTCAGCAGGCGGAGGCATTTCGGCAGCCTGTACCGGAGCAAGTTTCTATTGAGCCAGAGCCTGACGAGCAGCAAGTGTCGCCCTCACCTGAATCACCTGCGGTCATGCCGCAGCCGCAGGCGGTCACATCGCAGATCAAAATAGAGGGCGGCGCGGTCATTCAACTGCTTCACCACATGAGCCGTGTGTTCCGCGGCAATATGCCGGTCATCCCGCCTGCGCTGCGTATCGACTCCAAGCGCCGCAGGCGACTGATGGAAAAGCGAATGGCCATGGGCCACAAGCGGGACGACCACGAGGAGCAGGAGCGCCTACGGAATGAACAAATGATACCATAATGAGGAGGACAACCATGCCCTACATTCATTTTACCCAAGAACAAAAAGACCTGGCGGCGAGGACGGATCTGGAGGTGTTCCTGTGGAGCCGCGGAGAAAAGCTGCTGCCCTCCGGACGTGATAAGCGTCTGGCCAGCGACCATAGCGTCACCATTCGAGGCAACCATTGGTTCGATCACGCCACGCACGAAGGCGGCAATGCCATCAGCTTCGTGCAGCGTTTCTATCATCTGGGTTATGCCGACGCCGTGTCGCTGCTGCTGTGCAATGGACAGACCTATGAAAAACAAGCTCCAGCGCCGCCAAAAGAGTTTGCCCTGCCGACCGCCAACGGAAATATGCGCCGTGTGTTTGCTTACCTGACACAGCATCGACGCATCCACCGTGAGGTGGTCTCTTTTTTTGCCCACGCCCATCTGCTTTATGAGGATGCAGCCCATCACAACTGTGTATTCGTCGGTGTAGATGAAAACGGCACAGCCAGACACGCGCACCTGCGGAGTACAGCCAGTCAGGGGAAAAGCTTTCGCCAGACCGTGGAGGGCAGCGACGCACGGTACAGCTTTCACTTCGCGGGCGGCGGTGAAGCGCTCTATGTGTTTGAGTCGCCCATCGACCTGCTGTCCTACATCACCCTGCATATGGATGACTGGCAGGCGCAGAACTATGTGGCATGCTGCGGTACGGCCTTCGCGCCGGTGGAGCAGATGCTCCGTGCCTACCCGCAGATCCAGCAGGTGTATCTTTGCCTCGACAATGACGAGGCAGGGTACAACGCCTCACAGCGCATGGAAGGCTATCTCCGTGCGGAGGATATCTCCGCCATGCGGCTGGTGCCGGTGCGGAAGGATTGGAACGAGGACTTGTGCGTGGAATAGAACAAGCCGACAGTATGAAACTGTCGGCTCGTATGTTATATCACTGCTGGTAACGCAGCAGCAGCGCACGAAGTACGGGAAGAAAATCCTCACAGATCTGCCGTGCGATCTCGACAGCGGTGGCTTCGTCGTAAACATGGGACGTGAGGTTCCGCGCCGAAATGATCGCGTTCCAAGCATCCGCATCATCGATAACACCGGCAGCGTAGGCTTCCTTCAACACGGCGCGTGGTGAAATGACAGAGAGAACGACCCCCTGATCCTCCAGATATTCGCGGAGCGACTTCCATGCCAGCTCTACTGTGAACTCGAAGCGCTGGATCAACCCGTCACGATAAAGAGTATCCTGTGGAGATGCAAGATAACAGTTCACAGCATCTTCCAACTGCATGATTGCGTTTTTGTAGTTCTCAATTTTCTGCAGCATAGAGTACCACACCATCCTTCTCAATGTTCTTGCGAAACGCGGTGTCCATGTTCGGAGAAACATGGACGATATCCAGTTTCAGCAGCGTGGGCAGATCGTCTGCCTCGATTGCAAAACCGCCGCGCTGCTTTTCCGGCATACCATATACAGCAAGGTCGATATCACTGCGCTCGTGAAAGTCACCTCTGGCGCGGGAACCATAGAGGACTAATTTTTCAGCGCCAAAGCGGGCGGCCAGAGCGGCAAGCTTTGTATATAATTCGTCCATAGAGCCTCCTCTGGCAAATCTGTTTGCACACGCATAGGAACGATCTCTTTTACATTTCTTCATTCTATACTATCGCATTTGCGGTAAAACTTCAAACATTATTTTGTTACATGAACCCCAAATATAAGTTAGGAGAAAATCTACATGACTGGAAACCTCTGGATCCTGTTGGCGGCGGGCGGCGCGGTGTTGGCGGTGTTTGTTGCGCTGTCGCTGCTGGCGGATAACTATAATCTCAACAACATCAAATCCAGAACTGTGGGCGATGGCCAGCACGGTACAGCCCGCTGGGCCACGGAGCAGGAGATTCGCAGCAGCTATGTGCTGGTGCCGTTTCAGGTAGCCGACTGGCGGGCTGGCAAGAATCTGCCGGAAGCCCAAGGCTTGGTGCTGGGCAGCCGCGACGGAAGAAAAGGCGGCATCACGGCGCTGGTGGACAGCGATGACATTCACTGTCTCATGATCGGCGCATCCGGCGTGGGCAAGACCGCCTACTTTCTATATCCCAACTTGGAGTACGCCTGCGCCTGCGGCATGAACTGTTTCATTTCGGATACCAAAGGGGATCTGGCCCGCAACTACGGCACGATAGCTGCAAAATGCTACGGCTACCATGTGGCCGTGGTGGACTTGCGGAATCCTACACGGTCAGATGGATATAATCTCATGACGCTTATCAACCATTACATGGACAAGGCCCGTGCCAGCAGCGACATATCCGCCCGCGCCAGAGCGGAGAAGTACATCAAAATACTGGCTAAGACCATCGTCTCACCAAAAGGCAGCGAGGACTATGGCCAGAACGCCTATTTCTACGAAGCGGCGGAGGGCCTGCTGACATCGGTGATCCTGCTGTTGACGGAGTTTCTGCCGCCGGACGAGGAGCATCCCACAGAGCGGCGGCACATCGTCTCCGTATTCAAGCTGGTACAGGAGTTGTTGGCACCCTCCAACGCACGGGGGAAGAATTGGTTTCATGTGCTGATGGACAATCTGCCCGATGCACATAAGGCCAGATGGTTTGCTGGGGCAGCGCTGAGCACCTCCGAGCAGGCCATGGCTTCCGTCATGTCTACGGTACTGTCTCGGCTGAATGCATTCTTGGATTCTGAGCTGGAGCAGGTCTTGTGCTTTGACAGCTCCATCAATGCCGAACAGTTCGTATCGGAGAAGTCGTTGATCTTCCTGATTCTTCCGGAAGAAGATACCAGCAAAAACTTCATGGCCGGACTGATGATTCAGACATTGTCGCGGGAGCTATTTATGATAGCGGATGAAAATAATGGCCGTTTGCCTAAGCGCGTGATGTTCTATTGCGACGAGCTGGGAACCATGCCTGCTTTTGACATCCTGCCGTTGTTCAGCGCGGGCCGCTCCCGTGGCTTGACTATGGTGCCGATCATCCAATCACTGGCGCAGTTGGAGAAAAATTACGGCAAGGAAGGTGCGGAAATATTGACCGACAACTGCCAGGACACGATTTTCGGTGGCTTCGCGCCCAACAGCCAAACGGCAGAGAAGCTCTCAAAAGCGCTGGGCAGCCGCACGGTACTGAGCGGCTCTGTCAGCAAGGGAAAGAACGATCCCAGTCAGAGCCTGCAAATGATAGAGCGGCCCTTGATGACACCGGATGAACTGAAGTCGCTGCCGAAAGGTACTTTCGTGGTAATGAAAACGGGAACGCACCCCATGCAGACAAAGCTGAAGCTGTTCCTTGATTGGGGCATTACCTTTGGGACGCCTTACGCCACTCCAGAACACGCCACGCGAAAGGTGGCCTATGCCAGTCGGGACGAGCTGTTCCAGAGTATTCGGAAGGCGCAGCAGGAGCAGAACACACAAGTGAATCAGATGGAGCAGCAGGAGAAGTCTGATACCCGCAAGTCGCCGCAGTCCGCCATGGAACTCTATGACAACGGAGAAGAACAATGAGCTATTTTGATACCATTTACGCTGACCACCTGCTGCCCCACAGGGCGCGGACGGTCTATATGTACCTGCGGGATCGGGGCGACGCCCAGCAAAAGTGCTGGCCCAGCATCAAGACCATTGCGGCAGACCTGCACCTCTCCCGCAGTACGGTCAAGCGAGCTTTGGGAGAACTGGAGCAGCACGGTTATCTGGAGCGCCTGCCGCGCTATCGTCCCAACGGCAGCAGCACCTCCAATCTCTACACGGTGCGATAAAAAAACAGACACAGCCGCCAAGGGACGACCATGCCTGTTTGCTGAACCGAGGAGGGGTTCATAATGAACCGCCCAGAAGGACTCACTCTATCGGAGGTATTAGCACAGAGAAAAGAATGAGGACAGTCTCTTGTAGAAGAACAGCATTCATTTTTGACTTGCTTTTTTCTGAAGCGCGATATAATCTCGCACCGCTTTGCGCCCGTTGACATCAAGAGACAGTATATCGGCAAGCATTGCGCCTGCGGTATAGCTTCCTACAATTGGCCGCTTGTAATCGTCGGGACAAACACTGTACTCCGAACGGCCAAGGATGTAATCAGTCGAAACCCCGTAAAAGTCTGCAAGTGCTGTTACGCAGTGGATCGGCATCTCATATTTGCCAGTTTCGTACTTGGAGTAATACTGCTGCGAGGTACCCAGCACCTTTGCTACATCGGCTTGTTTCAAATCTCTATCTTCACGCAGCTCTCGGATGATCTCGCAGAAAGTTTTCATGTAGGTTATCCTCCGTTTTGTGGTAAAGGAATTATAGCCTACATCAAATATGACTTATTGACAGCGAGCTGAAATTGGCTTATTATTTGTTTTATACAAGCGAAATATAATGTATATTGTAATGGGGGATATATCGGAGATAATGTGTATGACCAAGCCTATCCGCTGTGCCATCATCGGTCAAAATCCCATGCGGTTTCCGTGGGGCTTCGACGAAGAAGATGACCGCTGCCGAAAATTGAAAATCGAATTGTCGCAGCAGATCATGGCGCTGCGACAGAGCGGCGTGTCGCAATTCCTCGTGGCCTGTGACTGCGGCGTGGGACTGTATACTGCCGAAATCGCCAACGGCCTGCGAACGTCTGACCACGACCTGATGCTGTTGTGCTATATACCCCACGAGGAGCAGGCTACTAAATGGGCACCCTACCTACGGGAGCGCTACTTCACGATGCTGGAGAAATGCACCCTTATCTCCGCTGTGTGCAAGGTCGGCGCGCCAGACGCGCAGCTCCAAGCCTACAGGAAGATCATCGATGTGGCAGATGGGGTGTTGTGTGTCTATGATCTGGATAGCCCAGCCGTAGGAGATGCTGAGGATAGGGCGTTGGCCTATGCCGTGGACACAGCCCATAAGCCGGTGCTGGTGTTAGACCCTATCAAGCTGACTACAAATCAGATCGACGAACATTTTCGCCCCAAATAAAGCAAAAAGAATCCGCTCTGTGATTGCAGGGCGGATTCTAATTACACTGCGACGTGTATCACCATATTATCCATGAGGGTATGGAGACTTAGGTCATATTGCTCTTGTGAGATTAAGTGGCGCTCAAGAAAGGCATCCAGCACACCCTTCTGTTTATCAAAAAGTTGCTGCTGCTTCTCTTGATCAGAAAGGCCCTGCCACTCATTCGATATTGTGAAGTCCAATTCCATTTGCTGTCCCTCCCGCATTATTTGCACAGGTAGTATTCACACGGGTAATACTATACCACGGGATGTGGTGAAATGAAATTGGCAAAACGACAAAAACCATTGGTGATTTTTCTATCAACTTAAAAGGGCAAATGAGCGAAAGCACTTGACCGTACACAACGGCTTTATCTATAATACTATATTATAGGCACGCCATAACTGCAAAAGGTTTGTGATTTTGAAAAGAGGAACACAGATGAAGAAAAAGATCACCGACGACTATCCTCCGCTGCAGCTTCTCAAAACTACCACGGCGCTTAGACCGCAGGCATGGGAGCAAATGAAGGATTTCCACGACCATAACGGTCAGGATGACCTTAGTCATTGGCCGGAATGGTGCTACGCCCCTATCGCTGCGGCTATCGCGGTAGCAACAGAAGGCACACCGATCACACCGAAAAACCGTGCGTATTTCTTCAATTCCATGAACTTGGCTCAACAAATTGCGGCTCTGGCCCCTTGGCGTTTGAGCAAAGAAGTATTTCTCGTCGATGAAGATTTCGAGACGCTTCTATTTGAACAAGACGGAGATCTGGATATCCCCTCAGAGATCCTGTTGCAGTTGCCATACCCCTGCTTTTACATGGAGTTTCATAACCTGACGCTGGGGCCTCGCTATCACGGCGCGTTTGTGCATCTCGAATATGACGTTAAGAGCCACGACCGGGAGCTTCGTTTTCTCTTCGTGTCTGAGACTGGGAACACATGGGGCTTTCCCATTCATATTGACGAACAGTCTCTTGAGAGCAACTTGGCGCACACGCGAGAGGAAGGCTACTCGAATCTGCTGCCGGACGAGCATGAGATCAGAGCGGCCATGACCTCAACAGAAGAACGTAGCAGGTTGCTGAACGAGTTTCTCAGGAAAGCATTGCAATTGGTGCTGTATGTCTGTGCGTCCAATGCAGAGATAACCCCTAATTCCGAACAGGCGCTTATTACAAAGCGCAGCTCAACTATTAAGGATCGTTATGCAGAGATTCGGAAATGGGATGTTGGTGTCCGCTACGGTGCCGCGATCCGTCAATATCGGAAGAAAGAATCACTTCCGGTTAGCGACGAAAAGGCGCACGGCACACATGTGTCTCCCCGTCCGCACATGAGACGTGGGCATTGGCACAATTACTGGACAGGACCGAAAAGTGATCCCGGTCAGCGTAAACTCGTCCTGAAATGGACGCCGCCTACTATCATTGGAGCTGACGAGGAGGCTCCGGTCGTGCTTCATATTGTCACTGATAAAGAAACGAATCACGGAGAGAATAAAGAATAGAGCTGACTGCTGAACGGGAATTGAGGAGGCGAAGAAGATGAAGCAGCGCACCTACATTGCAATCGACCTCAAGAGCTTCTATGCCTCCGTGGAATGCAGGGAGCGCGGCTTAGATCCTCTGGATACCAACCTCGTGGTTGCAGACGAGAGCCGGACGGATAAGACCATCTGCCTCGCCGTTACACCTTCGCTTAAAAGTTTTGGTATTTCTGGCCGCGCACGACTGTTTGAGGTCAAACAGCACGTCAAGCAGGCAAATGCCAAGCGTCAGTACAATG
>USMI01000010.1 GCA_900555735.1 uncultured Eubacteriales bacterium | reverse complement strand
AGAATACCCTCTTCTACTTCCTGTGGTACGGCATCGGCCGCTTCTGGATCGAGGGTCTGCGCACCGACAGCCTGTACCTGTTCGACTGGACCATCGGCGGCGCGCCCATCCGGGTGTCCCAGGCCCTGTCGGCGGTGATGGTGCTGGTGTCAGCGTTCCTGCTGGTGTGGAATCTGTGGGTGAAGCCCCACAGGCCGGAGGAGCTGTACGTCAACATCGTGGCTGCCCGCGAAGCGGAGAAGGCCCAGGAAAAGGACAAAGCATCAGAAGAATAAAATAAATGCGTCCCCTGTGACAGGGGACGCATTTATTATGTGTATACCGTTTTCAACCCGTCACCGCCGCAGCTCCACCAGATACTCCGTGGTGCCCTCTTCAAACTTCTTTTCGCCGGTGGGGCGGAAGCCGTGGCGCGCATAAAACGCGATGGCGCGGGTGTTCTTCTCCAGCGTCCATACGAGCTCCGCGCCCCGGTTGATGGCGAACCGGATCAGCGCCTGCCCGATGTGCTGGCTCTGGAAGCACGACTCCACATACAGCTTGCCGATCTCCGTGCCCTCCAGCAGCAAAAAGCCCTTCACCAGCCCGTCGTCATACACATAGATATCCCGCAGCACCTCGTCCCGGCTGAAATACCGGTCGATCACCGACACCACCTGCAGCTCGCCGAAGGAGTACCCCGCGTCCTGAAAAATGGGGAAGTAGTTGATGCGGTTGTTGAACACAAAGATCTCCGCGATCCGGGAGAGATCCTCTTTTTTTGCTTTTCTGATCATATTTCTCACATCCTGTCCCGCTGGAACCGTTCCAGCCCGTTTTTCAGCAGTGCCGCCGCCTCCGTGCCCTGCCGCTCACGGATCAGCTCCGTGAATTTCCGCAGCGTGTCCAGGCACGCATCTACGCCGTAGGCCTCCACATACTCCCGCCAGAACTCCAGATTCACCTGGGTGAAGGCGTTGAAGATCAGTGGTGTAATGGTGTTGCCGCTGAGGAAGGTGATGCCCCGGTGATAGCGGAACAGCGCCTCAGCAAAGGCGGCGGTGTCCTGCTTTGCGGCCTCCTCCACCTGACGCTGCAGATCCTCCAGCGCCGCCATATCCGCCGGTGTGTGGTGGGCGGCCAGCAGCTCCATGGCCGGACCCTCCAGATAGTACCGCAGCTTCAGAATGCTCTCGGCGGTCTTTTTGTCCGGCAATCCGCCGTGATACCGCATAATGGCCATCAGTGTGTCCAGACTGCCGGTCTGGGCATAGTCCGCCACCGTCACGCCCTTGCGGGATACGATGTCCAGAAAACCCAGACGGTGCAGCTCACGAAGACCGTCATGCACCACCGTTTTGCTGACCTTCATGGCGTCGGCCAGCTCCCGCTCGGTGGGCAGCTTGTCGCCGGGCCGCAGCTGGCCTGATAAAATCATACCCTCCAACTGCTGCACAAACAGCTCCTTAATAGACGGTGCTACGATCTCGCGGAACTCCATACCCATCACTCCTCTGGTCAGACCACGACCATATAATATGGTAGCATATCTTTGTGGGAATAGTCAATAGATTTTACGGACAAAAATTGCTACTATTTTACTGTATAAAGGACAAAATATGCCCTTTCCGGTCTGAAATGAGGCAGATTGGCCGGGGCAGTACAAATGGAGGAGAGACCATGCGCGATATCAACGGCAGTAAGCCCACCAATTTCCCTCTGGATGAGAGCAAGCTACCCTTTGAGATCCCCTGTCCCGACCGTGCGCCCCGGCAGAACCTGCTGAAGCTGGGCGCTATGATCACCAACCGCATCGGCCTGAAAACCACCGTGGACGACCCGGAATACTGGGGTCTGGACGGGGTGCTGACCGATGAGATGGTGGATGTGGCCCTGAAAATGGGCGTCCGTAAGCCCAAGACCATCGCCCAGATGATGAAGCTGACCAAGATGGAGCGTGAGCCGCTGGAAAAGCTGCTGGACGAGATGTCATGGCTGGGCCTTCTGGAGTACAACTGGGAGAATCTGGACGGCAAGAACCCCAACCACGAAAAGCGCTGGGTGCTGCCCCTGTTCGTGCCCGGCAGCGCCGAGTTCCTGAATATGCGCAGAAGCCAGATCGACGCGCATCCGGAGGTGGCGGCCTTCTTCGAGCGCATGACCATGCTGCCGCTGGAGAAGATTACCCCCATGGTGCCTCCCGGAGGGGCGGGTATCGGTATGCACGTTATCCCCGTGGAGAAGGCCATCGAGACGGAGAACGAGGCCATCAGCCTGGAGAAGATCTCCTACTGGCTCCATAAGTACGAGGGCAAGTACGCCAAGAGCATGTGCTCCTGCCGCGCCAGCCGCGCCAAGCTGGGCGAGGGCTGCGGCGACGATGTGGAGAACTGGTGCATCGGCGTGGGCGACATGGCCGACTATATCGTGGAGACCCAGCGGGGCGAGTACATTACCTATGACGAGGTGATGGAGATCTTCAAAAAGGCCGAGGATAACGGCTTCGTCCACCAGATCACCAATATCGACGGCGAGGAGAAGATCTTCGGCATCTGCAACTGCAACGTTAACGTCTGTAACGCCCTGCGCACCAGCCAGCTCTTCAACACCCCCAATATGTCCCGCAGCGCCTATGTGGCGGCGGTGGAGACGGAGAAGTGCGTGGCCTGCGGCCGCTGCGTGGAGAACTGTCCCGCTGGCGCGGTGAAGCTGGGCCAGAAGCTGTGCACCAAGGACGGCTTTATCGAATACCCCCGGCAGGAGCTGCCGGATGAGGTGAAGTGGGGCCCGGAGAAGTGGGCCATCGACTACCGGGACAAGAACCGGGTCAACTGCCACGACACCGGCACTGCGCCCTGCAAGACCGCCTGTCCTGCCCACATCGCCGTACAGGGCTATCTGAAGCTGGCAGCACAGGGTAAATATCGAGAGGCCTTGCAGCTTATCAAGCGGGAGAATCCGTTCCCCGCCGTATGCGGCCGCATCTGTAACCGGCGGTGTGAGGATGCCTGCACCCGCGGCACCGTGGATCAGGCCGTGGCCATCGACGAGGTGAAGCGGTTCATTGCCCAGCAGGATCTGGATGCCGCCACCCGCTTTGTGCCGGAAAAGGTCATCCCTAAGGTGGACGGCGAGTTCGGTGATAAGATTGCTGTCATCGGTGCAGGCCCGGCGGGCATGAGCTGCGCCTTCTATCTGGCAGAGAAAGGCTATCGGCCCACGGTGTTTGAGAAAGAGACCCGGCCCGGCGGTATGCTGATGAACGGTATCCCCTCCTTCCGGTTGGAAAAGGATGTGGTGGAGGCGGAGATCGATGTGCTGCGGGAGATGGGCGTGGAATTCCGCTGCGGCGTGGAGGTGGGCAAGGATGTGACCATCGCCCAGCTCCGTGAGGAGGGCTATCAGGGCTTCTATGTGGCCGTGGGTCTCCAGTCCGGCGGAAAGCTGAACATCCCCGGCGGCGAGGCACAGGGCGTGCAGGCCGGTATCGACTTCATGCGCCATGTGAACAGCGGTCTTTGCAGCAAGATGAGCGGCAGAGTCGTGGTCATCGGCGGCGGCAACATCGGCGCCGACGTGGCCCGCACCGCCCTGCGCTGCGGCGCGGCGTCCGTGGATCTGTACTGTCTGGAGGGCTATGAGGACATGCCCATGGGCGAGGAGGATCGCGGCGAGTGTGAGCGCGAGGGCATCACCATCCATGCGGGATGGGGCCAGACGGAGATCGTGGAGCAGGACGGCAAATGCGCCGGTATCCGCTTCCGCAAGTGCCTGTCCGTGAAGAACGCCGAGGGCCGCTTTGACCCGAAGTTCGACGACGCCGTTACCGAGGAGACCGCCTGCGACGTGGTGCTGTACTGCATCGGCCAGAAGGTGGAGTGGAAGGAGCTGCTGACGGGCACTAAGGTGGAATTCAACCCCAACGGCACTGTGAAGGCCGACCCCGTCACCTATCAGACCGCCGAGCCGGATATCTTCGTGGGCGGCGACGTCTACACCGGCCAGAAGTTCGCCATCGACGCCATTGCCGCCGGTAAGCAGGGTGCGGTGTCCCTGCACCGCTGGGTGCAGCACGCCACGCTGACCATCGGCCGCGACCGCCGCCAGTTCATTGAGTTGGACAAGGAAAACGCCCTCATCGCCATCGACAGCTACGACAACACGCCCCGCCAGCAGATCGGCTATAACGAGGCGCTGCGCAAGACCTTCCGGGACGAGCGCGTGGCCTTTACCGAGGAGCAGGTGAAGAAGGAGACAGCCCGGTGTCTGGGCTGCGGCGCCAGCATCGTGGATCCCAACAAGTGCATCGGCTGCGGCATCTGCACCACCAAGTGCGCCTTTGACGCCATCCACCTGCACCGTGAGCGCCCCGAATGCAGCACCATGTATAAGTGCGAGGACAAGATGAAGGCCATCCTGCCCTATATGATCAAGCGCAATTTCAAGATCAAGCGCGCCGCCAGAAAGAGCAAGTGATATGCACGAGCTGGGGATCGTATTTCACGTCATCAAGACCATCGAGCAGGTGGGGGAGGAGCAGGGGCTGCAGAACGTGGCCTCCGTCACGCTGGAGCTGGGCGAGGTATCCGGCGCCATTCCCCACGAGCTGGAGAGCTGCTGGGACTGGGCGGTGAAGCGGACGGAGCTGATGCCCGACGCAAAGCTGCGCATCGAGACCATCCCGGCGGTGACCCACTGCGGCAGCTGCGGGCAGGACTACGCCACCGTGCCGCAGGGCCGTACCTGCCCCCATTGCGGCAGCGGGGATACATGGCTGATCCGGGGCGATGAGATCAACATCAAGGAGATCGAGGCGATATAATGGAACGATACAAGATCATCGAAGTAAAGGAGAGCGTGTTCGCCAACAACGACCGTGAGGCGGCGCGTCTGCGGGAGGACCTGAAGCGGGATAAGACCTTTCTGCTGAACCTGATGTCCTCTCCGGGAAGCGGCAAGACCACTACACTGCTGCGTACCATCGAAGCACTGAAGGACGAGCTGCGCATGGGCGTTATGGAGGCGGATATCGACTCAGACGTGGACGCGGAAAAGATCGCCGCGGCAGGCGTGAAGTCCATCCAGCTCCACACCGGCGGCATGTGCCATCTGGATGCGGGCATGACGGAGCAGGGGTTGAAGGAGATCGGCACCGCCGATCTTGATCTGGTGGTGCTGGAGAACGTGGGCAATTTGGTTTGCCCGGCGGAGTTCGATACCGGTGCGGTGAAGAACGCCATGATCCTCTCGGTGCCGGAGGGCCACGACAAGCCCCTCAAGTACCCGCTGATCTTCACGGTGTGCGACGCGCTGATCATCAACAAGATCGACGTGCTGCCCTACTTTGACTTCGACATGGACAAGGTGGTGGAGTACGCCCACATGCGCAATCCCAAGCTGAAGATATTCCCCATCTCCGCCAAGACCGGCGAGGGTGTGGACGCCTGGTGCGGCTGGCTCCGCCAGCAGGTGAATGACTGGACAAACTGAAAGAAGGACGGTACTCGGCAGAGTACCGTCCTTTTTGATAAGGGTCAGCCGCGATGCAGGATGGCGTCCAGATCCTGCTGGGGCGCGGTGATGGGCTGGAGTCCATAGGCATCCACCAGCGTTTTCACCACCGTCTCGGACAGGAAGGCGGGCAGGGTAGGGCCAAGATAAATGTTCTTGACGCCCAGTGCCAGCAGGCTCAGCAGGATACATACCGCTTTCTGCTCATACCACGACAGCACCAGCGTCAGCGGCAGGTCGTTGACGGTGCATCCAAAGGCCTCCGCCAGTGCCAGCGCGATGCGGACGGCACTGTATGCGTCGTTGCACTGGCCAACGTCCAGAATACGGGGGATACCGCCGATTTCACCCAGATCCAGATCGTTGAACCGGAACTTGCCGCAGGCCAGCGTCAGCACCAGCGAGTCCATGGGCGTGCGCTTGACGAATTCCGTGTAGTAGTTGCGGCCGGGGTGGGCGCCGTCGCAGCCACCCACCAGAAAGATGTGCTTCACCGCGCCGCTTTTGATGGCTTCGATGATCTGCGGGGCCTTGTCCAGCACGGCGGCGTGAGCAAAGCCGGTGGTCACCATGTGGCCGCCGTTGACGCCGCTCATGCTCTGGTCGGTCTGATAGCCGCCCAGCGCCTGTGCCTGACGGATCAGCGGGGAGAAGTCCTTATGGCCCTGTGCGTCGGCGGAAATGTGCCGCAGTCCGTCGTAGCCTACCACTGAGGTGGTGTAGACCCGGTCGGCGTAGCTGGGACGGGGCGGCATCAGGCAGTTGGTGGTAAACAGCACCGGCGCGGGGATGTTGGCGAACTCCTTCTGCTGGCTCTGCCATGCCGTGCCGAAGTTGCCCGCCAGATGGGGATACTTCTTCAGGCCGGGATAGCCGTGGGCGGGCAGCATCTCGCAGTGGGTATAGACGTTGACGCCCCGTCCGGTTGTCTGCTCCAGCAGCTGGTGCAGGTCATCCAGATCGTGGCCGGATACCACGATGAAGGGGCCCTTCTTCACGTCGATGTTGACGCGGGTGGGCACCGGGTCGCCGAAGGTCTCCGTGTTGGCCCGGTCCAGCAGCGCCATGCACCGGAAGTTGATCTGGCCGAACTCCATGATGAGGGCCAGCCATTCCTCTACGCTGTGCTCCTGTGCCAGCGCGGCAAGACCCTTATAGAACCACTTCTCCACTTCCTCGTCGCGGTAGCCCAGATTCATGGCGTGGTGGGCGTAGGCCGCCATGCCCTTCAGTCCGAACAGCAGTGTGGAGCGCAGGGAAACGGTGTCCGTTTTCCCCTTCCAGAGCCATGCGCTGTCCTCGTCGGCGGTGGAGCCGCCGTGCCGCCGCAGCGCCTCGTTGACCCGGTCGGTAAAGGCCCGAATGGCGGCGTTGTCGAAGTTTACGTTGGTCAGCGTGGTGAACAGTCCGTCCGCCAGCAGCCGCGTGACCTCCGGCGGATATTCCTCCCGCTGGCGGCAGACCTCCGCCAGACGGATCAGACGGCACACCAGCTTGTCCTGTAAATGGGCGGTCTCCGGCTGCTTGCCGCATACGCCGGTCTTGACGCAGCCGCTGCCGCCGGCGGTCTGCTGGCATTGAAAACAAAACATTTCTGACATGGTACATACCTCCTGTGATCGTTGCAGGTAGTATGTGCCATTTTGGAAAGGAATATCAACAAACAAATAGAAACGGCACGCAAAAGCGTGCCGTTTCTATTTGAAGTAAGAGAGAAAACAAGCTGTCGGTGTTGTTTATGCGGCGGCGTGGCTGGGGGTGAACACGCGGGCGTTGCTGCGTTCCTCCCGTGCGCGCTCCATCAGATTGGCCTTTGCGATGCTCCAGGTGAACACGGCGCCGAACAGCAGGGGCAGATAGCCACCGGCTTCACGGATGGGGGCGTCAGCAGCGGTCATCAGAAAGGCGGTCGCCACCACCAGCATGAGGGAAACGATGGAGATCATAATGTAAGTGTTGATGTTTTTCATGGTAGTGTCCTCCTTGAAAAAGTATTTTTAGGGGTTTCTTTCTTTTGTGACTATATAGTAGAATAATTAACAAGAAAAGTAAAGCTATGGAATGTGATAGCGCATATCAGTAATACTTTCAGCACGATTGCACATATCGACCGGCAAGAACCGGGTTGAAGGAATGAAAAAAGTGTGATATCATCAAAACCTGTACAGCGTATGAGACGGCGGCGTCATGAGTCATATCGCCGTCTGCGCCTCTTTCCCGGACGAAATCACTTTACATATAAGGAGGAAACCACGATGAGACAGTATGTGATCGATGCCTTTACCGACCATGTGTTTGCAGGCAACCCTGCCGCTGTTTGTGTGATGGACAAATGGCTGGACGAGGAGAAGATGATGGCCATTACCATTGAGAACAACCTCTCCGAGACGGCCTTTGCCGTGAAGGAGGGAGAGAAGTATCACCTGCGGTGGTTCACGCCCGGCGGCGAGATCGACCTGTGCGGCCATGCCACGCTGGGAACGGCCTGCGCCATCATGAGCTTCGTGGATACCTCGTTGACCGAGGTCACCTTCAGCACCCTGTCCGGGAATCTGACGGTGGTACGCCGTGGAGACCTGTACGAGATGGATTTTCCCGCCTATGAGCTGAAAAGTGTGCCGGTGACCCGGGTCATGGCGGACGCCATGAACGGCGCCATGCCCAAGGCTGCCTACATGGGCCGCGATCTGCTGTGCGTGTTTGACGACGAGGCCGTCGTCCGCAATATGACGGTGGATCAGGAGAAGGTACGGGCGCTGGACGGCCTGCTGCTTCACGCCACCGCACCGGGCAAGGAGGTGGACTGCGTGTCCCGCAGCTTCGCGCCCAAGTGCAATGTGCCGGAGGACCCCGTCTGCGGCTCCGGACACTGCCACATCGTGCCCTATTGGGTGCAGGCACTGGGCAAGGACAGTCTGGTGGCCTATCAGGCCAGCCGCCGGGGCGGTACGCTGTACTGCACGCAGGTGGGCGAGCGTATCAAAATGAGCGGCAAGGCCGCCGTATACTCTGTGGCGGATATCAACATCGACTGAGGATCATGTGACGAGAAAAGGAGAACGACCTATGGATGCGTTCAAGAGAAATTTCGGCTTCGGCTTTATGCGCCTGCCCATGCAGGAGAAGGAAGTGGACATCGCGGAGACCTGCCGCATGGTGGATGCCTTTCTGGAAGCGGGCTTCACCTATTTCGACACCGCCCACGGCTATCTGGAGGGCAAGAGCGAGTTGGCGTTGAAGGGATTTCTGACCAGCCGTTATCCCCGCGACCGGTATACGCTGACCAACAAGCTGACCAATTTCTATTTCAAGAAGGAGGAGGACATCCGTCCGCTGTTTGAGAGCCAGCTTGCCGCCTGCGGCGTGGAATATTTCGATTACTATCTGATGCACGTCCAGAGCGCGGAGATCTTCAAGCACTTTAAGAGCAGCCGCACTTATGAGACGGCCTTTGCCCTGAAAGAGGAGGGGAAGGTGCGCCATGTGGCATTTCCTTCCACGACCGAGCGGAGGTGCTGGAGCAGATCCTGACGGAGTATCCCCAGATCGAGGTGGTACAGATCCAGTTCAACTATCTGGATTACGACGATCCCGCAGTACAGAGCCGGAAGTGCTATGAGGTGTGCCGGAAATTTGGCAAGCTGGTGATCGTTATGGAGCCGGTAAAGGGCGGCAATCTGGTAAAGCTGCCGGAGGATGCTAAAGCTGTGCTGAACGAGCAAGAGCTTGCCGCCGTGAAGAAGGTGCAGGAGATCTTCCGGGGGAAGAACCTGATCCCCTGTACCGCCTGCCGGTACTGTGTGGACGGCTGTCCCATGCATATCGCCATCCCGGATCTGTTCGCTACCATGAATACCAAGCAGCTTTATCACGACTGGAATGCCGATTACTATTATAACGAAGTCCATGCCCGGCCACAAGGCCTCTGACTGCGTGAAATACGGCCGGTGCGAAAAGGCATGTCCCCAGCATCTGCCCATCCGTCAGCTGCTGATGGACGTGGTGGAGGAGTTCGAGAAGAAAGAGAATTGAACCATAAAAAAATCCGCAAACCGATCGGCTTGCGGATTTTTTGTTTCCAACACATCAGGCCAGCTTCAACTGGAGGCATGCGCAGCAGGGAACGGCGGCCGGTTTACGGCGGATGTCGCTGTCCATAGCGGTCAGCGCGGCCTTGACGGCGCTCCAAGAGAAGACGAGACCGAACAGCAGCGGTATGCAGACGGCGGCTGCATGGCCGGTGCCGCTTAACGAAAAGGCGGATGCCGCCACCAGCATGAGGGAAACCACGGCAGTTGTCAGGTAAGCACGGATGTTTTTCATGGTAGCTTCCTCCTTAGATGATAATTTGGGGCTTGTGCTTTCTGCAATGATATAGTAGAATATTTAACAAGAAAAGTAAAGCCACAGAACATTATGATAGATGTAAGAAAAACTGATAATGTAGGGAGGAAAAATATGGAAACAGCACGGTGCAGAGCCTTTCTGGCAGCGGCGGAAACAGGCAGCTTTTCCAAGGCGGCGGAGGCGCTGAGCTATACGCCCTCCGGCGTGAACCAGCTGGTGACGGCGTTGGAAAAGGAGTTGGGCTTTCCGGTGTTCCGCCGGAACACCAAGGGCGTGACGCTGACGGAGAACGGCGAGCTGCTGCTGCCCACGGTACGGGAGTTTCTGCGGCAGGAGGACCGGATCTTTGAGCTGTCGGCGGAGATGAACGGGCTGCTGATCGGCAGTGTTACCATCGCGTCCTATTCCAGCATCGCCACCCACTGGCTGCCGGCGGTGATCCGGGCGTTCCAGCAGGACTATCCCCAGATCCGCATCAAGCTGATGGAGGGCATCTGGCAGGAGGTGTCCAAGTGGCTGGACGACCGTGCGGCGGATATCGGCTTTTTCAGCTATCAGGAGGGGATGCCCTACGACTTCATTCCACTGGCGGAGGACCCCATGCTGGCGCTGCTGCCGAAGGATCATCCTCTGGCACAGGCGGAGACCTATCCGCTGGAGAATTGCAAATATGACCGCTTCATCATGCCGGCGCTGGGCTGCGACGACGACGTGGAGGCGCTGTTTGCCAAGAACGGCATCGAGCCGAACGTGCAGTTCACCACGCTGGAGAGCCTGTCGGTCATGTCCATGGTGGAGCAGGGTCTTGGCATGAGCGTCATGAACAAGCTGATCACGGAGAAGCGCATCTGCGATATCGTTATGCTGCCCATCGACCCGCCGTCCCAGATCACGCTGGGCGTGGCCATGAACTCTAAGGCGGACGTGTCCCCGGCGGTGAAGATGTTCCTGAAATATGCCGTCAGGATGCTGACAAAGAAAACAACTGCATAAAGAAAAACGCCAAATGCGAAAGCATTTGGCGTTTTTTTTTGGTGACCCGTACCGGATTCGAACCGATGTTAAAGGCGTGAGAGGCCTCTGTCTTAACCACTTGACCAACGGGCCGTATAGAAAATCACCGGCGATCGGGTCGGTGATCTTCTATGGTACACCTTCAGTCGGCGCTAAGTAAAAGCTGCCGGTGGCAGGTTTTACAGCGCCGAGTCCCTGACCAATCGGCTGAAAGCCGATTGGCAAGGTTTGAGATGCACTGTAATTTTGGTACACCTTCAGGGACTCGAACCCTGGACACCCTGATTAAGAGTCAGGTGCTCTACCAACTGAGCTAAAGGTGCATATCTTTTAGAACGGTGCTATTATAACCGATTGGTTTTTGATTTGCAAGACCTTTTTGAAAAAATTGTGTGATTTTATCGAAGGAATGAAACAGAAACGATACAAAGCGAAAAAGCACGCCGCAGCGTGCTTTTCCACTTTGCCTAAAATTCTGCCGGAATAGACCGGCGAAACCGAAAACGCCGTTTACAGCGCGTCAACGGGCTGATTCATGGCTGCATCGACGAAAATGATCGTCAGGCCGATGTAGACCGCGCAGGCCAGTGCGATCAGGACGCATCCGATAATGCACAGGATCCGTGCTGTGCGGTTTTTCCGCAGCAGCTTACAGGCCAGCACGATACCGGCAATGGCGGCCAGAAGCAGCGCCACAGCAAGTCCAAAAGGCATATCTGTTCCTCCTTTACAGCGGGCGGAAGGTATCGATCATGTCGGTGAAGCGCTTCAGCTCACCGGCAAAGCGCTGGCGCAGAGCGTCCGGTTTCCCCCGGCCCTTACCGATGTCAAAAAATCCCCGGTCACAGTGGCAGGCGATGTACAGTCTGCCGTCGGTGTTGAGGTTGACGGCGAACTTGCCGGAGGTCTCCGCCAGTCTCATGAGCCGTTCCATCCGGCTGGGATTCAGGATGCGAAGGGCCTCCTGCTCATCGTCGCTGCTGAGATTGAACTTCTTGTTGAATTCCTCATTCTCCGTTTTGATGGTGCGGGAATTGAACAGCTTATCCAGCTTGCCCCGGGGCCAGATGGTCAGCCACGTCGGGAATTCCCGACCCAGCTCACACAGCATCCACTGACCGGCGTAGACCACCTGCTCGTTTTTCTCCCACAGGCCGGTCTCCTCCCGCTGGACCTCGTTGACGTCCGTCAGCCTGACGGTACACAGCTCCGTGGTCAGACCCTGATATGTTCCCCGGATGTAGCCGCTGCCGCTGCAATAGGTGTGGTCGGGCAGGGGAATGTTGGTGTCCTTGACGTCCAGCAGGTGAGGGGTGGGATCCATCTGCACGTTATCAAAGACGGCGTTTACCACGTCCGGCACGATATTATCGTACACCTGCTGGTCGGCGGCGCCTTTGCTTTTGTTTTTCAGCCATTCGCCAAGACCGGCGATCAGCACGCCTACGATGACCACGGGGATCGAGCCGTTCATCATGATACCGATGAGCACCACGGCGGCGCCCAACACGATCAGCAGCTTGCCGCCTGCGCCGCCCCGCTTGCCCTTCCGCATCTCTTTGGCGAGCTGACGGTCGGTCATCTTGTTTTTCTGTTCTTCCATTTGTTACTCCTTATTTTCCGCGCCGTTCAGGGTGGGGCTATCCATCAGCAGATTCAGCAGATTGGCCATGCCGTTCAGCGAAGCGGTGAACCACTTGCGGATGCCGTCGATGTCCCGCAGATCCAGCTCCTCCGGAACACCGGCAAACACATACCGGGTGTTCAGGGCCAACGTCAGATCGCCGTCACGGAGGATAAGGCCGCATAGCTTGGCAGTGCTGGAAGTGGTCTCCAGCTTTTTTACCAGCTCACGCAGCTGCGGTGTGACCAGACCGTCCACCTCCTGACTGTCCGCTGTGCGGGCGGCAAAGTGCTTCCGGAAGGCGACGGGGTCTGTGATATCGTCCTTCTTCCGCTCCTGAAACCGGTCGTTCAGGGTGATATCCAGCGCCGGGTCACAGATGCCCTTGCAGCGAACTACGATACCGCGGAACAGCGTCTCGGTCCGGGTCATCCAGTTGTCGTTGTCGGGACCGGACTTTTCTTCTACGGTGCGGCACAGCTCTACATTGGCGGCGGAGAACCGCAGTCCCTTATGCTGTCCCTCGTGGAACTCCGTCACGCTGCACTCGGCAAAGGGAACGACTGACACGCCGATCCCTTTCAGGTATGCATCGTCGATGGGAAGCATCGGGGGCTCCGACTCCGGGCCGAAGGCGCGGGTCAGCTCCGTGCGGAAGAAGACGCCCAGCTGCTGCTGCATCAGGGCCTTTTTCTTCTTCTGGGCGGGAAGCGCCACCAGCAGGATCAGCGCCACACCGGCGAAAAACAGAATGGCAAGCACGACAGCGCTATGCTGCACAAAGGCCGAGATGCACCCGGCGATGACCAGAATAACGCCCAGTAATATGCCGATGCTCTCCCTTCGCTGATAGCTTCCCAGCTTTTTTGACAGCTCCGCGTCGGTCATTTTCTCCGTGCCGTTTGCATGGGGTTTTCTGTTTTCGTTCACTTCATACACTCCTTATCCGTTGCTGCCCATATTGTCCACATCCCAGCCATCGCCCCATGCGGCGGCAGCGTCAAAACGATCCTCCGGCGCAGGCCATTCGGGGGCGAAGGGATTTCCGACCTCGTCATAGGCCTGCCCGTCCTCAGCCAGCGTATAGCCTGCCGGCAGGGCAAAGTAGTTCACACCGTCATAGTACCAGATGCGTCCATCCGATTCCTCGAAGCAGGCGTTTTCCGAATCGGCATACGCCGCCATATCGCCATTGCGGTAGAACACACCGGTGCTGTCGGCGTCCTCCTCACGGGGCGCGTTCCCGTCGGAAAACAGCACAAAGGCATTGCCGTCGGCACTGAGGCAGGGGTAGAGAATTTCGGGGCCGGTCACATAGGGGCCGCGGCCATCGGTGCTCTCGTACAGCGGGCCGCTGCTCATGGTGCGGTCAGTAAAGCATTCAATGACCCGCATCCGGGCAGTGTCGAAGGCGAAGGTCTCGCCCAGAGCATTCTGCCACACGCCGTCCAGAAAGCTGATGTCATAGGGGGCAATCTCGCCCTGAGCGGGTTCAAAGTGCAGGTCGTTGATCTCGCCGTAGCTGCTGCCCTCACCGGCGCCCTCCTGGCGCACGGTGAAGCCGCCGCCCTCCTTCACCAGATAATAGTACCGGTCGGAGTCGATCTCACTGTACTTGAGGCCCAGGCCGTGTTCATCCCGGAACAGGCTGCCCGTTCCGACACGGCCATACCAGGTGCGGAAGGTGTAGCTGCTGGTGGAAATGTCCAGCAGCAGTTGGCTGCCGTCGTCGCCCTGCCAGGCGGTGACATCGTCGGTGAGATCCTCGTCGGCCAGCACCTCCCATGCGTTGACCGGGTCATTGGAATTGTCGTAGCTGTCATTGCCGCCGCAGGCCGTCAGGCTCAGGGCCAGCAGCAGGGCCAGCAAAAGGGTCAGGCAATTCTTCTTCATGGCTCGCCCCTTTCCGCAACGTTTAGTCCAGTCGCTCGTAGTAATCGTAGTCGCCGGTAACACCCCAGTACATACCGTTTTCACCGGCTGTCGCAATGAGATAGGAGACATCGGCAAACTGCTCGGAGTCGGCGGCGAAGTGTCCCTGCGCCTCATCCACCACGCGGAGCAGACCGCTGTCGATGGCGGTACGGGTGTCGCCCTGCTGGTCATACAGCACCCAGTCGCCGACAACGCCGATGATGATAACGCTATCCTCTGTTTCATCACCGTCCAGATACCATGTACCCTCGAAGCCCAAGTGAGACGCGCTCTCACCGCCGAAGTCCTCTACCTGCGATTCCTCCGGCTGGAACACATAGCTTTCGGTGTCCGCGTCCCAGAACCATACCATCAGTACCTGCTGGCCATCCAGCTCGAACAGCATGGCCACATCGCCGTTGCCGTCGCCGTCCCGGTCGGCAAAGTCGATGCTCTGGAACTCCTCCCACGGATCGCCCTGAAGGGTGATGGGATAGTCCACATAGTCGTACAGGGTCTGGGTATCATCGTCCAGATAGAAGTCGGCGCTGTCGTTGTTGATGCACACCAGCACGTCGGTGTCCTCACCGTTGCGGGTGATGCTGCCGTAGTCACGGACGATGCCGCTCACGCGCCAGTCGTCGCCTACTACGTCGTTGGGATCCTCCTTCTGGTCACCGCCGCAGGCCATCAGGCTCAGGCACAGCACCAGAGCCAGCATAAGGGCAAAAAGCTTTTTCATCATATCGTCCTCTCCTTATCCGTTACGCCATCTTCTGATAGTAGTCGTTCTCGCCGCCCCAGTACATCACGTCATCGCCGATGACGGTCATGTCATAGACCACGTCGTCAAACATGGTGGAAACGGCAAAATACTGACCCTCGCCGGCGGGGTTGACCTCCAGCGTACCGCAGTCTACCTCGGTGGGATCGCCGTCGCCGCCGGGGCGCTCGGACAGGGACCAGTTGCCGTACTCATCGATCTCGATGATGCTGTCGGCGGCGGCATCGGCATCCATGAACCACGCACCCGCCAAAGAAGCATAATCTCCGGTGGCACCGTCTCCGCCCTCGCCGCCTTCCACGGCGCTGACGTAGACGAAGCTGCCGAAGGAATCCACATTGAGGGTACCGTCATCGTCCATCCAGCTGTGGTGGGCCACGCCGTCGTGCTCATTATAGAAATAGTCGGCGCTGTATTCCTGCACCATCTGAATGTAACCGCTGGCAGTCAGCTCCTCATTGACGTCATACAGGGCGAAGCGCATCTCGTCGCCGTCATCGTTCAGGGCCACCACCAGCTGGCTGCCGTCGTCGCCGGACCATAGACCCTTATACATGCCGTAGTCCACCAGCTGCTGGTCGTCCTTCACCATGCCCTCGAAGGATTCCGGGGCGCTGGTGGGCTCTCCGTCGCCGTTGTCACCGGCGCCGCCGCAGGCGGCCAGCGTCAGGCACATCACCAGTGCCAGCATCAGGATCAGATATTTTTTCCAGTTTTTCATTGTTTGCTCTCTCCTTTTTGTTGTTATGAATCAGTACGCCTGCTCCGCCATGGCGAACAGCTCGTCATGGCTCAGCTCTACATTGCCGAAGCGGATGAAAATGCCGTTGGTGACGGCGCTGCTCCACAGCTGTGGGTCGCTCAGGGGGCGGAAGCGAAGCTTATCCAGATAGGGCTTCATATCCAATAGCAATCGGCTGCCGGACACAAAATCAACCTGCAGGATATAGTTCTCCAAGGGGGACACGGCTGATATATATTTCCGGTTCAAGTGCGGTTCCTCCTTTCTCAGGGCATAAAAAGATCCACTATACCAACAGTATACAGTGGATCCTTTTCTTTTTCTATTAACCTCTGGTTAGGACTTTGCCAGCTCTGTCAGACGCTTCCGCTTGGTGCGGACATCGCCCTCGATCTCCAGCTTGGCGTAGATCTGGTTGACATACTGCTTCACGCTGCCCTCGGAAAGGAACAGCTCCTCGGCGATCTCACGGTTACTGAGACGGTCGGCGATCAGCGCGGCGATCGTCTGCTCCCGCCCGGTCAAAGCGGCCAGCGCGGCAGGGAAGGAGGACTGTCTGCGGCGGCGCTCAGCCTCCTCACCCAGCAATGCGATCTGCGTGGTGAAGGCTGTTTTCGGGCATGCGGCCAGCAGCGGCTTCAAATAACGGAAGTTTTCCGCAAAGGGGATCGCAAAGCCGTCCGGTGCGGCGTCGTTCAGCGCCTGCTCCAGCAATGCGGCGGCCTCGGCATGCTTGCCCAGCAGCTCATAGGCGGCGGCGGTCTGGATCCGGATGTGCAGCGCCACCAACGCATAGTGCATCCCGGCGCACAGGGCCAGCAGACCCTGACTGCGGCCGATGACCTGCGCATAAGCGCCCTGCGCCAGATAGACCTGATTTTCGATGAGCTCCATCATGGGCTTGCCCGGCGCAAGGAAGTTGATGAAGGAAAGCTGATGCTCCCGGAACACCGGCGGGATCTTCTCCGGCTGGCCCAGCAGCGCATAATGATAGGCGCTGGTGCTGTCCAGAATATTCAGCCAGTCCGCGTTGTGCTGCCGCAGCAGCACCGCGCGGCGCTGGGCAAAGGTGTGGCGGGGGAGGGCGTCCGTAAACAGTGACAGACGCCATGCCAGAAAATCGCAGCACAAGGCCATGTTCATCTGGCCATTGCCCTCGATGCAGGCGTAGGCGCTTTCCAGCGCGATCTGCGCGTCGGCGAAGCGGCCCTGCAAAAAGGCGGCCTCCGCCCGCATGATGTGTTCCGCGCCTTGCCCGTGGCCGTTGGTGATCTTATAGTAGTGGGGCATGCACTCGTCCATCTCCGCAAGCTCCTTGTCCAACTGCCCCGGCTCACGGTGGAACATCATCAGCACCGACGGTGACCCGAAGGTCCAGCCACCATCGTTGCGGATGCTGATGGCGGGACGGGACATCTGGGCGCTGGCGCTGCGGTGCAGGCGGCTCATGGCGCTGATGTCGTTATAGCACAGAAAGCTGAGGATCAGGTCACATTCGCCCAGCAGGTCGCCCCGCTCCGTCCGGGGCATGTCGGGATGCTCCTCGATAGAGGCCAGCAGCAGGGCCTTCAGCTCCATCATCTTGGGGATCTGCCGCCATGTGAACATGCGGCGCATCAGCACCAGCAGCGCCAGCGGATGAGCCTTCAGCACCGGAACGGGACATTCCTCCAGAAACGCCAGCACGTCGGCAGGCGCCAGTGCGGCCAGCAGGATGCCGGCGTCGCGCTCCACGACCCGCAGCACCGCGTCAAAATTGCCGCTCTTCCGATAGGCGGACATGGCGTGCAGGTATTGCCGGTGCGTTTCGTACCATTCGCCGTAGCGGTCACGGTAGAGCCGCTGCTTTTCCGGCTTCAGGCGGGAAAACGCCTGCTCGGCACAGTCCTTCATCATGTGATGAAAGCGGTAGGTCACGCCGTCCGGCAGCCGTTTGGCAAAGGCGTTCTGCTCGGTCATGGCGGTAAGCAGTCCAGCGGTGGACTTGTTTTGTGTGATAAACTGCGCCATCTCCGCCGTAAACTCGTCGGCAAGGCCCATCACCGCCAGAAACTCCCGTTGTCTGGGCGGCAGGGGGTCGATCATGGCGGCGGAGAACATGGTGTAGATGTCCGAGGTGCGATCCGGCAGCGCGCCATGCTCGGTCAATGTGCGCAGATTCAGATAGACCGCGGAGAACCAGCCCTCGCTGGAATAGAGCAGCGCCTCGATCTGCTGGTCATCTAGCGGGATGCCGCAGCGATGGGCATAGATGGAAAGCTCCGTGTGGTTCAGCCGCAGGTGCTCCGTGCCGATCTGATAGACCTTTTTCCCCAGCCGGAGGGCCTCCTCGCTGGGGAGAAAGCGGTCGCGGCTGGCGATGATCAGATGTACGTTTTCCGACAGGCGGTTGGCCAGTGTGCAGACAAAGCTCACTACCTGACCGTCCGTCAGCAGGTGGAAATCGTCGATGAAGATATAGCAGCCCTCCGGCCCGGCCAAGGCATGGCACAGATCGTCCGCCAGCAGACTGGCTCCGGCGGTGTCGGATGGGCAGGCGTAATCCAGCAGGAAGGGAAGCCCGGCATAGGAAAAGGCGTCCTGCACGCTTTTCCAGAAGATCGCCAGATTGTCCGAATAGACGCTGATGCGGATGACCCGCAGCGGCTCTGTTTTGGCTCGCTCGCCAAGATACCAGTTCACCGCCGTGGTCTTTCCGTATCCCATAGGTGCCACCACGGTGGTCAGGGCGCAGCGGGAAATGGGCCGCAGACATTCCTGCAGCCGTTCCGAGATGTAGATGGTATTCAGATCCCACTTGCGTCTTGCCATGGCGTTACCTCGATGAAGCTTTTATGATTTTTTTCCGTGCTGGATCAGATTCACCACCAGTATCACCGCGGCATACACCACACCGGCGATGGCCCAGATGAACCAGCTGTACTTGGCCTGACCGTTGCCGGAGGGGCCGAAGGTGTACCACATGAAGAGGGCCGTCACCAGCAGCCAGTAGATGGTGCTGACCGCGCCCTTGATGCTGCGGCGGGACTTATTCTGGCGGGTGTAGTCGCCCTCCTCCAGCAGCCGCTCCATGGAGGCGTTGATGGTGCCGCCATAGGTGAAGGCCACACAGCCGATACCGGCAATCACCAGCAGCAGGCACACCGCTGCCACATAGACGATGTCGGCGGTCTCCATGCACATGGTGACAAACAGCGGCACCGCCGACAGGATGCACAGCACCGTGCCGATGATGTTCAGCCGGGTATAGACGGCGGCAAAGCCCTGCTTGCGCTCCTTTACCATGCCGCTTACGCCGTACTCCGTCTCGAAGGGTGTTTCCTCCAGAAAGGCGAAGTCCCGCACCTTGGCGGCACAGGTGAGGAACAGCGCCACACCGATAGCCACCAGCACCAGCAGCGCGCACAGGCCGATACCGGCCGCGGCGTTTTCGGAGATGCCGAAGCGGGAGACCTCGCTCATGGCGGCCAGCATCAGCAGCGCCACAGGGGAGATGATGCACAGAAAGGTGGCCAGCGCGATCTTCGGCGCGGCTTCCCGCCGCAGTGCCAGATAGGCGGAGGCCTCCTCCATGGTGACCCGCCGCAGCGGCGGCTCGTCGACGGGGACGCTCTGGACAGGCTCCTCCAGCTCCAGCTCATCCTTCAGCAGAAAATCGGTGGAGACGCCGAACAGGCGGCTCATCTGCACCACCTTATCCATATCGGGGACGGACTGTGCGCCCTCCCACTTGGAGACCGACTGGCGGCTGACGTTCAGCTGTGATGCCAGTTCCTCCTGCGACCAACCGGCCTTCTTCCGCAGGCTGATAATTTTATCCGCTAAGATCATAGTGCTCTTCCTCCTGATGTGATGTGCGCCGCAGCGCATTTGATGAGGATAGCATACCGGATCGCGCGGTTGCACGCCAGAAAGCGGGCTTGGAAGTCTGTCAACCGGCGGTTGCGTTTGGACTGAAAAGCGCTATTTGCGGGCAATTTCCCGAAAAAATTCCAGTGCCGCGGTCTGAAAGTCCTCCGGTGTGGCGGAGGTGTTCACCAGCACGTCGGTACAATGGGCGCGGTAGAAATCGTCGTCCTTCTGGGCGGCCACCCGCAGACGGGCGTATTCCTCGGTGATGCCGTCACGGGCCATGATGCGGCGGACGCGATCCTCCGTCGGGGCAATGACCGCCAGCGTCCGGTCACAGAGCTTCGAGAGTCCCGACTCTACCAGGTTGATGGCGTCGATGCCCATGATAGGGGCGGGGGAGAGGGCCATCCGCCGTTCCAGCTCACGGGGCAGTTGGTCATAGATGATGGCGTTGAGCCGCTGAAGCTGCGCCGTGTCGCCGAACACCAGATTCCCCAGCTTCTGACGATCCAGTTGGCCGTCAGGGGTGAATACATCACCGAAGGCGTCGGCGATGGCGCGGCGCAGACCGCCATCGGTGCGCAGCATCTCATGATAGATGGCGTCGCAGTCCAGTACGCAGCCGCCCAGCTGCTCCAGCGCCCGCAGAGCGCTGGTCTTGCCCGCGCCGGTGGGGCCGGTGATGCCCACCACCAGCGGGCGGGGCGCTTCGATCACATGGAAGCCCGCCGCCTTTTTCAGCCGGTTGCTGACGGCCAGACCCAGCCCGCTCTCGTCGGGGCACTGGGCGAAGATCTCCGGCACGTCGGTGTCGTCGAAGGTGCGCAGCGCGTCGAACACATGCCGGGCCTGCGCCAGCTTATCGGCGGCAGGGCCGAGACGGTGGATGATATGTCCTTCAAATAAGGGGGCGTATTCGTCAAAGCAGATGACGCCGCTGTCCGCCGTCAGATGGGCGGTGATGTACGCGGCGGAAGCGCCGGGGGTCCCGGTAATGACGGTGACGGGAGCCTTGGGGGCATAGTGGCGGTATTTCATGCCGGGGGCCTTGGCCTTTTCACCGTCCGCCAGCTTCTGCCGCACCGCCTTGTCCACGGCCACCTCGCCCAGCACCTCCTCCAGCGCTTCCAGCGGCAGTCCGCCGGGACGGAGGAGACGGGGCGGCGTCACCGTCAGGTCGATGATGGTGCTCTCTACCCCCACGGCGCAGGGGCCACCGTCCACGATGCCGTCGATCTTGCCGTCCATATCCTCCAGCATGTGCTGGGCGGTGGTGGGGCTGGGCCGTCCGGAGGTGTTGCCGCTGGGTGCGGCCACGGGGATGCCGGATTCACGGATGATGGCCAGTGTCATGGGGTGGTCGGGACAGCGGATGCCCACCGTGTCCAGACCACCAGTGGTGCGCAGCGGCACATTGTCCCGCCGGGGCAGGATCATGGTGAGAGGCCCCGGCCAGAACCGATCCGCCAGCGCGTAGGCTTCCGGAGGGATATCGCGGCAGTACCGTTCCAGCCAGTCCGCGCCGGGGACATGGAGGATCAGCGGGTTGTCCTGCGGACGGCCCTTTGCCTCGAAAATATGCAGCACGGCTTCTTCGTCCAGCGCGTTGGCACCGAGACCGTACACCGTCTCGGTGGGGATGCCCAGCAGGCCGCCCCGCCGCAATATGGCGGCGGCTTCGGCGATGGCGTTTTTGTCCTTTTCAGGGTGGAATACGATGGTATTCACAGTGGATACTTCCTTTTATGAGCTATTAGAGTCCTAATTCTTCGCCCACCAGCACGACCTTGATGCGGCCGGGGATCTTGGAGAACCGGGTGGTGACGATCTGGGCGCAGCAGCAGTCGGGGCTGGTGCAGTTGCCGCACTGGCCAGTGACAGCACAGGGAGTCTTGACATCGAAGCGCTGGACGTTGGCGGGGGCGGCAATGTGGCGGGCGCGAGACATGGCGCTGTCGAGATCACCGGCCACCTTATTCATACCGGCCACCACGATGACCTGCTTGGGACCGAAGCACAGGGCGGCCACGCGGTTGCCCATGCCGTCAATGTTCACCAGCTGGCCGTCCTCGGAGATGGCGTTGCTGCTCATCAAGAAGGTGTCGCAGGTCAGGGCCTGACGCAGCATATCCATGCGCTCGTCGGGGGTCTTGGCGGTATCGCGGTCGATGAGGGACTGGCCACGCTGGCGCAGGCGATCCTTAATGCCCAGTTGGTCCACGGTGGCCACGCCGCCCCAGCTCACCACGTCGCCGGCGGGGATCAGCTCCAGCACTTTTTCCACGGCTTCTTCGGCGGCGGGACAGTAGTAGGCGTCAAACTGCCGCTTTTTCATGGCCTTGACAACATTGGGGCCGGACTTGTCATAGTGCATTTTCATGGGTGCTAACATGGTGATTGCTCCTTTCCTATTCTGCGCCTTCTTGCAGGCGCTGTGTCTGTTGGTTCAGGGTCAGCGCGTCGATCAAAGGATCGAGATCGCCGTTCATGATGGCGGCGATGTTGAAATTCTTGCTGTCGCCTGTGAGCCGGTGGTCGGTGACGCGATTCTGGGGGAAGTTATAGGTGCGGATCTTGCCGCTGCGGTCGCCGGTGCCCACCTGAGACTTTCGCTCCTTGGCGATGGCGGCGTTCTGCCGCTCCTTCTCCGCCTCGTACAGGCGGGAGCGCAGGATCTTCATGGCCCGCTCCTTATTCTTATACTGGCTGCGCTCGTCCTGACACTCCACCACCGTGCCGGTGGGCAGGTGGGTGATGCGGATGGCGGACTCGGTCTTGTTGACGTGCTGGCCGCCTGCGCCGCTGGAGCGGTAGGTGTCGATCTGTAAGTCCTTGGGGTCGATGGAGAACTCCACCTCCTCCGCCTCGGGCATGACGGCCACGGTGGCGGCGGAGGTCTGGATGCGGCCGGAGGACTCCGTCTCCGGCACACGCTGTACCCGGTGGGTGCCTGCCTCGAACTTCAGACGGGAGTAAGCGCCCGCGCCCTCCACGGTGGCCACGGCTTCCTTGACACCGCCCAGCTCCGTCTCGTTGAGAGACACCACATCCAGCGTGAAGCCCCGCCGCTCGGCATACATGGTGTACATCCGCAGCAGGTCGGCGGCAAACAGCGCGCCCTCCTCGCCGCCGATCCCGGCCCGGATCTCCAGCACCACGTTCTTGTCGTCGTTGGGGTCACGGGGCAGCAGCAGACGTTTCAGCTCCTCCGTCAGCCGTTCCCGCTCCGCCTTGGCGGCGGACAGCTCCTCCTGTCCCAACTCCTTCAACTCAGGGTCGGACAGCATTTCCGTGGCGGCGGCGATGTCGGCCTCCGCGCGGGCGTAGGCCCGGTAGGCTTCCGCTACCGGCGTCAGCTCCTTCTGCTCGCGGCTCAGCTTTGTCATGGCGTCCCGGTCGCTGTATACCGCCGGGTCGGACAGCTGCCGCTCCACTTCGTCCAGACGGCGGACGATCTTTTCCAGCTTATCCAACATGGCCGGTCTCCAGATACTTCTGCACGTCGGAAATGAACTTGTCCCGCCAGAAGGTGTAGCCCACGCTGCCGGGCTGGAGGGAGACCTCCAGAATGTGCTTTTCAGCGGTGTAGAGATCCAGCTGATCGTAGACGCTCTCACAGCGGCGGTTGCCGCTGCGGGTCAGCACATAGGCCACACGGGACATCTCCAATCCCCGGCGTTTCAAAAGGCCGCGAATGGGGCTGGAGCAGCGGCCGCCCCACACGGGGGTGCCCACGATCACCAGCTTATAGTCCTCGATATTCCGCTCAGTGGTGAAGGGCTTCAGCGGGGCGGTGGTGCGGCGCATGGCGTCCTTACCGGCCCGCAGGCGGCCGCGCCAGCCGTTACGGTCGGCGCCGTCGTCGATGGCCACGATCTCCGCGCCTACCGCGTCGGCGATCTCCTTCATAGCGCGGCGGGTGTTGCCGCTGAATGAGTAATAGATACATAATACGTCGCTCATAGTCAAGATTCCTCCAATGCAAGGGACAGCTCCTCCCAGCGGGCCATTTCCTGCTCCAGCCGGGCTTCCGTCTCCTGTTTCTGCGTGAATAGCTCGTTCAGTTTGCCTGCGTCGCAGGCGTTGGCGGCCATGGCCTCGTCCAGCGCCGCCAGCTCCTTTTCCAATTTGGCGATGCCGGTCTCGCAAATGGTCAACTGCCGCCGGGCCGCCTGCTGGCTGCGGTTGCCGCGGCTCTGGCGGGTGTCGCCCTTCTTTACCGGGGCCGCAGGCTCCGGCTTCGGCTCCGCCGCCTTCATGGCGCGGTACTGGGCAAAGCCCATGGGATAGTCGGTGATGGTGCCGTCCGCCAGCTCCCAGATACGGGTGGCGAAGCGGTTGATGAAGTAGCGGTCGTGGCTGACGAACAGCAGCGTGCCGTCAAAGGCCTCCACCGCCTCCTCCACCCATTCCCGGCTGGCAATGTCCAGATGGTTGGTGGGCTCGTCCAGAATGAGGAGGTTGATCTCCTCGTCCATCAGCATGCAAAGCCGCAGGCGGCTCAGCTCGCCGCCGGACAAGACGCTGACGGATTTGAACACGTCCTCCCCCTGAAACTGATAGGCCGCCAGCCGGTTCCGGGCGCTCTGGGGCGTAATATTCTTTTTGGCGTACAGCATGGTGTCCACCAGATTCCGCTCCGGGTGGTCAAAGTGGATGACCTGCTCCAGATAGGCCCACTTCACCGACGGCCCCAAACGGATGGAGCCGCCGTCGCAGCTCTCCCGCCCCGTCAGCATATTGAGGAGCGTGGTCTTGCCGGTGCCGTTCTCGCCGATGAGGGCGATGCGCTCGCCGCCCTCCACCCGCAGGTATACGTCGGAGAACAGCGTCCGCTGATCGAAGGCCTTCGTCACGCCCCGGAATTGCAGCACCTCATCGCCCTTGAACTCACGGCTGGCGAACCGGGCATCCATCTTCTTAGCCTTGGTGGGTCTGGCAGTGGTGCGCATGCGCTCGATGCGCTTTTCCATGCTGAAAGCCCGCTTGTGGAGGGCGTCGTTGCCCATAAAGGCCCACAGGTGCATCTGCTCGGCGGCCTTTTCCAGCTGCTGGATCTTGGCCTGCTCCTTCAGATACTGCTTCATCCGCTCCTGATAGCGGCGCTCCTTTTCCACGGCGTAGAAGCTGTAATTGCCGCTGTAGAACTCCGCCTTGCCGTCCAGCACCTCAATGACGCGGGATACGGTGCGGTCGAGGAAATAGCGGTCATGGCTGATAGCCACCACCGTGCCGTGGAACTTGCGGAGGTATTCCTCCAGCCATTCCGTGGCCTGTAAGTCCAGATGGTTCGTCGGCTCGTCCAGCAGCAGGATGTCCGTATCCTCCAGAATCAGCCGTCCTAGATTCACGCGGGTCTTTTCGCCGCCGGACAGCTGGTCAAAGAGCTTCTGCCGCATGTCGCCGTCGATGGACAGGCCGTTGGCCACCTTGTTTTTGGCGGTGGCGGTATCATAGCCGCCCAGCGCCTCGAAGCTGGCGGTCAGGTGATCGTACCGCCGCAGCATGGCGCTGTCGCTCTCGCCCTTTGCCATCCGGTCGGTCAGCTCGTCCATCTCGTCCTTCAGGGCCTGCATCCGCTCAAAGGCGGAGTCCAGCACGTCCTCCACCGTGTATCCGGCGGGATAGACGGGGATCTGGGAGATGAGCCCGATCCGCCGCCCTGTGGCAATGACGATCTGACCGCTGTCCGGCTCCAGTTCGCCGGTCAGTAGGCGGAACAGCGTGGTCTTGCCCGCGCCGTTCTTGCCCAGCAGGCCCACCCGTTCGCCGGTGTCCACCTGAAAGGTGATGCCATCCAGTATTTTCTTTTCCAGATCGAAGGACTTGACAACGTCCTTCACAGAAATGTCTACCATAAAAATTTACTCTGTCGATTCCAGATCCTTTACAATATCGGTGAAATGCATGGCGTGAGACGCCTTCACCAGCACCGCCGTTCCGGCGGTGAACGCCGCCCGGATGGCGCTCAGGGCATCGGCCACCGTGGGGAACCACAGGACGTCGGGGTTGGCGTCCTGAATCGCCTTGGCCTTGGGGCCGACGGCCACCACGGTATCCAGTCCCAGGGTGCGGGTCAGCGCACCCATGTCCCGGTGGGCCTGCTCCGTCAGGTCGCCCAGCTCGCCCATGTCGCCCAGCACCGCCATGCGGCGGGGATGCTCCGTCTGGGCCAGAATACGCAGGGCCTCCGCCATGGCCTGAGGGTTGGCGTTATAGCAGTCGTCGATGATGATGCGGTCATTGCTGCACCGTACCAGATGCATGCGGCTGCCTACGGGACGGTAGGCGGCGATGCCGGACAGCAGCTCCGCCTTGGTCAGCCCCAGATGCTCGCCGATGGCGATGGCCATGGCGGCGGGATAGATCATGTACGCGCCGGGGGAGGGGATGGCTACCTCGTATACATCCCGCTTTGTGGTGATGGTGCAGGTGACGCCCTCAATGCCGTGCTCGGCCACGTTGGTGACCCGGACGCCGCAGCGCTCATGCCGGCCGCACAGCACCGTCTCAAAGGGCAGCGCCAGACCGGACAGCAGCTCGTCGTCGCCGTTCAGCACGGCAAGGCCAACCGGCTGCAGATTCTCGAAGATCTCGCACTTGGCCTGCAGGATGCCCTGCCGCGTGCCGCCTAAGTTTTCGATATGGGCGTCGCCCACGTTGGTGATAACGGCCACGGTAGGCCGCACCATCTCGCCCAGATAGCGAATTTCGCCGAAGTGGTTCATGCCGGTCTCAATAACAGCGGCCTGATGCTCCGGGCTGAGGTTCAGCAGCGTCATGGGCGTGCCGATGGCGTTGTTGAAGTTGGCCTGCGTTTTCAGCGTGGAGAACCGCTGGCTCAGCACGGCGGCGATCATCTCCTTGGTGGTGGTCTTTCCGGCGCTACCGGTGACCTGCACCATGGGGATAGCAAATCGATCCCGATACCACGCAGCCAGTGCTTTCAGGGCCTCCAGCGTGTCGGACACCTGAATGTAGAATTTGTCGTTCAGCAAGGAGGCGGGCTTTCTGGCTGTCAGGCAGCCTGCCGCGCCGCGTTCCAGCGCCGCGTCCAGATAGTCGTGGCCGTCGAACCGTTCACCCACCAGAGGGACGAACAGCGCCCCAGCGGGGATGCTGCGGCTGTCGGTGGAAACCTCCGTCACCACCGCGCCGCTCTGTTGCAGCAGCGTGCCGCCCACAGCGGCGCACAGCTCCTTTACGGTGCAGCCGGTCATCTGTATTCCGCCTTTCTGGCCTCGATGGAATCCAACACGATCTTCTCGCACAGGTCGGCGTAGCTGAGCCCCACCTGCGCCGCCTCCTGTGGCACAAGGCTGGTGGGGGTCATGCCCGGAAGGGTGTTGATCTCAAGGCACCATGCCTTGCCCTCGGCGTCCAGCAGGAAGTCACTGCGGGAGTAGACGGCCAGACCCAGCCCCTGATGGAGCTTCAGCGCCATCTCGCCCACCTGATGCCACTCCTCGTCGGAGATGGGCGCGGGGCAGATCTCTTCCGCGCCGCCCTTCTGATACTTGCACACATAGTCGAAGTATTCGCCCTTGGGGATGATCTCCACGGCGGGCAGATAGGTGTCGCCCAGCACGGCGATCTGAATTTCACGGCCCTTGATCTTCTTCTCTACCACCACATGGCCGCCGTAGGGCAGCAGGTCGTAGAGGGCCTTTTCCAACTCCTCGCGGGTGTCGGGCAGGGCCATGCCGATGGAGCTGCCGCCGTTGACCATCTTCACCGCGCAGGGCACCATCAGCTCCCGGGTCAGGCGGGGAATGTCATCCTTCGTGTAATGTACGTCCACCCACGGGGCGGTGCGGATGCACAGAGAGTCCATCATCCGCTTGGTGACGGCCTTATCCATGGCCATGGCGCTGCCCAAGTAGCCGGAGCCGGTATAGGGCACGCCCACCAGATCCAGCGCCGCCTGAATACGGCCATCCTCGCCGTTGGCGCCGTGCATGGCCAGAAATACCGCGTCGGCCATGGCGCAGACCTTCAGCACGTCCTTGCCCAGCAGGGAAGGGCTCTTGTCCTGCCGCGCCGCCCGGACAGCCTCCAGATCGGGTGCCGTTTCCTCGATGGCCGCCTTTTCCAGCAGGCCGTCGGGTGCGTCAAAAATATCCTCCAGCTTGCCATGGTAGTTTTCCAGTCCCATGAACATATCCACAAAAATGGCCTGATGGCCCTTTTCCCGCAGGGCACGGCACACGCCGCTGCCGCTGACCAGTCCCACATGGCGTTCGGTGCAGAAACCGCCGGACAAAACCACGATCTTCATGATAAAAGACCTCCTTAAAAAAGCAAATGCCTACAATATACCTATTATATCAATATACCAGTATAGCATATGCCGCCGGAAAATACAACTCCTTTCCATAAGCAGGCGGCGAAGAAAAGAAAGCCTCCTCGTGAGGCTCACGAGGGGGCTTTGATAGTTTGCAGTCAGGCTTACGCCTGATTTGATTCGGTTTTCCGTATCCATCTGACGAGAAGAATGAGAGTGACGGCAAGGACAATACAAGTAGCGCCATGCATCGCGGCCATCATGTGATAGCCCATAAAATCGAACCGCTCCGTCCCCGATAGCAGGTAAGGCTGGTTTCCAGCTTTATACAGTGTAACAAGGCAGGAAGCTCCGTTATAAAGGCCGAAAGCGCCCAACACGGTGTATAAAACCAAGCGCACGGGCTTGCTTCTCATAGCTTTCATGAACATAATTGCAGCTCCGTTCTGACGCCGTCACGGTAACAGAAGATACGTCCCGCCCGCGAAAAGTCCTTGTCTACCTTGACACTATCAAATTCACAAAAGTATTTTTCCAGCCTTTTCGGTGTATAGAAAAGGGTCTGTGTCTTGAGCCTGAACGCCTCGTCAACCACTTCGTTCCATAGATGGACTGACCAGTAACTGCAATTTTTGCTGAGCGTCCATTTGCCGCTCCGGTCGATATACGCTTCGATGCTCTTTAGCTGTTCTTCTTCGATATTGACGCTCAATGACTTCCTGTCGGTGTACCGGTCATGCGCTGAAATGTAGGCCGATTCCAGATTGAAAAGCAGCCCCGGAAGATCAGAAACGGCCCAAACCGAGAAGGTAATCATCTCGCCATGCTTGATCTCGTGATTCTTTAGGTACACCGATTGACCGGACTGATTATCAATGGACAGCCACGTATGCCCAAGGCATTTGACAAACGGCTGGGATTCACTGTCGCCGTTGAATGTCGTGATGGAAAAGATAATGCCGTCATCCTCGCAGGGGATCGTTCTGGACTGGCTTTCGTATGCGTTGAAGTCAAACCACAGGCAAAAAGCCGCCGCAACTGTGAAAAGGAGTATGAGCAGCATCGTTATTTTCCGCTTTTTCATACGATCACACTCTTTTCAAATGCTGATCTCCGGCGCATGTGCGTTATATGAGCGAGAAGGTTTCATTTAAAAATTGAACGGTATGAAACTCAATACGCCATTCAATATCTTCTGCTGTCGGTGCAAAGTGCAGCGCGGAGCAAACCGTGTGCAGATTTCCTTGGGTGCTTTTTCCGAACACGATCACGGCTGGGCTGACCGCGCCGCCGATCACACCGACACAGGCAGTATCATTTCGTTTCAAAGGCTTGTCACCCTCAGCACAATCGCAGATCGCAATATCACCGTCCGGTTCAGGAGAGAGTGTATAGCTCATGGCGGTAAAATGCGTCGGGTAGACCCAGCAATTCGAGTCAAATTGTTCTTGAGAAGCTGTCTGTTTCTCCAATTCCTGCACCGTCAATGTGTATTCCGTTCCGCTGACCGGATGGAAAAAAGAAAACGAATCGCCGGGCGCGTGTGCCTTGAAATGCGGTCCGGGTACACGGCACGGCCGCTGCTCCATCGTAAGGGAAAGTGATGTTATTTCGGGGCGGTGTTTTCCGCCCCACAGATAAGACTGCCTGTAAATCGTCCAGCCGTAGGAGTTGTCCAAGCCATAATGAGCGGCTGCCGCTTGAGCCACTTTCTTATTTGCCGCACCATCCGGCAAACATGGACTGATGCCTACTGCACAACCGTGGGAAGACTGCATTGTTTTCCCGTTCAACACTATTTGGGCGCTGAAATCAAGGTCAAGCGGATTCTCCAGTTCCATCTGCATCTGCTGTTCCTGCGTAAAGTTTTCCTCTGAATCATTCTCAGCAGTCAGGTCCCATTTTGCTATGAACCTGCGGATGTCCTCCGCCTCAGTACGCATACAGAGATCCACCACCAGTCCTTTGCCGCAGGAATACACCGCGGGGATGATCCAATGATGCCCTGCCCAATCAAACTGCTGATTCAATCTGATTTTTGTTCCGGCACGGTCTTTCCCCAAATGCCCCCAGAAATTTCCCTCAAAGTAGACCTTCCACTCCGGAGCAGCCGGTTCGGGCTTGCCGAAATTAAATGTTTTATCCATAATGACCTCCCAGAATTCTGGTTTGCCGATTTTTCAGTTACCACAATTATAATCGAAAACATATTTCAGAACAAGAGCTTCTCCTGAAATATCAAGCGGGATTTGCCGTTGACTTTTGCGGCGCGGTTGGGTAAAATGGAGACTGCGAGTGGATCAGACAGTCGCGGCGGCAAGGCGAAAGCCTGC
>USMI01000009.1 GCA_900555735.1 uncultured Eubacteriales bacterium | reverse complement strand
GGGTGAACATCACCATCTGGAACGGCACCACCATGGAGAACACGCACAGGTAGTATACGATCTTGCTGAACAGGCTCCCCACGCGCGCCACATACCAGGCGGCCATAGAGGTGCACAGCAGGATCAGTCCCGAGGACACCACAGTGATAAACAGGCTGAAGAATACAGCCTTGATAAAGGGATAGCTGCCGAAGGTCATGCCCTTGACGTAGTTCTGCAGTCCCATAAAGGTGTCGGAGTTGGGCAGGGCAAAGGTCTCCGTGTTGACGGCGGCGTTTGTCTTGAAGGAGTTGATCAGCACGATCAGGATGGGCAGCACGTAGATGACGCAGATCACGGTGAATACCACTGTCAGCGCCATCTTGCGGCGATCCTCCCGGGTTTTCAGACCTTTTTTCATCACTGCTGTACCTCCTTTTTACGGGTGGAGCGCAGCTGGATCAAGCCGATGGCCGCCACCAGAATGAAGAACAGAACCGCCTTGGCCTGCGCCGTGCCGCGGTTGTTGCCGCTGGAGGAATAGAAGGAGTTGTAGATGTTCAGCGCCAGCATCTCCGTGGTTTTGATGACGCTGCCGTCCGCTTGTTGCAGGAAAGGACGCCCCTCCGTCAGCGCCAGGTTCTGGTCAAACAGCTTGAAGCCGTTGGTCAGGGTCAGGAAGATGCAGATGGTGAAGGAGCTCATCATGTTGGGAATGGTCACCTTCCACAGTGTCTGCCAGCGGGTGGCACCGTCGATGCGGGCGGCCTCCAGCATATCCTCCGGCACAGCCTGCAGTCCGGCGATGTAGATGATCATCATGTAGCCCACCTGCTGCCAGCAGATCAGGATGATCAGTCCCCAGAAGCCGTATTTGCTGTTGAGCACCACAGAGCTGTTGTACTTCACCAGAATGCCGTCGAAGATCATGGACCAGATGTAGCCCAGCACGATGCCGCCGATCAGGTTAGGCATAAAGAACACGGTGCGGAACAGGTTGGAGCCTTTGATGTTCTGGGTCAGCGCATAGGCCACCGCAAAGGCCAGCGTGTTGATAAACAGCACCGACACAAAGGCGAACAGCGCCGTGAACCAGAAGGCGTGCAGGAAGCTGCTGTCGGAGAAGGCTTTCACATAATTGTCAAAACCCACCCACGACCACTGGCTGATGAGCTTGAACTTACAGAAGGACAAAAACGCGCCCTGCAGGAAGGGCCACAGAAACCCGATGCAAAAGGCGGCGAAGGTGGGCAGCAGAAACAGCCACACCATCCGTTGAATAGGCCGGCGGATCAGACGGCTGTTCAGTGCCGCCGTATCCCGTTTTCGTTGAAATCGCTTCATTTGACCACTCCTGTTCTCCATCATATCGTTATGGCGAAAGCTCTTGGCCGAAGGCCCTTCGGCCGACAGCTTTCGTCACACCCTGTGTGTCAAAGAGAGAAACAGGGGGCGGGCGAAAAGCCCGCCCCCTGTTTTATGCAGTTTCCGGAGATACGTTAGGCGTTCTCGTTGGCGTACTGGGTAGCCCAGCCTTCCACGAAAGCGGTCTTGACGTCGTCCCAGCTGCCGTTGTCAGCGGTGTACTTGCTCAGAGCATCCACCACGGCGGCACGCCAATCGTTCACAGCGGGCGTATAGTTGAAGGCCCAGGTGACAGGATAGCAGCCGTTGGCAACGTACTCGTTGGCCAGAGCGCTGAACGGATTGGAGGGAGCCTTGGAGGACTTGAAGGGGCAAGCGCCGAACTGCTCGGACATCATGGTGGTGCCCTCGTCAGAGGTAACGACCCACTTCAGGAAGTCCAGAGTAGCCTGGATGTCCTCGGGCTTGGCGTTCTTGTTGACGGACCAGTAGTTCTCGGTACCGGTGCACAGGCCGGCCTTCTCCTCGCCTTCCACGCCGCAGTAGATGGGGATCATGGTCAGATCATCGGGGTTCATGGCGAACTTGTCAGCAGCGGTCAGGTTGCTGTACTCCCAGGTGCCGTTCTGATAGAACACAGCCTTGCCCTCGCCGAACTCAGCCTCAGCCTGATCGCCGGTAGCGGTCAGCAGGGCGGCGCCGGTGGTGGCGGAGTCAGTGATGTACAGATCCCAAACGTTCTTGTAGTTGTCCAGATAAGTACCCTTGATGGTGGCGGGCTTGGAGCTCACGCTGTCGTCACGGAACTCATAGAACAGAGGCATATTGGCCAGGTGGCCGGAGAAGCGCCAGGAGGAGCTGCCGTCCAGACCGGCGGAGGTGAAGGCGTCGAAGCCCAGCTCGGAAGCACGGGCGTGAATGTCGTCAGCAACGGCCTTCAGGGTCTCAAAGTTGGTGATTTCGTCCACGGAGTGACCGGCCTGCTCCAGCAGAGCCTTGTTGACGATGATGCCGTAGGTCTCCAGGCAGTAGGCGATGGAGATGACCTCACCGTTGGCGTTCTTCAGAGCGTAGTCCTTGGAAGCCAGCTCGTTGTACACGTCGGTGCTGCTCAGATCGTAGCAGAAATCACCCCAGGTAGCCACGCCGCCCTCGTTGCACTGGAACAGGGTGGGAGCGGCATCCTTGTCCATCTCGGACACCAGCATGGTCTCGTACTCGCCGGAGGCGGCGGTCACGACCTTGACAGGCACGCCGGTCTGCTCGGTGTAGGTCTTGGCCAGAGCCTGCCAGGCATCCTCGGCCTCAGGCTTGAAGTTCAGGTAATACACGCTGCCGGTGGCAGTGGTGTCACCATCGCCGTTGCCCTGTGCGTCATTGTTTCCGCCGCCGCAGGCGACCAGAGACAAAGCCATCACAAGAGCAAGAATCAGTGCAAGAAACTTCTTCATGTTGATGATCTCCTTCAATTCAATATTTATTTTCACAGTATGTACTGCAAAAAACGATTTCATGCTTCCCATGGGAAGCAGAAAAAGCGATATCGCTTTTTCTATGACCGGTTCTGTTTTATACCAACTTTTTCACGCTGCCGCCGATCCGCAGCACCGTGGGCAGCACCTCATGGCAATTGCCCGCGCGGCCCTCGATCATGTCCAGCAGGATCTCCATGCTGCGCTGGCCCATCTTCTCCATAGGCTGGCACAGTGTGGTCAGCGGCGGGTCGATGTAGTCCGAGACCTCGATGCCGTCAATGGCGATCACCGAGCAGTCATCCGGTACGGTGCGTCCGTGCTCTCGCAGGGCACGCATGGCGCCGATGGCCATGTTGTCAGAGATGGCGAACACGGCGGTAAAGTCCATGCCGCTGTCCAGCGCGCGATTCATGGCCTGATAGGCGGCCTGAATGTTGAAGGTGTCGGTGCAGATCACCAGCGCGTCGTCCGGCGTGATGCCCGCGTCGGTCAGAGCCTTGCAATAGCCTTCGTACCGCAGCTGGCTGATGGAATGGTCATCCGGCCGGGTGATAAGGGCGGCGATGCGCCGGTGTCCGTTTTCAATCAGATAACGGGTGGCCCGGCAGGCGTTCTCCATGTCGGCGATGGACACGGAGGAGTAGTCGGCGTGCTCCAGCGTTCCGTAGTGGTTGCCGAAGGAGCAGCACACGAACGGCACATTCAGAAGTGCCAGATCGGCGGCGGAATAGTCGAACCGTCCGCCCAGCAGCACCAGACCCAGCAAGCGCTTTTCACGCTCCATGATGGCGGCCTGCTTCAGCTCATCGTCGCAGGAGCTGATCTGCTGCATCACCATGGTGTAGCCGCCGGCGGTGATGCCCGCCTCCACCGCGTGGATGATGTCGGTGTAGAAGGGATTGGAGATGCCGCGCACCACAAGTCCGATGGCATCAGACTTGGTTTTCACCAGATCCCGGGCGGAGTTGTTGGGGATGTAGTTGGTGCTTTCGATCACATCCAGCACCTTGCGGCGGCTCTCGTCGCTGACATCGGGGCGGTTGTTCAGCACGCGGGAGACGGTGGTGATACTGACGCCGCTCATGCGGGCAATGTCCTTGATCGTCACGTTTTCTCCCTCCCATCCTTCAAGTCAGGGAGAAAATGACTTGGTAGCGTTACCGGAAACGTTTTCAACCTGAGCAAGTTCAATCTTAGCAACTTTCACATGGCGTGTCAATGTGGTTTTTGAATTTTCGTTGGTTATGACAGTTTTTTTGTTTTGCCTTTGTTGATTTTGCTGAAGAAAAAATGAAGGACAGGATATCCTGTCCTTCATAGGAAAGATTTGTGCGGTCAATCAATGATAAGCGTCTTGCCGTTCAGGGCGGCGTAGGCCAGCCGTTCGCCCTCATAGCGCAGCTTCATGGAGAAGAAGGGGGTGTCCGGGTCGTGGATGAGATCCAGAAACAGCTTGTCACCGGCCCACAGGGGCAGCTGCATCAGCTGATCCTTGTGGATCCATTCCAGCACGCCCTCGTTGCATTCGATCAGCTCACCGGTCCAGCCGGTGGCGGTGAACACATGCATATACTCCGTCTCCCACTGGTCGGACACGAAGGTCACAAGACCGCGGTACTGATAATCTGTCAGCGTCAGTCCGGTCTCCTCCAGCGTTTCCCGCAGCACACATTCCTCCGGGCTTTCATCGGCCTCGAACTTGCCGCCCACGCCGACCCATTTGTCATGGTTCAGGTCATTTTTCTTCTTGACCCGATGCAGCATCAGATAGTTGCCCTGCGGGTCCTCGATATAGCAAAGAGTAGAATTGTACATGGCTCTCCGTCCTTTCAGGCGCATTCCTCCGCGCCATATGTGTTAGCCCTCCACGCAGAATACCCGTTCGTCACCGCTCTGAAAATTCGCGGGATCGCAGAAGGGCGGCTCGCCGGGCCACTTCTGGTGGAAGCGTATAATAAGCGAATCGTGCAGATGAACCGATACGAAAACCATAAAATGCTTTTCCGGGAAGGTCTGCTTCAGACTGGCAAGGAGCAGCGCACCCAATTGGGGCGCCAGCGGCAGCAATGCCTGAAATTCCTTCCGGGTGACATGGTCAAGGAGGTGGATGTGATTTTCCGATGCCTCAAAGGCTGTCCGGTCATATGCAGGCGGCACGACCTGCACGGTCGAATCGGCGAATACTACATATTCGTTTTCCCGCGCACTGTCGTACAGCGTTTTGAAGGAGGCCAAAGAGGCAAACAAGCGCAATAGCGCCAATCGGTTCGTCATGAGTGATTCAAGCCCTTTCAAATGTGATCTCGTCATAGCCTGTTTCGCCGTCCTGCTCCATGCCGTAGCGCCAGCCGTCCAGCACGCCGATCACTAGCTCACAGGTGGTGTTGATGATGCAGCCCTCCTTCAGGTGTCCACCGAAAGCGCCCAGCCCCTGACGGCTCAGAGCAATGTGCAGATGGCACCGTTCCTCGCTGACAGTGCCCATCAGCGACAGGATCTCGCAGTGTTCCTCCACCGTGCGGACGGTAACGCCGTCGGCGTCCCGCAGTACGGCGCGGGTCAGGCAGCCTACGCCCGACAGCACCACTCCGGCGGCGATGCGGTGCTCAGCGCAGATGCGCTTGATGGACAGCAGCAGGTCGTCGCCCCGGTGCAGTCTCCGGCAGATGGTGGTCATGAACGCACCTCCCTTGCAATGGTACAGCGGTATCATACCACACCTTTTGCAATTTGTATAGTGCTGTGATATACTGGTCGGGAAAGAAGGTGAGCGTATGACCTATGAGATCGTCCGCTCCCGCCGCCGCACGGTGGCGCTGGAGGTAACGCGGGAGGGACGGGTGCTGGTACGGGCACCGCTGCGGATGCCGCAGGGCGAGATCAAGCGCTTCGTGGCGTCCCACGCCGCGTGGCTGGAAAAGGCGCAGGCCAAGGTCGCCGCCCGTCAGGCCGCCCATCCGCCTCTGACGGAGCAGGAGACCGCCGCGCTGCGGCAGCGGGCCAAGGAGCTGCTGCCGGACAGGGTGGCCCACTACGCCGCCATCATGGGTGTAACGCCCACGTCGGTGAAGATCACATCCGCCCGGACCCGCTTCGGCAGCTGTTCGGGGAAGAACGGCATCTGCTTCTCTCTGTACCTGATGCAGTACCCGGAGGAGGCCATCGACTATGTGGTGGTCCACGAGCTGGCCCATATCCGCCACCATGACCACAGCCCGGCCTTTTATGCCGAGGTGGCCAAGGTGCTGCCGGATTATAAGGAGCGGATGAAGCTGCTGAAAACGTGAAAACAGGGTGAAAGATAATTTGATCTTTCACCCTGTTTTTTATACCCTTTATACCAGCTTCTCAAAATAGCGGAACGTTTCGTCGTCGGTGGTGTGCCACATGCAGGAGGACAGCATCCGCTCCGACGCGGCGTTTTCCCTGTAGCATTTGGCCACCACGCGGGTCAGCCCCAGATGGTACAGCGCCCAGTCCGCCACGGCGGCAAACGCCTCGGTGCCGTAGCCGTGGCCGGCAAATTCCGGCGTGATACGGCAGCCCTGCTCCATGGTGCCCCGCCAGTCGCCGTTATACAGCACCACCTCACCGATGCACCGGCCCTCCAGCCGGACGGCAAAGTTGATGGCGATGCGGTTTTCAAAGTCCTGCCGGGTCACATCCAGGAAGTAGTCCTCCGTCAGCTCGCCCTTCAGGTCGTCCCGGTAGTCATAGCCCCACCAGCGGTTGCGGTCGTCGTCCAGACACAGGGCGTTGTAGGCGGCTTTGTCAGCGTCGGTAAAGGGGGAGAGGGTCAGCCGCTCTGTGGTCAGCTCCGGGATATGCCGCAGGGCGTCCAGCTCGCAGCCCACCTCGAACCGCATCTTGCCGCCTAGCTCGGCAGGCAGGTATTGCAGCTTGGAGGTGCGCAGTCCCCGGTCCCGGCCATCGTCCTCACGGTTGATCCAGCGGCAGTCGCCGCCGTAGTAGGCGGCGAATTTCTGCACCATGGCGGGATAAACGCCCGCATGGGAGTACAGAGCCTTTTCGATGTGGCATATCAGCGTCTCGCCGCATTTTTCTGCCAGCGCGATGGCCAGCAGACGGCCCTCCCACAGGATACCGCCCGCCCGGAACAGTCCCTTGTCCAGATGGGTGAACATCTCCTGCGCCAGCGCCAGTTCCCGCTTGGCCTCGGGGCTTTGCTTCTGAAACTCCCGGTTATAGTCGGCCCAGAAGGCTGCCAGCAGGTCGGCGTTTTCCGCCGTCAGGGGAATGAATTCCGCGTCGGGGTGTTCTTTATTGAACTTATTGATGTGGTTGCGCTGCCCGCTGTAATGGCGGCCGGCAAACTGCGCCAGATCCTCCGTGTGGTAGAGGTAGTCCTTCCATACCCGCTCGTTGGTGATGGTGACACGGGGCCACCGCAGGGCCAGCTTGCCTGCTTCGGACTCCGGCACCACGGAGAAGATGGGCCGCACGCCCTTTTGGCGGCAGAAGTCCTCGATGGTGGTCAGGGCGGCGTCCACGTCGCCCTCCGGACCGGGAATGGGATAGTCAAACTGGGTCACGCCGTCGATGCAGTTGCGGATGATGAGGCACCCGTCTGTCTCGGCGTACTCCGAGTGGAGGTGGTCCCGCCACATGTATTTGACGCCTGCGCTGTATTCACACAGGCGGTAGGTGCAGCTCTCATAGTAGGGCCGCAGAACCGGCATGGCTTCGGCGGTCACGGGGGTGAAGTTCAGCATAGGGAAGTCTCCTGTTGAGTGTATTTGTTTTTTTGGGGGGTGTTTCGCGTCTGCGGACGCGAGGTACTTTTGGCCGCTGTCCCAAAAGTACCCAAAAGGACAGCTTAAACCTGCGGTTTAAGAATCCGCGCACGCTGTGTTGTGTTGTATATTTGTGGCTGTTTACCACGCGTTTGCGGAAAATATTTGTTTTCGTTCCGTATGACGAATCGACTTCCGTTCTGCGCCGCTGCCGCTCGTACTATCAACGGTAGAGCCGATTGCTGTTGCATTTTTGAGCAAAAGCGGCAGCGTTCAGAGAAACAGAGACGATTCAACATTTTGTACGACAATAACGCTGTCCTGCAAACGCGCGGTAAACAAAACAAGTTTTGTAAATATATGGCGTGCAAGGAAGTGAAGAAACCATTGGTTTCTTCTGGCTCTTTTGCCCACTTTTCCAGCTATTGGGAAAAGTGGGCCGCCGGAGGCAGTCACTCGTTCCGGGGAGCGAAATACTTCTTGCGCCCGCAGCGCAACGCTCCATTACAGCCTGTCTACCATTTCCTCAGTAAAGCTGATGAAGCGGCGGGCAATGGGCCGCAGGTCCTTGCGGGGCAGCGTGGCCACGCCCAGCTCCCGCACGGCGGGCGGGTCAAGCGGCAGAGCCAGCACATCGTCAGAACGGCCCTTCAGCACCAGTCGGCTGAGGATGCTGACGCCCAGTCCGTGCTCCACCATGGAGATGATGACCGTGTCGCTGACCTGCGTGTCCCGGATGATGGGGGTCACGCCGCAGCGGTCCAGCGCCCGCATGATGTCCAGATGGAAGCCCAGCGACGGCATCAGAAATTCCTGACCCTCCAGTCGCCGCACGTCCAGACTGGACGCGCCGCCGGTATCAAAATCGCGGGGTAGGATGGCCAGCAGGGGATCTGGCTTCAGCGGCGTCCAGTCCAGCGTGCTGTTCTCCTGACGGCTGGCAAAGGCCATATCCACCTTTCCCTCTTTTACCCAGCGGTATACCTCCTCCACCGAGCCCATCTGCACATCCACGCTGACGCCGCTGTTCCGGCGGCGGAACTGCTCGATCAGCTCCGGCAGCCAGTGCATGGCGATGCTGGCATAGGAGGCCACCCGTATGGTGTCCTCCTGATGGGAGTTCACCAGCGCGATCTCCCGCTCCAGCGCACGGTTGGCGGCAAGGCATTGCTGTACCATCGGCAGGATCCGCTGTCCCGCCGGCGTCAGGCGAACGCCGCGCCGGTCACGCACCAGAACGGCAAAGCCGATCTCCCGCTCCAGACTGTTCATCATGTGGGTCAGACCTGACTGGGTATAGCCCAGCTGCTCTGCCGCGCGGGTAAAGCTGCCCTGCTCCGCGGCGACGGCCAGCGCTTCCAGCTTTTTGCTGTCCATAGCAGATCCCGTCCTTTCTCATAGAATAGCACAGATTTTACCATGAGACTGCTGCAAATGCAACCATCAAATATGACATTTCTTCATAGAAAGATGAAAAAATGTCGCTTTACAAATCTTGCAACATTGTGTATTTTATATACAGTAATTCTCCACATATTACTTTTCCTTTCTATCCTCAAATCCCTTTTGATGGCTGCACGATTCTCCTCGTGCAGCCATCGCCCTATTCCTCCTCATGATAGATTGTTTACCGTGGAGAAGCTACATGACGAAAAACGGACAGCAACGCTGTCCGTTTTTTATGTGCAGATTACGACAAAACGATCATTTACTAATTGGCGGGCGCTTATTGCAGTGCCTTTGTCCGGTCATAGGCGGCGATAACGGCGTCTATGGCAGCGGCGCGGAAGCCGTGCTCCTCCAGCGCCCGGACACCGGCAATGGTGGTGCCGCCGGGAGAGCAGACGGCATCCTTCAGCGCGGCGGTGTGGTCATCGCTTTCAAGTGCCAGCCGCGCCGCGCCCAGCAGCATCTGGGCAGCGTAGCGCTGTGCCTTGGCGCGGGGAAGGCCGGCATACACGCCGCCATCCGCCAGCGCCTCCAGAAACAGATAGGCAAACGCGCCGCCGCAGCCGGCCACGGCGCTGCCTGCGTCGATCAGCTTTTCGTCCAGCTCCTCCAGCAGGCCGGAGCAGTGCAGCAGGGAGATAAAGCCCTCCCGCTGCGCGTCCGTCACGTTGTCGGAGCAGCAGTACAGCGTCACGCCCTCGCCAACGGCTACGGCGGTGTTGGGCATAATGCGGATCACGGGGTAATCGCCGCCCGCCATTTCGCGGATGCGTGCCACGGTCAGTCCAGCAGCCATGCTCAGCAGCACGAAGGGCGTGGTGCGCTGCCGCAGGACAGGCGCGATCTCGGCCAGCATACCGGCCATCATCTGGGGCTTGACGCCCAGCAGGATATAGTCGCACTCGCGGGCGACGGTCAGGTTATCCGCAACGGAAGCGCCGATCTCGTCGGCCAGCTTCGCGGCTTTTTCCGGCGTGCGGTTGGCCAGCACGATGCAGCTGCGCACCTCCACCGTTTTGGCGGCGGCACGGGCCAGCGCACCGCCCATATTGCCGGTACCGATGAATCCATAGGTCATAAGGAGCCCTCCTTGTATAATTGAATGATTATTTACATAAAACGGCACAGCAGGATCGGCAGCAGAATGGCGGGAACCATGTTCAGGATCCGCAGTTTGGTCAGCCCCAACAGGTTCAGGCTGATGCCCACGATCAGCAGCGAGCCGACAAAGGTGATCTCGTTGATCACGGCATCACCCAGATAGGGCGCCACCACCGATGCCAGCAGCGCGATGGAGCCTTCCACCACGAACACCATAATGCCGGACAGCGCCACGCCCAATCCCAGAGTGGAGGCAAACACCACCGAGGCGACGCCGTCAATGACTGATTTGGAGAACAGCAGGCTGTGCTGGTGCTGCAATCCGCTTTGCAGCGGCCCCATAACGGCCAGCGCACCGATGGCGAACACCAGCGAGCCGGTGACAAAGCCCTCGGTGACACGGCTGCCGGAAAAGCGCTTCTGCAGATTTTCACCCAGCTTATTGACGGCGGCGTCAATGTTCAGCAGCTCACCGATGATGGTGCCGATGACCATGGAGATAATGGGGATCAGTGCGTTGGCGCTTTTCAGCAGGCCCGGTATGGCGATACCGATGGTCATCAGGGACAACGCGGACATAACGGAGCTGCGCAGACGCTCGGGCAGCAGCTTTCCCGCGAACATGCCCACAAGGCCGCCTGCGACGATAGCGCCGCCATTGACAAGAGAACCTAACAGGATCATGGGATCAAACCTCCTGCATTCAGCAGATCCTGTACCACCGTGCCTGCCATCAGCAGTCCGGCCACGGAGGGCACCCACGACACGCTGGCGGGTACGCTGCGCCGGCCGGGCGGCGGCGTCTCCAGCTGCTGCGTTTCGCCGGGCTGCTCCGGGCTGAACACCACCTTCAGATGGTGGATGCCCCGGGTGCGCAGCTCCTTGCGCATCACGCGGGCCAGCGGGCAGCCGGAGGTCTTGGCGATATCGGTAATGGTCAGCAGCTCGGGCTGGAGCTTGTTGCCGGTGCCCAGCGCCGTCAGAATGGGGATGCGGCGCTGCCGGGCCTGTTCGATCAGATCCAGCTTGCAGCTGACCAGATCGATGGCGTCCACGATGTAATCATACCGGCCGGTAAAGAAATCCTCCCGGTGGGCGGCGTCGTAGATGCCCACGATGGGATGTACCACCGTGTCCGGGCAGATGTCCCGGCAGCGGGCGGCGGCGGCCTCCGCTTTCGGCATGCCGATGGTGGAGTGCAGAGCATACAGCTGGCGGTTGATATTGCTGACGGACACCGTGTCGCCGTCGATGAGAGTCAACTCCCCCACACCGGCACGGCACAGCGCCTCGGTCACATAGCTGCCCACGCCGCCGAGACCGAATACGGCCACATGGCTGCGGCGCAGCTTTTCCAGCGCGTCACCGCCCAGAATCATTTCTGTTCTTAAAAATTCTTCGTGCATAGAAGTTCCTCAAATACAGGAAAGGACCGGCGTTGCGCCGGTCCTTTTGTTGGATGCGGATCAATTAAAAACCGACGTACTTCATGCCGGAGCCTTCCGTCACGGTCTCGGCGGCAGTTTGCTCTGCCAGCCAGGTGTCGTAGGCGTCGTTCTTCAGCTGATTTTCGGCCAGCGTCTTCCAATAGGGCTCGCCGAAGCTGTCCAGATACATGACATGGCTGCCGTAGCTGCTGTCAACGACACCGGCGTCGCCCACCTGACGGCCATCGGCGAAGCACCAGTCGAGGAACGGCTGCACGAAGTTGGTGGACTTGCTGATGCCCTCGTACAGGCCGCCGCTGGCGGCGCTGCCCGTATCCTCAGACTGCTCGGTGGCCATCTGGGCAAACAGCTCGGCGGTAGCGCCGCCGTCCTGCCACTCCTTCAGGGCCTTCTCAGCGTTGGCGTGAGCGGTCTCCTCCAGTGCGGCCACATCGGCCTCATAGGTCTCGGACTCCTTGTCCAGAGAGGAAGCGTCGGCAAGGAAGAGAATGTGCCGGACATTGACCAGCTTGTAGTCCTGACGGCTGCGGCTGTGGAACAGTGCGAAATAGACGTTGGAGTCGGTCTGGATGGTGGTGGTATCGCCCTCGGCGCGGTCAGCGTCAAAGGCCCAATTCACCAGATCGGTGTCGGCGTAGGTGCCGTTGTCCTGATGAGTGTACTTGGCGATATCCTCATAGGAGGCGGCGATGTCCTCCAGAGACTCACCGGCGGCATAGCGCTCGGCGGCGTCAGCGGCGGCATCCTCGGCAGCCTGCTTGGCAGCGGCCTTCTCCTCGTCCGTAGCCTCCACGGTATTGCCGTCCGAATCGGTGGTGCTGGCGGCAGTGGCGGTGAAGCTGATGTACTCGAAATCGGTCACGTCAAAGCTGTTCTTGTCCGCCTCATAGCAGGCTTCCAGTTCGTCGTCGGTATAGGTCAGGCCGTCGACGTACTCCTGCACATAGTGGGAGGCCAGCTCGTCCATTTCGAAGAGACTCTTGAAGGTGCTCACCGTCATGTTGGAGCCGTAGAGCAGCTTGAGGTAAGCGGAAAGCGTATAGCCGCCGTTCTGCTTGGCGTTTGCGGTGATCTGGTCCAGCGTGTCGTTCAGCTCGGCCTTCATGTCGTCGTCGAAGGTGATGCCCTCGGCCTTGGCCTTTTCGCTCAGCAGATAGCGCTGGGTCAGATTGGTCTTGGCCTGATCCTTCAAATACTCATCCCAAGTGATGTCGCCCTCGTCGGAGATCTGCAGCATCATCTTGGCCGTGGAGTTGATGGTCTGGTTCTTCAGGGAGGTGCTGGTGCTCAGTCCCAGAATAGAAGAATACTGGGAGGAAGCCACGGAGTTGAGGGCGGAATAATAGTAGTAATCCACCTCTGCGGCGGTGAAATCCTTGCCGTCCACAGTCAGGGCGGTGGTACCGCGCTGGAAGATGCCGGAGTTATACAGCAGCACCGCAGCGGCCACGATCACGAACAGAACGGCGATGCCGCCGTAAAGGAGCCGACTCTTTTTCTGCTCCTTGGCCTCCTTGGCCTCGCGCTCCACGCGGGGGTCCACATGACCCTGAGCGGCCAGCTCCTGACGGTTTTTCTTTTCTCTGGATGCACTCATTTGTTTTCAGTCCTCTCAAGTGATAGGCGCAATACGCCCTTGGTCGTAAAATACCTGCCTATTATACAGTAGATTTGCCAAATGTGCAAGTATTATATTTTGGCAGGGAGGAAAAGGGCGGAAAAGGCGCAGAAGCGGTAGAAGGCTTCGCAGAATTCGCCGCCCGCAGGCGGCGAACCAGTTGAATCGTTTTTCGCCGCGGCGTGTACGTGGCGAAAAACACTTTGCGCGGAGAGAGTGTTCACCCGCACACCTTGTGTGCGGGTGAATGCGGTTCGGAGCGAATCTCAGCTTAATCAAAAGAGGGCGATAAGCCCTCTTTTGATTAAAAATAGAGAGAAGCAGCCTTGCGGCTGCTTCTCAATTGCATCGGGCCAAGTTATAACCTGCACCGTTTCCTAGCAGGTGGGTTGTCTCCAGCTTGCTTTACTGCTTCCATCTTCCAACCGCAGACGGCAGTCGGGAGGCCTGCAAACCACATGCTGATCCGACATCCCCTATAACAAGATGTGAGGATAAAAAAGACCCGCATACATCGTTTGTGGGGCGAAGCGCGTCATACAACACGCTCACCTTGGGCATAGTATACCACGCAGCAGGGAAAAAGAAAAGAGAATTTTGCTATTTTTTTTCAGGAATCTTCTTCCTCGTCTGCCAGCAGCTGCTCCATGAACAGGTCGTAGACCCGGTCAAGCTCCTCGTCGCTGTCCAGCGTGGACAACTGCTCCTCGCCGTCCGCCATGATGGACTTGAGGATCACCAGCCCCAGATCCTCCTCATTGGCCTCGTCCTCCTCCACAGCGGGGAAGAAGGCCATATAGGTCTGTCCGTCCAGCTCCAGCGCGTCGATATACTCCAATTCAAACTCGTTGCCGTCTTCATCCGTCAGGGAGATGAAATTCGGGCCGAAATCTTCGCTCATTGGTATTGCCTCCTTATTTCATAGGGTATCAGGTATTGTACCCTATCTTCTGCCGAAATGCAAGACGGCGTGGCATGAGTTTTTTGTATCAGGATACAAGAAAGCTGCATGAAAAAGGGAATATGAAAACAATTCGGAGGGTTTTTGGCGGGAAAATGTCAAAAGAAGGGGTTTTTAATATTTGACAGATGTGGTACAATACTTAAATAGCATGAAACTGGGCAAGTATGTGTACCCGGCGGAAGAGCGAAAGCGCCGCGCCGGGCATGCATCGAAATACAACAAAGAAAAGGAGGTGCCCTGTTATGAGTGAAAACAAGAGGAAGCACCGCGGCCTGTTCGGCCGCCCACAGCAGAGCGCCGGTCACAGACAGGAAGAAACGTATCAGGAGCCGCAGCATGCGCCGCGCCCGAAAAAGAAAGGAAAGGCCGGCCGTGTGATCGGCACCATCGTGCTGGTGCTTGTACTGACCATCGCCATCTTCACCGGCATTTTCATGACATGGATCAACACATCCCTGAAGGGAAAGGTGGAGGTCTATGTGGACGAGTTGGAGACCAAGGTCTCTACGGAGCTGTACTATCTGGACGCCAAGACCGATGAATGGGTCATGTATCAGACCCTGTACAGCGATGGCGAGAACCGTATCTGGGTCGACCTTGACAACATCCCCAAGTACATGCAGGATGCCGCCATCGCCATCGAGGACAAGCGCTTTGAAAGCCATAACGGCGTGGACTTCAGGGGCACGGTGCGCGCTATCCTCAGCACTTTGACGGGCCGGGGCGTGCAGGGCGGTTCCACCATCACCCAGCAGCTCATCAAGAACGTGACCGGCGACAACGAGAGCACCGTCAAGCGTAAGGTGGTGGAGATCTACCGCGCGCTGGAGCTGGAGAAGCGCTATGACAAGGATCAGATCCTTGAAGCGTATCTGAACCGTATCTGTCTGGGCCAGTCCTGCTACGGCGTAGAGGCTGCGGCCCGCACCTATTTCGGCAAGAGCGTCAGCGAGCTGTCTCTGGCCCAGTGCGCCAGCCTGATCGGCATTACCAACAACCCCAGCCAGTACGGCCCCTTTGAAGGCGAGTGGAGCCGGGAGGAGAACCGCAAGCGTGAGGTGCTGATCCTTGACGCCATGCTGGATCAGGGAAAGATCTCGCAGGAGGAGTATGACGCCGCCAAGGCGGAGGAGGTCGTCTTTACCAACGGTTACAGCAATACCGGCAACTACTACGGCGAGGCCGTGGTGGATACCACCGAAGAACCGAAGGAAGAGGCCACGCAGGCAGTGTCCCAGTACAAGGCCCGCAATTCCTATTTCACCGACGCGCTGATCGACGATGTGATCGAGGCGCTGATGGATGAGTTCGGCTATGACCACAGTACTGCGGAAAACGCCCTGTTCAGCAAGGGCTATAAGATCTACACCACGCAGAATTACGAGTATCAGAAAATCGCCGAGAGCGTGTTCGAGGATCTCAGCAATACCCCCTATACCCGTACCAAGAGCACCGGCGAGACCGAGCAGCTGCAGGGCGCCATCACCATCATCGATCCCTATACCGGCTATGTGGTGGCCATGGTGGGCGGCACCGGCGCCAAAACGGCGGATCGCGGCTGGAACTGGGCTACCTCCGTGCGGCCCTGCGGTTCTGCCGCAAAGCCCATCAGCACCTATGCTCCGGCCTTGGATCAGGGTGTCATCACCGGTGCGTCCACGCTGGACGATTACCCTGTGCTGGAGCTGAACAACAGCCCCTATCCCAAGAACGACAACGGCCGCTTCCAAGGTCTTGTCACGGTGCGCCGCGCACTGGTGCAGTCTCTGAATACCTGCGCCGTGCGTGCCAATATGATGCTGGGCACCGGCAATTCCTATAATTTCATGACGGACCGTCTGGGCTTCACCACCCTGACCCAGTCCGACAGTGAGCAGGTGGGTGCTATGGCGCTGGGCGGCTATGCCAACGGCGTCACCACCGAGGAAATGGCGGCGGCTTACGGTGCCTTCGTCAACGAGGGCATCTATACCCGTCCCCGTACCTTCACCCGTGTGGAGGACAGCAACGGCAATGTGATTTTGGAGAATGAGATCCAGTCCAATGTGGCCATGAAGGCCAGCACCGCCGCGCTGATGAACAGCTTCCTTCATGACGTGGTCAACGGCGGCACCGGCTCCTCCGCCAATTTCAGCGGCATGACGCTGGCCGGTAAGACCGGTACCACCAACGATCAGAAGGACCGCTATTTCGTAGGTTACAGCCCCTACTATGTGGGCGCCTGCTGGGTAGGCTACGAGAGCAACAGCCGTGTGTCCTCCGGCGGCGTCAATCCGGCGGCGGCCCTGTGGAAGCAGGTCATGTCCCGCATCCATGAGGGTCTGGAGAACAAGAGCTTCTTCTCCTGCAGCGATCTGGTGCAGGTCAAGGTATGCGCCGACAGCGGCATGCTGGCCACCAATCTGTGCGAGGCGGATCCCCGTGGCAGCCGTGTGCGTAGCGAGCTGGTGGCGGTGGACAATCAGCCCACGCAGATGTGTACCATGCATGATGGCACCGGCGTGCTGAACTATTACCGCGATTACTTCGCCAACTTCCCCGATGTGGTGGCGGAGGACAGCGCCTACGTCATGTGGGGCAATCCCATCGGCGGCGATGAGAACTCCGTGCCGCCGGCATGGGGTGGCAGCGGCACGTTCAGCGGCACCGATGTGGATGTGGATGACGACGGCACGGACACCGATGGAGGCTATACGCCGGGCGATCTGCTGGGCGGTCTCGGCGCGTTGCTGGATACCGTGAGGGATCATCTGGGCGGATAGTAAAAAACAGATTTCAGCGTCCCGCAGCGCAATACCGCGGGACGCTGAACTTGACTTGTGGACAGCGGAAGGAGGGCCATATGCGCGCGATGCAGATCAGCTGCAGCTTTTCCGGCCATCGGCCCGAAAAGCTGCCGTGGGGTGACAACGAGCGGGACGAACGGTGCCGGACGCTGAAGTCCTCCATCCGCGAGATGGTGGAAAAGGCCTACGCGGACGGCTATCGCCACTTCATCTGCGGCATGGCCCGCGGCTGCGATACCTACTTCTGTGAGGAGGTGCTGCGTCTGCGCGACCGGGTGCAGGATATCACCGTGGAGGCGGCGATCCCCTGTCTGAGCCAATGCGACGGCTGGACAGCGGAGCAGCAGGAGCGCTATCGGGACCTGACGGCGCTGTGCAACTACCGCACGGTGGTGCAGGAGCGGTACGACCCCGGCTGCATGCACCGGCGCAACCGCTATATGGTGGATCACAGTCAGCTGCTGATCGCCGTCCATGACGGAAGCTCCGGCGGCACCCGCTATACGATCGAATACGCACTGCGCAACCGGAGGGATGTGCTGATCCTGCCGGTGCCGCGGTAATAAGGAAAGGAGAACATGGTATGACCTATACGTTTACGCCGCGCGGCGTGTGCTCCCGCCGCATGACGGTGGAGCTGGAGGACGGCATCATCAGGAATGTGCAGGTGGAGGGCGGCTGCAACGGCAATCTGCAGGGCATCTCCCGTCTGGTGGTGGGCATGAAGGCCACCGACGCCATTGAGCGGATGAAGGGTATTTCCTGCGGCGGCAAGGGGACCTCCTGTCCCGACCAGCTGTCCAAGGCGCTGGAAGAGGCGCTGAAAAAGGCAGAATAAAAGTGATAAGATAAGGCCCGCCTTCGCATCAGCGAAGGCGGGCCTTATTGTTATGCGGTCAGTCATGATGCATGTCCCGCAGCAGGGCGATCTCGCGGGCATAGCCGGGCAGCTCGTTTGGGGTCTCCAGCACCATGGGAAGCCCCTGTAAGGCGGGATGGTTCACGACGCGGCGGAAGGTCTCTTTCCCCAGATAGCCCTCACCGATGCGGGCGTGGCGATCCTTTTTCGCGCCGCAGGGGTTGAGACTGTCGTTGACATGAACGGCTTTCAGCCGGTCAAGACCGATTACCCGGTCAAATTCCGCCAGCACGCCGTCCAGACCATGGATGATGTCATACCCCGCGTCGGACACATGGCAGGTGTCCAGACAAATGCCCATCTTATCGGAGATCTCTACCCGGTCAAGGATCTCACGCAGCTCCTCGAACCGGCCGCCCACCTCCGTGCCCTTGCCCGCCATGGTCTCCAGCAGCACCGTGGTATGGATATCCGGCGTCAGGATGGCGTTCAGCGTTTCGGCGATGAGCGCGATGCCGGTCTCGATGCCCTGTCCGGTGTGGCTGCCGGGATGGAAATTGTAGAGATTGCCGGGCAGGTACTCCATGCGCTGTAAGTCGTCCGCCAGTGTCATGCGGGCGAATTCACGGGTGCGCTCGTCCTTGGAGCAGGCGTTGATGGTGTAGGGCGCGTGGGCTACCAGCGGGCCGAAGCGCTGCTCACGGCACAGGGCTATCAACGCCGCCGCGTCGGCGGGGTCGATGGGCTTGGCTTTGCTGCCTCTTGGATTGCGGGTGAAGAATTGCAGCGTGGTGGCCCCGAGAGAGACCGCCGTTTCCCCCATGGCCCGCAGTCCGGCGGAGGGGGAGAGATGACAACCGATATAGAACATATCCTTACTCCAATACAAATGCGGCGCAGTCCGCCCTGCCGTTTTCAATGGTCAGCACGCCGTAGGTGGGGCGGCGATAGTCCCCCGCCGCGCCGGGGTTCATGGTGTACAGCGTACCGTCGTAATCCACCAACGGGCGGTGGGTATGGCCGAACAGCAGCACATCCGCGCCGTACTCCCGGGCGGCGTACTGGGCCGCCAGCGGCGAGGATTTTACGTTCCGGGTATGGCCGTGCATCATCAGCACCCGCACGCCGTCGAACTCCAGCAGCCGCTCCGGCGCATCAAAGCTGCCCCAGTCGCAGTTGCCGGGCACGGTGTCCATGGGAATATCCGGAAAGCGCTCATGGAGCGCCTGCGCGTCCCGAAGGCAGTCCCCCAGATGCAGGATATGCCGGGGCCGGGTCAGCTCCACGGCGCGGGCCATATTGTCCACATTGCCGTGGGAATCGGAGAGAACGAGGAGTTTCATAGGCGGGTTCCTTTCTAGGGCGTAAGGAGAGTTTCGCTCTCCGGAGCGACCTACTTTTGCCAAATCACGCTGTGTAAACACAGATAGACGCGGCCAAAAGTACCTCGCGTCCGCAGACGCGAAATACCGTTTGCTTCGGAGAGTGCGACCATCTTATATATCATTATACCACCTTCACCTTGCAAACTCAAACCTTTTACGCTATCATAGAAGAAAAGACAAGAGGAGGGCGGCACAATGGCAGCAGGCGGTGTGGTCGAGATCGACCTGCACGGAAAGAACGCATATCAGGCCAAGATAACCATTGACGCGGCGCTGCGGCGGGCCAAGGCAGGCACCTACCGCCTGCGGATCGTTCACGGCTACAACGGCGGTACGGCCCTGCGGGACATGGTGCGGCAGGAGTATGCCGGACGGGTACTGCGGGTCATTCCGCTGGACCAGGGCCGCACCGATCTGGTGCTGCGGGAGTTTTAGGAGGTTGCTATGGAGTTGAAGATCGCACAGATCCAGATGCCCGTTACGGCCGACAAGGAAGCGAATATCCGCCGCGCCTGTGATATGGTGCGGCAGGCGGGAAACGTTGACATGGCGGTCCTGCCGGAGATGTTCTGCTGCCCCTATGACAACGCCTGCTTTCGCCCTTACGGCGAGGAGGAGGGCGGCCACGTCTGGCGGGCCCTCAGCGCGCTGGCAAAGGAGCGAGGCATCTGGTTGGTGGGCGGCACTGTGCCGGAGCTGGCGGAGGGCAGGGTCTACAACACCTGCTATGTGTTTGCGCCTGACGGACAGATGGCGGCCAAGCACAGGAAGATGCACCTGTTCGACATCGCCGTGGCAGGCGGTCAGCGGTTCATGGAGTCTGAGACCCTGACGGCGGGCGACAGCGTTACCACCTTCGATACCCCGTGGGGGACGGTGGGCGTGTGTGTCTGCTTCGACTTCCGATTTGTGGAGCTGATACAGCTGATGACACTGGCAGGCGCGAAGCTGATCGTCGTTCCCGCCGCCTTCAACATGACCACCGGTCCCGCCCATTGGGAGCTGTTGTTCCGCCAGCGGGCAGTGGATGGCCAGTGCTATACCGTTGGCACCTCCTCGGCGCGGGATACCTCGGCGGGCTATGTGGCGTGGGGCCACTCCATCGTATGCGACCCGTGGGGGACGGTCGTCCATCAGTGTGACGAAATGCCGCAGATCGCCGTCACCACGCTGGACATGGAACGGGTGGAGGCCATCCGGCAGCAATTGCCGGTTCTCTCCGCCCGACGCACGGATGTGTATGAACTGCGGAGAAGATGATTTGCTATCTAAGTTATAGATAACCAGATGGAAGAAAAATAGAAAACGGTGTTGACAATGGGAACCATTCTCCTGTATGATACCAATTGTAAGATGTCCGCGGGGCGGAAACACCCCGCGGGCATTTTGCTGTGGAGAAAAGGAAAAGTACAAGAAAAGGAGAGTTTCCCCCGATATGAAAAATTCCCTCAACGAGAAAAAGCCCAACGGACTGGCGCTGATCCCCTTTGTGATCTTCATCGTCATCTACATGGGTGCAGGCATTTACTATCAGGTGAAGGGCAAGGAGATGGCCTTTTACCAGTTCCCCTCTGTTACCGCCATGTTCGTGGCGGTGCTGGTGGCCTTCATCATGTTCAAGGGCACCATCAACGAGAAGTTTGAGGTGTTCGCCAAGGGCGCGGCCAACGTGGACATTCTCACCATGCTGATGATCTACATTCTGGCGGGCGCTTTCGCGCAGGTGGCGGCCAATATGGGCGGCCGGGAGTCCACCGTGAATCTGGGCCTTTCGCTGGTGCCGGTGCAGTTTCTGGCGGCGGGCCTGTTTGTGATCTCTGCCTTTATGGGCACCGCCACCGGTTCCTCCATGGGCACCGTTTCCGCGGTCATCCCCATCGCTGTGGGTATTGCGGAGAAGGGCGGATTGTCCCTGACGGTGGTCATCGGCGCGGTGGTGGGCGGCGCCATGTTCGGCGACAACCTGTCCATGATCTCTGATACCACCATCGCTGCTACCCGCAGCCAGCGCTGCGAGATGCGGGATAAGTTCCGGGTCAACTTTCTGGTGGCCCTGCCTGCCGCCATTGTGACGCTGGTGCTGCTGCTGTTCATCGGCCGCCCCGAGGTGGTCATGCCGCTGGAGGCGCTGCCCTTTGACATCATCAAGGTGCTGCCCTATGTGCTGGTTCTGGTGCTGGCGCTGTGCGGCCTGAACGTGTTCTTTGCCCTGACCATCGGTATTTTCTCCGCCGGCATCATCGGCATCTGCGCCGGTGATATGACCATTGCCGGCTTTGCCCAGAGCGTGTGGACGGGCTTTACCAGCATGAACGAGGTATTCTTCCTGACGCTGCTGTGCGGCGGCATGTCGGAGCTGATCGCCAGAAACGGCGGCATCGCGTGGATCATCCGGAAGCTGCGTGCTGTCATGAAGGGCAACAAGTCCGCACAGGTGGGTATCGCTGCCATGGTGTCCCTGTGCGACTGCGCCACCGCCAACAACACCGTGGCCATCATCGTGGCGGGCGACATGGCCCGGGACGTGTCCAACGAGTACAAGGTGGATCCCCGCCGCACTGCCTCTCTGCTGGATATCTTCTCCTGCGTGTTTCAGGGCATCATCCCCTATGGCGCGCAGCTGCTCAGCGCCGCGGCCCTGACCAACGCCACCGTCACCTCGGCGGAGCTGTACACCAGCCCTGCCGGGATCGTAGGCGGCATGTGGTACTGCTGGTTTCTGGCGGCCTTTGGCCTGCTGTCCATCTTTGTGCCCTATGCCGACGGCGTGTGCCGCAGGGATCCCTGGAGCTGGGAGTATGGCTGCGCCCAGTCCGGCGTGGAGGCTAAAAAGGCCCTGCTGGCGCAGGAACGGGACGAAAGCGAGTCCAGCGAGACCTTATAAATAATATACAAAATTGCCGTGGGTGACCACGGCAATTTTCTCACCGGAAATCCCCGTCAGAAAGACGAATGTTCGCAGGATATGTATTGCAAAACGCCGGTAAGTGTGGTAGACTAGGCAAAAATGGTACGATAACAGGCATATAAGGAGGCAATACCATGAAAAAGTACGCGGAAATGACGCTGCAGGAGCGTCAGGCGGAATATGCTGCCGTCAAGGCGGCCTATGAGCAGCAGAAGGCGCTGGGCCTGAAGCTGAATATGGCACGGGGCAAGCCGGGCCGCGACCAGCTGGATCTGGTGACGGATATCTTCGGCGTTCTCATCAAGCCGGAGGATTTTGTCTCCGACGGTATCGAGACCCGAAACTATGGCGAGGTGGCCGGTATCCCCGCCGCCAAGGCGCTGTTTGCCGACATTCTGGGCTGCAAGCCGGAGCAGGTGTTCGTGGGCGGCAACGCCAGTTTGCAGCTGATGTATGACGCGGTGTCCAAGGCCTTTACCCACGGCCTGCTCCACAGCGAGAAGCCATGGTGCAAGCTGGACAAGGTGAAGTGGCTCTGCCCCGCCCCCGGCTATGACCGGCACTTCAAGGTCACCCAGTCCTTCGGCGTGGAGATGATCACCGTTCCCATGACCGCCGCTGGTCCCGATATGGACATGGTGGAGGAACTGGTGAAGGATCCTGCCGTCAAGGGTATGTGGAATGTTCCCAAGTACTCCAACCCCGAGGGCGTGGTGTATTCCGATGAGACCATCCGCCGTCTGGCGGCCCTGAAGCCCGCCGCCCCCGATTTCATGCTGATGTGGGATAACGCCTACTGCATCCATGAGTTCGACTGCGACTATGTGGACTTCCCCGATATTCTCAGCCTGTGCGCCGAAAACGACAATGCCGACATGGTGTATGAGTTCGCCTCCACCAGCAAGGTCACCTTCCCCGGCGCGGGCGTAGGCGTGATGGCCGCCAGCGAGGCCAACATCGACTATTTCAGCAAGCTCATCAACATCCAGACCATCGGCTTCGACAAGATCAACCAGCTGCGCCATGTGAAGTATCTGAAGGATAAAGCCCATACGCTGGCCCTGATGAAGAAGCATGCCGCCATTCTGGCGCCCAAGTTCCATGCGGTACTGGATGCACTGGACACTGAGATCGCTCTGCTGGGCATCGCGGACTACAAGCGCCCCGTGGGCGGCTATTTCGTCAGCGTGGACGCCATGCACGGCTGCGCCAAGCGGACGCTGGCGCTGTGCAAGGAGGCGGGTGTCACCATGACCGGCGCGGGCGCCACCTTCCCCTACGGCATCGACCCCAACGACAGCAACATTCGCATTGCGCCCTCCTTCCCGCCTGTGGAGGAACTGAAGCAGGCCATCGCCATCTTCTGCAACTGCCTGAAGCTGGCGGCGCTGGAAAAGCTGGGCGTGTAAAAATATAATAAAACTGTGTTGGTACGTCGAGGATCACGCGAGGACTGCCTGTCTCCTATCGAATGATGACACCTGACGACAATGGGCCGTCCGGCGATCGCCGGACGGCCCGTTTCTTATGCGGTTTTCTCCATGCAGAAGGAGAAGGTATACGATGCGTTCTGGTCGTCTATGGGCCAGAGGTACTTTGCGCCCTGTGGATCGTAGCCGGAATAGGCCACATTACAGGTGAGGGTGACGCCGTTTTCCGTAAAGGAAAAGCTCTCGTAGGGATGGGCCTGAATTTCCGACAAAATGGTGTCGCGGGTGTTCAGATAGCCGAAGAGGCCTTCCTGCACGCCGGCATAGGAGAAGGCGGACAGGATCATCTGGTCCTGAAAGCTGGGCGGCCAGTACTCCGGTTTATGGGAAGCGTACTGAAACGCGACCCGCGTGACGACGCCGTCGGTTTCCGTGATGGTGAAGTCCGGCGGAGCAGCCTGCCCGTCGACATTTATGGAGTAGGTGTCCCGTGCGCTGCGCCATGTGCCGTCACTGTCCAGCGTGCTCTCATAGCTGATGTTCTGGAAGGCGGCAAGACGGTTAAAGTTGTCGCAGAATTCCGCTGTGGTGATGCTGCCGCGGTGACGGGGCATCTCTGCGGAGATGAGGGACAGCGTCAAGGCACCGACCACGACGGCGATGTAGGCGCAGGCCAGCACCGGCGCACGCCACCGCTTCTGCGGCCGCAGGGACAAGGCGGACGCATCCTCCCAAGGGAGATCGGAGCCTTCCTCGCAGGCCTTATAGCTTTTCCACAGCCGGTACAGCCGATAGAAGGGGATGATGCCAAGGCCCATGCCGTACCACATTGCCGACAGTGTGCGGGAAAGTCCGGCGGAGTAGGTCAGGCGGCCGCCGTCGCTGTCTGTGACGGAAAGGCCCATCACCCATTTGCCGGGCGTGGTGCCCCAGAGGTGCAGCAGCAGCGGCTCCAGAAACAGCATCATCAGAAGCGACATGAGCGTATTCAGCAGGCCATAGCTGGGATTGACGTTGCAGATCAGAAGAAGAAAGGCGAGCCACAGCGCGGTATACAGAAGATCGTCCAGCACGCGGGCGAAAAACCGCCGCCACGGCGACCGGACAGCGGGGATTACGTCAGCGGACAGGGCGTTTTCCTCCACGCCGCGATCCAGCGCGTCCAGATATTTCTGGGCATCCAGTGTCTGATAGGTGACGCCGTCCGTCCGCATCTCCCGGCACACCTGCTCCGAGCGGTCGATGTCCTGCCGCTCGGCGTTCAGCGCGGCGATATGGCGATCCAGCGTGTGGAGCAGATCGTCGGTGTCGTTGTGCAGCGCCTTGATCTCCTCCAGCGGGATACGAAGGCTTCGCAGCAGCTTGATACGCTTGAGTACCTCCAGATCGTGATCGGAATAGTCCCGATAGCCGTTGGCGCTCCGTGCCGGAGTCAGCAGCCCTTCGGCTTCATAAAACCGGATGTTGGCGCGCGTCATGCCGGACCGGGCTTCGATGTCTTTGATGGTCATGGCCCCACCTCCTACGGTAATAGTAAGCTATAAAGCCGCTTTACAGTCAAGCGTTTTTTTGAAAAAAGTGAAAATCAGGACATGGAAAGAGTTTTTCTTTACTTGCGGGACGCCGAAGGGTATACTGATGAAAAACGCTTTTACGGGAGAGGGGACAGAGATGGAACTGATCTGCTTGGGTGACAGCATTACCTACGGCTATGGCGTGCGTTCCGCGCAGCGGTGGACGACACTGGTGGGACAGGCGCTGGCGTGTCCGGTGGTGAATCTGGGCGTGTCCGGCGACACCACCGGCGGAATGCTGGCGCGGCTGAATACGGAGGTCATCCCGCGGCTGCGGCAGCAGCCCCTTGGGATGCGGTCGACGGTGCTGCTGATGGGCGGCATTAACGATATCTTTTATTCCGGCGTCGATACCGGCGCACGGGCCAATATGGGCGCCATGGTGCAGCAGGTGCTGACGGCGGGAGGCCGCTGCGTGGTGCTCTCGCCGCTGGCGGTGTCCTTCCCGACGGTGACGCCGGAGTGGCAGGAGGTGATGCGTCCCTCCAACAAAGCGACACTGGAGGCGTATCACCAGTGGTTGGTCCTGTTCTGCCGCACGTTCCGTGTGCCGTATGTTGCATTGTACGATCTGCTGCGGGGCGCGGACGGCACGCCCCGGCCGGAGCTGTATCTGGACGGCCTGCATCCTACGGCGGAGGGCCACCGGCTCATAGCGGAGCGGGTCGCCGCCGCTTTGCGGAGATAAGCGGCGCCTGTTTCGTAAGCGTACCATTTTTGAGCAAAAGTTCACAGTATTGGGCCTTGTAATTTGCCGGACATTCGTGTAAAATAGATACTGTCTTATTCCAACCGCCGGTGGTCACTCCACTTTATGACCGGCGGCGGCAACTTAAAGGAGGAAGATCCGCTGTGGCTGGCGGTGCGGCAGTGTGGAGACCTGTCGTAAGGCAGTGCGCCGGAAGGCGGCTGCGAGACTGTTCCTTGCGGAGGCAGAACAGTTACAGTCAACGAATGATGGCAAAGGTCGTATTGAAGGATCTGAAGAAGATCTACCCCAACACCGAGAAAAAGAAAAAGACCAAGAAGGGCGAGGAGCCGGAGAAGAAAACCAATCTCCAGATCACTGAGGAAGGCGTTGTGGCCGTCCAGCAGTTCAATCTGGAGATCGCCGACAAGGAGTTCATCGTGCTGGTGGGCCCCTCCGGCTGCGGTAAATCCACCACCCTGCGCATGATCGCAGGTCTGGAGGACATCACCTCCGGCGAGCTGTGGATCGGCGACAAGATGATGAACGATGTGGAGCCCAAGGATCGTGATATCGCCATGGTGTTCCAGAACTACGCCCTGTATCCCCACATGACCGTGTATGAGAACATGGCCTTCTCCCTGAAGCTGAAGAAGGTCCCCAAGGACGAGATCGACAAGAAGGTGCGTCAGGCGGCGGAGATCCTTGACATCACTCAGTATCTGGATCGCAAGCCCAAGGCTCTGTCCGGCGGCCAGCGCCAGCGTGTGGCCATTGGCCGCGCCATCGTCCGCGATCCCGCTGTGTTCCTGATGGACGAGCCTCTGTCCAATCTGGACGCCAAGCTGCGTAACCAGATGCGCGCCGAGATCATCAAGCTGCGCCAGCGGATCGATACCACATTTATTTACGTGACCCACGACCAGACCGAGGCTATGACGCTGGGCGACCGGATTGTCATTATGAAGGACGGCTTCATCCAGCAGATCGGCACGCCTCAGGAGGTCTTTGACCATCCCGCCAACCTGTTCGTGGCAGGCTTTATCGGCACGCCCCAGATGAACCTGTTTGACGCACGGCTCATCAAGCAGAACGGCAAGTACGCCGTGACGCTGAGCGGTATCACCGTGGAGTTGTCCGACGAAAAACAGGCGCGCCTCAGCGCCAAGGATGTGCCGGAGCAGGATGTGGTGCTGGGTGTCCGGCCTGACCATATCATGCTGTGCGCCGATGGCGTTAAGGGCAAGGTGGACGTCAGCGAGTTGATGGGCTCCTCCGTACACCTGCACATCACCGCGGGCGACAAGGACGTGGTGGTCATCGTGCCTACTAACGGCAATGCCGCCCACTTCCCCATGGGCAGCGAGGTCAACATGATCTTCGGCGGCAACGTGGCCCATGTGTTCAGCAAGGAGACCGAAAAGAATCTGGAGTTTTGACACTGCCAATATAAGAATTGACCGCCTGAGAAGGCGGTCAATTTTCATGCCGGAAAAAAGCTAAAATACGTCCGGGCGGTCGGCGTAGGCCAGATCTGCCGCGGCGGCTTTCAGTTCCTCCATGCTGCGGATGTCCCGCTTGCGCAGGTCGGTCTGGGTCTGGGCGGGCAGGGCATAGAAGTAGGTATACGCCTGCGGATCGTTGTTGAGAAGATCGGTGAGATCAATGGCATATTTCATAAAAAACACCTCCGCCGCTAGTGTGCGCGGCGGAGGTGTCGTTTATGCGGTTTCAGCGCTGGTACTCAAATTCCAGATCGTACATGCTGACGATGTGACCATCCTGAATACCCATCTGCTCCAGCCGGTCGAAGAGGCCGCTCTGGCGCAGCATCTTGTCGAAATACATCCGGCTTTCGTAGTCGGAGAAGTTGATGTTGGCCATGAGCCGCTGGAGCCACGGGCCTTCCACCAGCCATGTGTTGTCATCCCGCTCGATGTGCAGCGGCTCGGAGGTGTCGATCTGAGGCGGACGGGGTACATATTCCGGCTCGTACACCGTTACCGGCGGCAGCTCGCTGAGCCGCTGACTGATGCGCTGCACCAGCTCCCGCGTGCCCTGATGGGTGGCGGCAGACATGGCGAAGAACTCATAGCCCAGCTTCTCCACATGGGTGCGGAAGGCATCCAGCTGTTCCTCGTCCATCAGAAGGTCCGTCTTGTTGGCCACGGCGATCTGGGGACGGGTGGCCAATTCGGGGCTGTATTCCTTCAATTCGGCGTTGATGGCGTCAAAATCCGCGATGGGATCCCGGCCTTCGCTGCCGGAAACGTCCACCAGATGCACCAGCAGGCGGCAGCGGTCGATATGCCGCAGGAAGTCGTGGCCAAGGCCCGCGCCCTCGCTGGCGCCCTCGATAATGCCGGGGATATCCGCCATGACGAAGCTGACGCCTTCGTCTACATACACCACGCCCAGATTGGGATACAGGGTGGTGAAGTGGTAGTTGGCGATCTTGGGATGGGCCTTGGTGACCACGCTCAGCAGCGTGGATTTGCCCACGTTGGGGAAGCCCACCAGTCCCACGTCCGCCAGCAGCTTCAGCTCCAGCACCACGTCGTGGCTCTCGCCGGGCAGACCCGCCTTGGCGAAGCGGGGCACCTGACGGGTGGGGGTGGCGAAGTGCTGGTTGCCCCAGCCGCCCCGGCCGCCCTTGCACAGCACATAGGGCGCATCGTCGGACATATCCTTGATGATCTCGCCGGTTTCGGCGTCCCGCACCAGTGTGCCGCGAGGGACACGGATGGTCAGGCTCTGACCGTCCTTGCCGGACTTGCGGCCGCCCTGCCCGTCTACGCCGTTGTCGGCCACATATTTGCGCTTGTAGCGGAAGTCCATCAGGGTGGACATGTTGTCGTCCACCTTCAGGATGATGGAGCCGCCGTCGCCGCCGTCGCCGCCGTCGGGGCCGCCGGCGGCAATGTATTTCTCCCGATGGAAGGCTACCGCTCCGTTGCCGCCGTTGCCGGCGCGGCAGGTGATGCGGGCCTTGTCGATGAATCCGTTTGCCATTGTATTACCTCGTTATATTTGAAAAATGTGCCTTATACACCTAGTATATCCTATTTTAGCGGAAATTTCCGTGTACGTCAAGTGGGGACGCCAGAGGACTGCCGCGTAATCCGGACGGGCCTCGATAGTAAAAAACACGCCTGCCGTGCGGCAGGCGTGCTTTTGATCAAGACAAAATTACTCGGCGGGGTAAACAGAAACCTGCTTACGATCCTTGCCCAGACGCTCAAAGCGGACAACGCCGTCAGCCTTGGCGAACAGGGTGTCATCGGTACCCTTGCCCACGTTGGTGCCGGGGTGAATGTGGGTGCCGCGCTGGCGAACAAGGATGTTGCCAGCCAGAACGAACTGACCGTCAGCGCGCTTGGGGCCAAGGCGCTTGGACTCGGAGTCGCGGCCGTTCTTGGTGGAGCCCATACCTTTTTTATGGGCGAAGAACTGCAGACCAATGTGCAACATTTCGCAGTACCATCCTTTCTAAAAGATACGGAAGGAGAGAGACTTATGCCTCCATCACTTCGATGTTTTCCGGATATTCGTCGTGAAGCTGAGCCAGATAGACCATCAGACCCGTCATCAAATTCTGACAGGTGGATTCCGCTGTGGGCGCCAGTCCTCCGGGCAGCCGGAACGAAATGGCGGCGGTCTCCTGATCGACCTTCACCGAGGCGCACAGCCCCATCACGTCGTTGACGGTGGCTTCCACCAACCTTACGGCGCTGGTCACGGCGGCGCAGACGATATCCTCGCCCTCTTCGCCGTATCCGCTGTGGCCCTGTGCATCAAATCCGATGATGCGCTCTTCCACGGTGTGGAAAATGACGCTCGTCATACTGTCACCTTAGAAGCTGATCTTGCCGATCTCAACCTTGGTGTAGGGCTGACGATGACCCTGACGTTTGCGGTAACCCTTCTTGGGGGTGTACTTGAAGATACGGATCTTCTTGCCCTTGCCGTTCTTCACGATGGTGGCGTCCACCTTCGCGCCCTCCACCACGGGAGTGCCGAACTTGGTGTTCTCGCCGTCCACGATCGCCAGCACCTGGTCAAACACCACGGAAGCGCCAGCCTCGGCGTCCAGCTTTTCGATAAACAGAATGTCGCCCTCAGAGACGGCGTACTGCTTACCACCGGTCACGATAATAGCCTGCATTACTTGTTGCACCTGCCTTTCCTTAATTACGGACTCGCTGTCGGGGGCGTTCAGTCGAAGCTGAAACTTTTGACCCATTCAAAGCGGCCTTATTAGTATAACAGCGGAAAATCCCTTTGTCAACAGAAATTCCCCGTTTTTTCCGGCAAATTTTCCGGAAAAACGTCCCGTTTTCCCTTACTCCGGATAGACCAGCTTTTCCACCGTCCAGCCGTCGATCACACCGGCGTAAAACGCGCAGCACTCCCGCGCCAGCGCTACGTCTAGGTTGACATAATTCCCACATTCGCGGGAGGACTTGCCGGGCATGGGACCTTCCCACGCCGCGCCCTGTGCGAACACCTGCCGCAGCAGGTCGATGGCCTGCGCGTCGGTGAGCTGAGCGCTGTCAAACAGGAAGTAGAAGCCCGTCTGGCAGCCCATGGGACCGAAGTAGATGACGGCTTCCTTCTGCTCGCTGTTGCGCAGGGCGGTGGCGATGATGTGCTCCACCGAGTGCATCTGGGCGTTGGTCAGCAGATCGCCGGTGTTGGGCTTCTTGAAGCGCAGGTCGAAGGTAGTGACGCTGCCGTCCCGCCGGCTGAGATACAGCCCCGGCGTCAGCACATCATGGTTCACGGTAAAGCTTGCGATACGTTCCATGGTTCAGTCCTCCAGATGGTCCACCAGAGCCATGACAGCGGCGTTCAGGTCTCGCATGGCGGTGGGAAAATTAAAATTGTAGTCGTGCTTGCTGGTCAGGCAGTCGGACACGGATTTCAGCGCCATAAAGGGTATGCCGCAGCGATAGCACACCTGCGCCGCCGCGCCGCCCTCCATCTCGCACAGCAGGGGGTGGAAGGTGTCTCGCACCCAGTCGGCACGCTGGCCGGGGATGCCGAACCAGTCGCCGGTGGCCACGGTGCCGGTGCGGTAGGGATAGCCGGTTTTGTCCATGGCGGCCTTTGCCTTTTCAAGATCGGCGGTGGGGAAGTCCACCCGGTTGACGGTGGACACCAGCCCGATGGGGTCGCCTACGCCGGTGGTGTCTACGTCGTGCTGGACGAACTTCTCCGCCAGCACCAGCGTGCCGATGGGCACCTCCTCAAAGCAGCCCGCCACGCCGGCGTTGAGGATCAGGTCGGGGTGATAGCGCTCGATCAGCAGCGCGGCGGCCATGGCGGCGTTCACCTTGCCCACGCCGCCGCAGCAGGCGATGACGTTGGGCCGGATGCGGTAAAAGGATACGCCGTGTACCGTCTCCATAGGCTCGGCCCCGTGGATGAGGCTGTCGATCTCCGACGGCATGGCGTAGAAAAGGGCAATATGCATAGGTACAGACCTCATTTCGTTGTGTTGCTCCTATTGTAAATATGGCGCGGGGCAAATGTCAAGTTGCATTTGTCTGCCGCATGGGGTAAAATGAGAAAAAAACGAGAGGAAGTGACGCGGATGCTGCGACGGCTGCAACAGGCGATGGTCACAGGTGAATACCTGATGCTTTATATGGATCCGGGCGATACCGGAAAATTCTGCTATGGCAGAGTGCTGGCGGCGGACGAGGACTTTGCGGCCCTGTACCTGATCGCGCCGGACGGCGCCTACGACGGCCTGCTGGTGAAGGAGACCGGCAGCGTACAGAGAATCGAATCCGGCGGCCAGTACGACGCGAAAATGCGAAAGCTGATGCAGGGCATCCAGCTGCCGGACCGGCGCTGGGAAGCGGGCTGCGGCAGCATTGCGGCGCAGCTGCTGTCCATGGCGGCGCGGCATGGGTGGGTGGCATCCGTCGAGTTCCGGGACAGCGGCACAAATGACGCCGTCGGACTGGTGACTGCGGTAAACGGGGAGACCGCCGAGCTGACGCTGATAGACGAGTACGGCTATGGTGACGGAGCGTGTCTGTTCCGGATGGACAGTGTGACGCAGGTGGCCTGCGACGGCGGCGAGGAACGCGCCATCCGGCGGCTGTGGCAGGCCAATAGCGGCCAATAACGGAAAGGAGCACCCCATATGACCGTTGCGGGGATCATCTGTGAATTCAATCCGCTCCACAGCGGCCATGCCTACCTGATGGCCCAACTGCGGCAGCATGGCGCGGACGCCGTGGTCTGCGCCATGAGCGGCAATTTCGTCCAGCGGGGCGAGCCTGCGCTGGTGAATAAGCTCTCCCGGGCGGAGATGGCGGTCAGCTGCGGCGCGGATCTGGTGCTGGAGCTGCCTACGGCGTGGGCCATGGCCACGGCGGAGACCTTTGCCAAAGGCGGCGTCCAGCTGCTGACTATGGCGGGCTGTACCCACATTGGCTTCGGCAGCGAGTGCGGCGACGCCGCGCTGCTGCAACGTGTGGCGGACACGCTGTTGTCTCCCGATTTGCAGGCGGATATCCGGTTAGAGCTGGCAGCAGGCGTCACCTACGCCGCCGCCCGGCAGAAGGCCGTGGAGACCCGTCTGGGGGATGCCGCGTCGGTGCTGCGCCAGCCCAACGACACGCTGGCGGTGGAATATCTGAAGGCCTGCCGCCAACTCGAGGTTGACATAACGCCGATCGTGGTGCGGCGGGTCGGCGCCGGTCATGACGGCGCTCCGTCGGAGGGCTATGCCTCCGCCACCTATATCCGTCAGCTGGTGCGGCAGGGCAAGGGAGCGTCGGCCTTTTCCTTCATGCCGGAGGCCGCTGCGGCGGTGCTGGCTCGTGAGCTGGCGGCAGGGCGTGTGACGGACAGCCGCCATGTGGAGCGGGCCGTTCTGGCCCGCCTGCGGCAGATGACAGAGGAGGAATTTGCCGCCTATGACGGCGGCGGAGAGGGCCTATACCACCGGGTGTACGACGCGGTGCGTCGCTGCGCCACGGTGGAGGAGCTGCTGGCGGCGGTGAAAACCAAGCGCTATCCGGCGGCCCGCCTGCGGCGGCTGGTGCTCGCGGCATGGCTGGGGATTCCCAAAGCGCCGGATACCGTACCCTACGCCCGTGTGCTGGCGGCCAACGAAACGGGCCGCGCCCTGCTGCGGCAGATGCGAAGAGCGGGGCGGCCTGTGCTGACCAAGGCGGCGGATGTGGCGGG
>USMI01000008.1 GCA_900555735.1 uncultured Eubacteriales bacterium | reverse complement strand
CATCCAGAATGGTATGCTGCTTCACCAGCAGCGTGGAGGCGATGATGACCAGCCCGTACACTGCCGCGAACCACCGCCAGCCGCTCTTCCGCAGCCCCGGCGTTTCCCACACGGAGGTCACCGCCGCGATCACACCCAGCACATGGACGCTGGGGAACACGTTGGTATTGGTGTCCAGCGTATACGTCAGCTGCACTGCCCAAGCGAAAATGTCCGTTACCACCAGATCCGCCGGACGGAGATCCTGTCCGTTGGGCACCAGAATACAGAACAGCGTGGCACTGAAAAACGACAGCGCCAGCATCCAGATATACCGGCGGAAGCCCTCGGCGTCCTTCAGGATCAGGTAGATGCCCAGCACCGCCAGCAGCGGGCTCCAGCTCATGTAGAACGCGATAAAGTACGGACAGAAGGGGATCAGCCGGTCAAGGGGCAGCTCCGTGGCCCAGTAGTTATCCGTGATGAAATGCTCGATGGTGAAAAATGCCGTCAGATAGACCGGCAGAAACAGCCCCCACCACATATGGGGATGATCCTTGACAAACGTTTTGATGGCCTGCATAGTCTCCTCGCTCCTTCTTGACGCTGTGACATTTGTCACAGTGTATTGTATCACTAAAACAGAAAAATACTACCCCGCAGCTGTGAACTTTCTGGAAACTCTTTGCCAAGCGGGTGTAAAAAATCCGCGGGCCAGAGGCCGCGGATTTTTTACACCCTTCTCAGAACGATCTTGATAAAGTTCAGGTACTTTCCGCCGCCGGCCTCCATGGATCGGCGATCGCCGATGGCATAGGGATTCTCCTGCCGCAGCCAGTCGGCCCAGACCTCCTCATTGGCCTCCATTTCCGCCACGCACAGCACCTCCGCGCCGCGGCACTGACGGACCATGTCGCTCCAATAGGCCGTATCGTGCATGTAGTCCAGCTGCTCCGGCGTCCAAGACAGCAGCAGCTCCGGCGGCAGATGGTCGTGGCAGTCCCGCTTCATGCCGGGGATGGCGATGTAGATATACCCGCCCCGCTTCACAAAGGGCAGCAACTTGTCGTCCAGATAACGGGGGTTCCGGCCAAAATAGTTGTAGGAATCGGTGGTGACCACCGCGTCAAAGAATTCCTTTTCAAAGGGCAGGTCGGTGGCATCGGCCTTCACCGGAATGATCTGCTCATCCGTCAGGCCCATTTCGCGGAAAAAGACGCGGTTCTCCTGCGGATCGCTCCACAGGTCGGCGGCATAGACGGTAAAGCCGTATTCCTTGGCCAGAAACACAGACGTCAGCCCCTGCTCGCTGCCCAGATCGCACACCACCGCTCCCGCGGGGATGCGGTGATCCACCAGCAGTTCCTCCTCCAGCTTGACGGGGTTGGGGCCCATGATCTTGCTTTGCAGGGCCGGTGTATCATACGCTTTGCTGCGTGTATATTCCATACTATGATCTCCTCCTATACTATACGGTAAACGCTCGTTTACCGTATAGTATAGTGAACGCACGTTCACTTGTCAAGAGAAACTTTTCTCCCCGGCAAAAAGAGAGACATGGGACAGCGCCCCATGTCTCTCTTTGTCACTGATTAAAAATGGTACGCAGCACCTCATCCCGTGTGATGCCTCCGAACATCTCCGCCATGGGCTGGCTGTCCAGCACAGCGGCCACCGCGTCCTCCCGGTAGGCGACGCCCTCCAGTGCCCGGCACAGCGGCGTGGTATCGGTCAGACTGAGAAAATCGCCATAGAAGCGGATCTCGGTAATGCTTCCGTGATCTACGGAAACGCCCACCTCCAGCCGTCCGCCGGTAAAGTAGTTCCGCTTTACCATATCGAACTTGGGCGAGCGGCCATACGTCCACTCCCATGTGCGGTACTTCTCGTCGGCCAGCCTGCTGACCTGCGCCAGCTCGTCCGCCATCAGGGCGCTCTGTACCAGTCCCGTTCCGGCCAGCTGCCGCTTCAGATACTCCCAGAATTCCGGAAGCGTCATATCCGCCGGCAGAAACTCCCGGATATTGCCGATGCGGCTCTTGACGGACTTGGCGCTCTTGGAGGTAAACTTCGCCTGATCCACCCGCAGGGCGCCGGCGATCATCTCCGGCCGGGAGTCAAACAGCAGCGTGCCGTGGTGCAGGATGCGCCCGTGAACAAGGCGCTGCGCCGTGCCGGACACCTTGCGGCCCTCCACCAGAATATCGTTGCGGCCGGACGCCTCGGCGTTCAGGCCGAGGTTCTGCAGCGCCTCCACGATGGGGCGGGTAAAGCGGTCCATCGTCAGGCGCTCCGCCGCGCCGGTATCGGTAATAAACGAATAGTTCAGGTTGCCCAGATCGTGGTACACCGCGCCGCCGCCGGTGCCGCGCCGCACCACGGTGATATGGTGCTCCTTGACAAAGGCGGGGTCGATCTCCTGCGCGGTGTTCTGGTTCTGCCCCACCACGATGGTGTTGTCGTTCTGCCACAGCAGCAGATAGTCGCCCTGTGTGCGATGGGTCAGCACATACTCCTCAAACGCCAGATTATAGGCGGGATCCGTGCTGCCGGTCTCCAGATATGTCACGTTGCTCATAATTCTCACCTCTGCCGCATTATACCAAAATCGCCCGCACGTTGCAATCTTTTCGTTTTCCCGCGTCTTGCTATTTTTACCGCCGTGTGATACACTGACCCCGTGACCGCGCGTCACAAGAAACACTGTAACAAGGAGCATTGCTATGGATCCTATTTTTGAAATCGAGCTGGAAGATTGTCCCGTTTGCCGCGGCGCAGGCGTCATGACGGATGAACAGGGCTGGTGCGTGTCCGTGACCTGCATGGACTGCGGCGCGGAGACGGCTCACGCCCCCTACCATACGCCGGAGGAGCGGCTGGAGGCCGCCAAGCGCGTCGCCCTGCTCTGGAACATGGGCAAGGTCATTCACACCGGTGTCGGCGACTGAGGGCGCCGTCATGCGCGGGCCGCACCGCACATGGGACAGCAACCTGCTCAAGCTGATCGCCATTGCGGCCATGACTGTGGATCATCTGGCGTGGATGCTGTTTCCCGGCTATGACAGAAACGCGCTGGCGCTGGTCATGCATGTGATCGGGCGGCTGACCTGTCCCATCATGTGCTTTTTCATCGCTGAGGGCTATCACTACACCCGCAGCAAGGCGAAATACGCCGCGCGGCTGCTGCTTCTGGCGGTGGTCTCCCATTTCGCCTATGTGTTTGCCTCCCACGATTTTACCGGCTGGCGCTCATTTATTCCGTTTGCCTCCGGCAGTGTTCTGAATCAGACCAGTGTGGTGTGGTCGCTGCTGGGCGGTCTGCTGATGCTGTGGGTCTGCGACAGCGAACGGCTGAAAACGCCTGTCAAGGTCGTCTGCGTGCTGCTGCTCTGCGCGGTCACCTTCCCGGCGGACTGGAGCTGTATCGCCGCCCTGTGCATCCTCTCCATCGGCTCCAACCGGAACGCGCCCAAAAAGCAGATCCTCTGGTGTCTCTTTTATGTGTCGCTCTACGCCGTGGTGTACTGTCTCGCGCTTGACCGGGTATACGGTCTGCTCCAGCTCTGCGTGGTGCTCTCCATTCCCCTGCTGGCCCGGTACAATGGCCGCCGCGGCGCAAGCCCCGCCATCAACCGCGTGATGAAGTGGCTTTTCTACCTTTACTACCCGCTGCACCTGTTCATCATCGGTCTGCTGCAATGGCTGCCGCAGGGATAACGCTCCCTTACCTGAAAACGCCCCACTGTGAAGCAAGATAACTTCACAGTGGGGCGTTCATGCTTTCAAAGCTTTCTGAGAAAAACGAAGGTAATTCCCCGGTTCTCACGGTCCAGATCGCGGTCCTGCCGCAGCCGGGGATACTGCTGCAGGGCCCGCCGGGTCGTTTCGTCGAAGATGCTGAACTGCTCGCCCGGCAGATAGGCGGCGATACGTCCCTGAACGGCGGCCTCCTCCAGATAGCGGCGGCTGGCGGTGCGGATGCGGCCACCCTTGCCGGAGGAGCCGTAGCCGTGGATCAGCTTCAGCAGCGGCGTGTTCATCTTCCGCGCCGCTTCCAGCTCCGCCTCCAGCCACCGCAGCGCCTGATTCGCCGTCGGTCTGCCCAGCTCCAGATTCAGTTCCCGTATCGTACCCTTCATGCGGTCTCCCCTCCGGTTTATTCGCCGCTTTTCTGCGGATTGGGGATATTCACCCCGATGCCGTTGATCTCCACGCCGTCGTCGGCGGGAATGAGAATGTATCGCCGCCCGTCGATCACACGGGCCTCGATCATATAGCTGTATTCCGGAGACACGGCGATCTTCACCTCCGGCGTGGTGATCTGGAACTTGCCGCTTTCGATGATGTTTTTTGGATTCAGTGCCGCGTCCTCACCGTACTGCCGGCGGCACTCCTCCTGAAAGGCCTCCACCTTTTCGGCGGACACACCGCTGCCGGACAGCATGTCGCCCACCTCGCGGACGGACAGTGTCAGCGGCTCAGGGTCTTTGCTCTCCTTATGCTCCTCGATGCGTCCCCGCAGCTGCTCATGAACAGACTGCACCACGTCATAGCTGCAATCCTTCTGCAGGGCGTCACCCAGTGCGGTGCTGAACACGTTCTTCTGCTCCTCGGCGGACATGGGCGGCTCCGCCACGCGGAACACCGCGTCGATGACCTCCTGATGGAGCTCGGCGGCATTTTTACTGTAAAAAAGGGCATTGTAGATGTTGGCAGCGCGGTCGTCAAAGGCGGGAAACAGGAAACCCAGCTCCGGCGCCAGCGCGATATGGCCGGTAGAGGCACTGTGGAACTCGCTGTCCTCATTGCTGTATTTCAGCTCCAGCGTGGGCGCCTTCACCGGGCAGATGCTGCACACGAAGTACTTATACACCGTCTCAGAAGCATCGTCCATCAGCTCATCATCCCGCCCGCGATACGGCACATCGTAGGTGTCGGCGGCCAGCAGAATGAGATAGTTGGTCTCGCCCATGTCCATGGCGTCGATGATACGGCGGCACAGCGCCTCCCGGGAGTTTCTGTCCTGCAGGGCTGTCTGGCGGACGGTCTGCAGCAGGCGGTGCTCGTCGCTGTCCGTCACCTGCGCGGTGGAGAATTCGATGTCGATGAGGTTCCGGCCCAGCGCACCGGACAGGGACTTTTTCAGCAGTCCCAGATACATCTCCTGCTCCTCCTGCGACATCAGGCCCATGGAGGCGTCAATGTTGGCAATGATCTCCTTATTGCTGTTGACATAGCAGCCGTAGATCCTGCTGATGGCGTTTTTGTCCAGCTTGAAGCGGCGGCGGATCTCGTTCAGCTCTTTCTGATTCATATGGGATACCTCCTGTGGTGGTAGAAACGGCCTTTATTGTACCACACCGCCCACGGCGATGCAAGGTGTGGCGGACGCACCGTTGATCGCCAAAAAGCTTTTGCAGAAATCGGAAAATCATGAAACTTTTTCCGGAAAGCAGCGTCTATATAAATTAGAGAGGTAAATAAATCGGCAGTTCAACCGTTGGTCGGTTGTCACGGCAGCGATCCGGGCATAGAATAGAGGTGCGGAAAACGGGAAAGGAGCTTGGTGATGAAGCGAAAAATTTTTCTGATGCTGTTGACGTTAGGCATGGCGCTGACGCTGCTGGGCTGCGGCAGCGGCGGAGAGCTTCGGGCGGTGGAGCGCTGCGCCCGGCAATACTTGCAGACATTCCGGTCCGAGGGGATCGCAAAGGCCGTGGAATACTGCCACTTCGAGGCCAGCGAGCACCATTCTCAGGACGCGCACCGGAACCTGTATATCCGTTCCGGCTGCGCCATTCAGGACTACCGCATCCAGCGCATCGACAAGATTAACGACGGGCTTTATGCCCTGACGCTGGAGCTTCAGGACGCCAGCGGCCAGTGGAAGACCGTTTATAACTTTGTGGGCCATATCGACGGCGCCTACCGCTATATCAACGGTGTCAGCCACATTCCGGAGTCGCTGCGCGGCGGCTTCACGCCGGAAGCCTACCGCACCGTGGACACCGGTGCGGTCGTTGTCCGCAAGCTTGGATAAGGCACGGCGGCATCCGCACCTGCGCTGATTTTACAGCAAAAATTACCATACGCCAAAAATGCATATCAGGCCGACATGGGGGAAATCTAGCATTGCGATACCCAATCGACAAGCATTTGCTTGATCAACGCAAGAAAGGAGATTACACTCATGTCTGCTAAGAACACCAACAAGCTGAACGTTCCCGAGGCTCGTGCTGCTATGGATAAGTTCAAGATGGAGGCTGCCAACGAGGTGGGCGTCAACCTGAAGAACGGTTACAACGGCGACCTGACTTCCCGCGAGGCCGGCTCCGTCGGTGGCCAGATGGTCAAGAAAATGATCGAGTCCTACGAGAAGAACCTGTAAACGATACCGTTTACCAAGATCTTTTCTCTTTCTGAAAACAGGTATTCCCCAGCCATTGGCCGGGGAATACCTGTTTTCTTTCCATTATGCATGCCGGCGCGGTCACGCCTTTCCCTTTGTCAGGATCACCGAGCTGATGAGCGCCGTCAGCGGCACCGACAGGATCACGCCGATGCTGCTGGAGATGCTGCTGACCACCTCGATGGTCAGGTAGGCCGAGCTGATGAGCTGATAGGGGCTCAGGCCCAGCGAATAGAGGTAAATGATCAGGGCAAAGCCGCTACCCAGAAAGGCCAGGATCAGCGTATTGGTCATGGTACCCACCATATCGCGGCCGATGTTCATGCCGGAACGGAACAGTTCTCTGGCGCCCCGATCCGGAGCGACGGCATGCACCTCTGTCAGGGCGGAGGCGATACTCATGGCAACGTCCATCACCGCGCCCAGCGCGCTGATGACGATGCCGCCCACCAGCAGACCCCGCAGGCCCAGCGGCGTACCGGTCTGGCGCAGCTGCAAAAGCGGCTCCACGTCCGCCAGCCGCAGGCCGTCCACACGGGCAAGGCTCTGGGCCGCCAGACCGAACAGCAGCGACAGCGCCGTTCCGGCGATGGTGCCCAGCGTAGCGCACACGGTCTTGCGCTGCACGCCGCCCAAGATCACCATAGTCACCACCGTGATATAGGCGCACACCAGAAACACCGTCAGCAGCGTGGGCGCGCCCTTCATCAGCAGCGGGATCAATATCCAGAACAGGCACACCAGCGTTATGGCCAGCGCCACCAGCGACTTCGCGCCCACCTTTCCGCCCACGGCCACCGTGGCGATCAGGAACAGCGCCACGATCACCATCAGCACCGGCAGGCGGTTGTACTCATATACCGTGGCGGTGTGCGTGCCGTCGACATAGGTGGAGATCAGCAGCGTGACGCCGTCGCCCACCTTCAGCTGTCCGCCGTACAGCGGCCCCACATAGCCGTATACCTGCAAGGTCTCGCCCTTGTACTGGCCGGTCTTGACCTCCGCCAGCAGCAGCTGCTCGCCCCGCAGGGCGTTATCTGCCACCGGATCGGTAAAGGTATTGTCCGTCAGCACGGCGGTGATGACGCCGTTTTCATATTCCGCGTATTCCGCGGCCTGACTGCCGTTATCCTCCTCCGGCACGGCGATGGCGCGGACGACGATAAAAAGCACCAGCGCCGCAGCCAGAACCAGACAGCTGACGCGGTTCTTCTGCCACCACTGGGCCGGTGTGGCGCGGGAAAGGGTCTGTTTCATCCGGAAAACCTCCGTTTTTGTTTTTACCAGCATAGCAAGTTCACCGCCCGATGTCAATACCACGCCGCTTGACGCAGGTCTTACAAGGCGGCGAAAAAGGTTTTACAAAAAAGCTGATTTAGGGGTGGCTTTTGGCGGAAAGATATGGTACAATATGACCATCAACACGAAAGGTCTGCTCCGGTTTTTGGCACTATCCACGATTTGGGACAAGTTTCGCCTGAGATTCGGCAATCAAGCATACCCTCCTGAATTTGTGGATCGCCGTCCGCCTGCACTGTGCAGGTGGGGCGGTTTTTCTGTCTGTATCAGAAAGGAGACAGGGCACGGAAAGGGCTGAGTAGGAAAAGAGACTGGAGGTTTATGAATGAAAGGACGAACAAGCAAGCGGATCCTCTCCGCACTGCTGTCACTGGTAATGCTGCTCTCGCTGCTGCCGGTGTCGGTATTTGCGGCGGAGACAGCGGCTCCCAAGACGGCAACGCTGGTCACAGATGCTTCGGCATTGAAGGCTGGCGACCAGATCATTCTCACGGCAGCTGCCAACGACAAGACTTTTGTCGCGGGCAGCCTGTCCGGCAAATTCCTTTCCAGCGTTGAAAGCGATCCCGCTTCTCCCTCTGAAGCGGTAGAGGTATTCACGCTGGGCGGAGATGCCACAGCATGGACTCTTACCGGTTCTGGCGGCAAGCAGTTATATACCAAAGCCGCCAAAGCACTGAACACCACCGGAGAGGGCACAGGAACCTGGACGATCTCCATTGACAAAGACAATCTCGCGACCGTGGCCAGCACTGATTCCGAGTGTGGCCGCATCCTGTACAATGTCAATACTCCCCGTTTCTTGAACTACACTTCCGCCACCAACAAGAGCATGCTGCTGCCCAGCATCTACAAGCTCAACGCCGGCGGCAGTGCACTCGAGCAGGTAGCCACCCCCACCGGAACCGTTTCCAGTGATATCGAGGTCGGCAAAACCGTCGCCTTTGAATGTTCTACTGAGGGTGCAAAGCTCCAGTACAAGATCGGCGACGGCACATATCAGCCCTATACCGGCCCTGTGACCATCACGACCTCCTGCACCATCTACGTCAAGGCCGCCAAGGACGGCATGAAGGACAGTGCGGAAGCCACCTTCAACTATAGGGCCTACAATTTGGTGGACGAGTACCGCAAAGCAGACACCATCAACACCAGCGATCAGGTGGTCATCTACAACGCAGGCAGCGGTTACGCTGTCAGCTCTACCCTTTTGAGCAAGTATTACCTGACCCCCGTGGCCGCCACCGTGGCTGAAGACGTTCTGACCGCCGATTCCATGGATGCGCTGGTCTGGACGGTCACCAAGAATGACGACGGCACCTATACCTTCGTACAGGGTGAAAACACTCTGGCGATGAATACGGCCGTGGTAAGCAACAAAACCAAGTATAACCTGAACGTTTCCGGTAACGGATATTCAAATTGGAAATTGACCTCCTGCAATGCGGAGAACAATTCCTATTACATGTTCACCGAGGTCACCGGCGACACCGTTCCGGTGTATCTGGAGTACTATCTGTACAAAAACAGCAACACCGGTGCGACAACGCCCGAGTTCAGTGCGTTCCGTACCTCTAGCGCGTCCGAAACGAACTTCGGCATGACGTTCTACAAGCTGGCGAAGGTCAAGGACTATGTGGACGGTGAGACCTCCGCTGTGAAGGTCGCCACTCCCACCGCATCCCCCGCTGCCGGTGAGATCACCAAGGGCACCAAGATCACCTTCTCCTGCGCCACCGAGGGTGCCACGATCCTCTATAAGACCACCGGTGAGTACCAGACCTACACCGACCCCATCGCGGTCAACGCGGACACCACCTTCACCGTCAAGGCCACCAAGGATGGCATGGATGACAGCGACGTGGCCGCCTTCGCCTACACCGTGAAAGCCGAGGCCCCGCTGTTCCAGAACGGCGACAAGGTCGTGATCTACAACCCCGCCAACATGAAAGCCCTGTCCAGCGAGTACACCGTCCACTATAACAAGGGAACCGACGTGACGCTGACCAACGGCAAGCTGAGCGGCTACACCAAGGCGGATATCTGGACGGTTGGCGTCAATGCTGACGGCACCTACACCTTCTCCACCGCCGACGGCAAGAAGCTGTCCATGGGTACCAGCTATTCCAGTATGCCGCTGGACGACGTAAACACCGCGTGGAAGATCTCCGCCGCCGCGACCACCGGCTGCTACTACATCCAGAACGCCGTTCGCGGCAATTACATCGAGTGGTATGCCGAAAAGGGCAACTGGAGCTCCTACAAGAATATCGGCGACAACGAGCTTCTGTTTGCGCAGGCATTCTACAAGGTTCGGGAAAGCGGCATCGTCACCAGCCTGTCTGACGGCGACACCGTGGTGATCTTCAACCCCGCCAATAGCAAGGCCCTGTCTACCGAGTACACCGGCTTCTATAACAAAGGCACCGACGTGACGCTGGCGGACGGCAAGCTGAGCGGCTACACCAAGGCCGACATCTGGACGGTGGGCGTCAATGCGGACGGCACCTACACCTTCTCCACCGCCGACGGCAAGAAGCTGTCCATGGGCGCCGACTATGGCAGCATGCCTCTGGATGACGTGAACACCGCGTGGGGAGTTTCTGCCGCAAAAACGGCCGACTGCTTCTATATCAAGAACGCTGTCCGCGGCAATTACATCGAGTGGTATGCTGACAAGGGCAACTGGAGCTCCTACAACAGAATCAGCGACGAGGCCCTGTTTGCCCAGCAGTTCTATCTGGTGGTGGACGACGGCTCTGACACCCCCGACACCGGCGCGCTACCCAAGGCCGGCGATAAGGTCGTGATCTACAGCGCCGCTGCACAGGCTGCGCTGGCCGCCGAGAACGACAGCCAGTCGATCGAAAAGTCCAGCACCACCGTAATCGAAAGCGGCAAGCTCACCATGGGCAATGGCGCCGCCATCTTCACCGTGGAGGAGAACGGCGAATACCTGCGCTTCTATAACGAGACCTACGGCTATCTGTGCTCCAACGGCACCGGCAACAACGCCTTCTATAGCAAGGACTTCTCCGAAGAGGGCGTGACCACCAACGACGCCGACTGGCTGGTGCGTACCTGCTCCGGCGGCGTGGGCGGCTTCGAGATGGAGAGCCGTGTCGCCAAGTACAGCGGCCACAGCCAGTGGCTGGAGTATTACAGCGACAGCTTTAAGACCTACAGCATGTACAGCAAGGATGGTAATTTGGATTACACCATCTACTCCTTCAACTTCTATCCCGTGGCGGACGGTGTGCGTGTCAACGACGGCATCGTGAACGATCCCTCCGTTTGGTTCGACAACTCCCTCGACGCCTACCTCGGTCAGGATTACACGCTGCCCTTCGGCGTTGACGCGCCCTTCGGCGTCAAGACCATCAGCGCCAAGCTGGGCGAGAATGACGCCCTGACCATCACCGAGGTTGAGGGTGGCAGCTACACCGTTACCGTTTCCAAGGATAAGGTCGTGGGCGACAAGCTGACCATCACCATTTCCGGTACGGACGAGAAGGGCGTTTCCTTCGAGGGCCGCGTCGAGATCCCCGTGGTGGATGAGCCCTCCATCGTGGATGTGTTCCCCGCCGCCAACGCCCAGACGCTGAACGACAAGCGTCCTGACATTGGCGCAACGCTGGTCAACGTACACGAGAATCCCACCATCACCATGATGGTACAGGGTGTGGAGGTCACGCCCGCCTATGACGCGGCCACCGGCAAGGTCACCTATACCCCCGCTCAGGATATGGCGGACGGTAAGGTGGTCGTCTCCCTGACCGTCAAGCGTGACGACAGCAAGGAAGTCACCAAGACATGGAGCTTCACCGTCGGCAAGGCGCAGTTCACCGCCTACTTCGGCCAGCTCCACAGCCACACCCAGTACTCCGACGGCTCCGGCACGCTGGACAGCGCACTGGACTACGTTGCCAATCTGCCCGAGAGTGCCAACGTTCAGTTCGTGGCCTTCACTGACCACTCCAACTACTTCGACACCACCTCCAACGCCAACCCCGAGAGTGCGCTGTACGACATGAGCCTCGCCTCTGCCGACAGCCAGAAGACCTGGAACACCTATAAGAGCACCATCGACAACTTCAACGCCACCCACAGCAACATCATTGCCATCGGCGGCTTTGAGATGACATGGTCCGGCGGCCCCGGCCATATCAACACCTTCAACACCCCCGGTATCGTCTCCCGCAACAATAAGACGCTGAACAACAAGACCAGCGACGCCGGTATGAAGGCCTACTACGCCCTGCTGAGCCAGAGCGAGGGCGTGGACTCCATCAGCCAGTTCAACCACCCCGGCACCACCTTCGGCAACTTCTCCGACTTCTCCTATTGGGATCCCGTGATCGACAGCCGCATGTATATGGTGGAGGTCGGCAATGGCGAGGGTCAGATCGGTGCCGGCGGCTACTATCCCAGCTATGAGCAGTACATCATGGCGCTGGATAAGGGCTGGCATGTGGCTCCCACCAACAATCAGGATAACCACAAGGGCCGTTGGGGCAACGCCAACGACGCCCGCGACGTTATCCTCACCGACAACTTCACGGAAGAGGGCATCTATCAAGCCATCCGCGACATGCACATGTATGCCACCGAGGATAAGAACCTGCTGGTGAACTACTCCGTCAATGGTCAGATCATGGGCAGCAGCATCACCGAGGTTCCCCAGAAGCTGGATATCAGTGTTTCTGTCAATGATCCCGATCCCACCGATTCCATCGCCAAGGTGGAAGTGGTCGTCAACTCCGGCAAGGTCGCCTACACTTGGGACAACGCCGCCGAGCTGGCTACCGGTGAGCTGTCCGTGACGCTGGATTCCGGCTACAGCTACTACTTCATCCGCGTCACCGAGGCCGACGGCGATCTGGCTGTGACCGCTCCCGTGTGGGTGGGCGAGACCCTGAAGCTGGGTATCTCCAATCTGGTCTGCGGCACTTCCACTCCCGTCACCAACGAGGAGCTGATCCTGACCACCACTCTGTTCAACAGCGAGACTTCTGATGCCACCGTCAAGTCCCTGACCTACGCCATCAAGGGCGGTAAGGTCATCGGCACTGACACCACCGGTTATACCGTGGCCGCCAGCAGCACGCTCGACGTCCCCTTCAAGTGGACACCCACCGATGCCCGCAGCATGACCATCACCGTAACGGCGGTGATCGAGCAGGACGGCAAGGATTACACCTTCAACAAGGATATCGCGCTGGATGTCCTGAATGCGGATGATCTGGTGTATATCGGCATCGATGCCTCCCACTACAACGAGTATGTGAACGGCAACTATAAGGATTCCATGGGCAACTTCGGCGAGCTGGCCTCGAAGTACAGCGTGCGCACCGTGCAGCTGAACACCAGCGCCGATCTGATCGCCGCCTGCTCCAACCCCAAGTACAAGGCGCTGATCCTGACCGCGCCCAGCCGCCGTCTGGCTGCCGCGCAGGCCGATCCTAAGACGTACAGCGCCGAGGAGCTGGCCGCCATCACCGCTTTCAACGACGCCGGCGGTACCGTGATCCTGGCCGGTTGGTCGGATAACTACGAAAACTACGACGTGATCCAGAACAACCCCGCCATCAAGCACATGGCCGCCACCCAGAATGAGGTGCTGGCCGCCCTTGGCTCCAGCCTGCGCATCAGCGATGACGCCACCTATGATGACGTCCGCAGCGCAGCCGACGGTGTGGACAAGTGGCGTCTGTACTTCAGCAGCTACAACATGGATAACCCGCTGAACGAAGGCGTCATCTTCGATGAGGAGCATCCCTTTGACAAGCTCTACACCGAGCGGTTCAGCCACTACGGCGGCGCGTCCATCTACGCGGTGGATGCCAGCGGCAATGCCACCTCCACCCTGCCCGCCACTGTGTCCCCCGTGGTCTACGGCCACGCCACCACCTACTCCACCGACGTGGACAGCGACGGTCTGGGCGGTGCCGGAACTCCCAAGTACGCCTATGCCGCGAACGACAACCGCCTGATGGTCATGGCCACCGAGCAGCTGGCGGGCAAGGGCCTGATCGTTGTCTCCGGCGCGGCCTTCATGTCCAACTTCGAGGTACAGGCGCAGCTGGATAACGGTGCGGAGAAGAACTACTCCAACTACCGCATCTGCGAGAACCTGCTCAACCTGCTCAACCCCGTGAAGATCAGCACGGTCGCCGCGGTGCAGACCGAGAAGGACGAGGGCGTCAAGTTCACCATCGAGGCCATCGTTACCTCCAACGCCTCCGGCTATGATAAGGACACCGCCTTCTTCGATTGCATCTACGTTCAGGATGATACCGCCGGTATCAACTGCTTCCCCGTGGCTGGCAACTTCAAGATTGGCGATAAGGTCCGCATCACCGGTACCACCAGCTCCTATCAGGGCGAGCGTCAGCTGGCCGTCACCAGCATCGAAAAGATCGCTGACGCCACAGCGCCCGCACCCAAGGATGTAACTGCCGCGCAGGTCAATGACGGCAGCGTTCTGGGCAGCCTGATCCGGGTCAAGGGCGTTATCACCAAGGTCGAAAAGGCCAACGGTCTGGTGCAGACCATCATGGTACGGGATGCCAACGGCAACGAGTGCCGCGTGTTTATCGACGGCTACATCACCACCAGCGAGGATGTGAAGAATGCCGAGGTGGGCCGTGAGATCGATGTGGTCGGTCTGGCCTCCTATGACAACACCTTCACGCTGGCGGACGGCACGGCTATCGCGCCGCGTATCCGCATCCGCGACCGCGCCGATGTGAAGTGCGGCGACATGGTGGATCCCGGCACCTGCCAGCATCCCTCCAGCAGCTGGAAGACTGTGAAGTCCGCCACCTGCACGACCACCGGCACGGAGAATCTGGTCTGCAACCGCTGCGGCACGATCCTTGACACCCGCACCACCGCCAAGCTTGCCCATGTGGACAAGAACCACGACAACAAGTGCGACGTGTGCGGCAAGAATCTGTCCACCACGGTGCCCTCTGTGACCCCCTCCACGCCTGTCAAGTCCGGCAACACGGCGGATAACAGCAACATGGGCCTGTGGGTCGTTCTGATGAGCCTGTCCCTGTTCGGCTCCGTCACGCTGCTGCGCAGCAAAAAGCGCAGAGCCTGAGCGATCCCTTCCTGACAGCTGAGGCTGTAATCGCATAAAAAATATCCGGTGTGACGATCTCGTCACACCGGATATTTTTGTACAAGCGCCGCACACACGGCACAACATAAGGCCGGAGCATATGCCCCGGCCTTATTACACCGTCCTTACAGGATATCCAGCTGGCGCAGGCTGTCGAGAAACGCACCCACATCGGCGCGGAGCGTGGCCTCGTCCACCTCGTATTCCTCCAGCATCTGCTGTACCAGCGCGTCCTCGGTATCGCACCGGGGCAGCAGATCCCACATGCGCTCGCCGGTCTCGTTCAGGGTCAGCAGACCCTTCAGCTCCAGCGAGGCGTCGCCCACCGGCACGAGGATCACGTCCCCGGCGATGCTGCGCTTGACCAGTTGTTTGCGGATAATCATTGTTCTGCCTCCTCCACGGTCAGCCGTACCGTCTGGCGCGTCATCTCGCACAGATACGCCGGCTTTTCGTCAAAATGTCCCGTTTCCGTCACGCACATAGCGGCGCAGATGTGGCACACCTGCTTGCTGGCACACACGGCGCACGCCGGCGGCAGCCGGATGGCGGCAGTGGCCTCCTTGGTCAGCCGCCACGCCTCGTCAAAGCCCAGCTGCGGGACGGAAAACTTCGGCTGCGTCATCATGCCGCAGGGCGTCATGTCGCCCTGCCAGTTGATCCAGAAGGCACTGCGTCCGGCGCGGCAGGAAACGCCTTCGCCCGGCGTACCCTCGCAGACCTCCTCCTGCGGCAAGGCCATTCCCTGCCGCATAGCATCGGCCCGTTTCCGGAACACCTCCGGCTCGAGCCGAAGCTTGTCCCATGCCACAGCGTATTCCGCTGCCTGCATGGCGGTAAAGCGGTCGTTCTGCCCCACCATATCCTCGCTGCGGCGGATGGGCGGAAACATATAGGTAGCCAGCTGCATGGGCGTGCCCAGCGCCTCCGCAGCGGCGTGGATCTTCTCCATGTCCGCCGCGTTGTAGGGCGTCAGCGACACGTTCATCTTCACGTCCACGCCCAGCTCCTTCAGGGCGCGGATGTTGGCCGTCACCCGGTCAAACGCCGGATGGCCGCACAGCCGCTGGTAGGTCTCGTTTCCGCCGCCGTACAGGGTAATGTTGAACCGGAAGGGCGGCTCATGCCGGAAGAAGTCCAGCCAGTCCTTGTCGATCAGCGAGCCGTTGCTGTTGACCGACACCAGCAGCCCCATCCTTTTCAGCTCCGTCAGCAGATAGCGGAAATCGGGACGGATCAGCGGTTCGCCGCCGGTCAGCAGCAGAAACAGCATGCCCCGGCTGCGGGCCGTCTCGGCAATGGCCAGCCATTCGTCGGCGGTCAGCTCCCTGCCCCGGCGCTGCTGCTCCTCCGCCGTCAGATGCACATAGCACATCTTACAGTCGAAGTTGCAGCGGGCTGTCAGCTCAAAGTTTCCCGCCAGCGGCGTACCGTCGCGGCAGGCCTTGGCGTGCAGATATGTGGATAAACGGGGTTCAACGCTGCTGAATTCCATTTCAGGCCCTCCCTAATTGGGTCTTTAGCGCTTGAACAGCGCTCTCGTCCTTACGGCATTCCATCGCATATACCGGCACCGCACCCACCAGCTGTGCCGCCAGCTCCGTCATACGCGCGGCGGAGTCCGCCGCCCACGGGTAGTAGGCACACTGGTTCAGCAGGCGGACAAAGGTCTCCTGCGGCCGCAAGGTGTATAGGCGGTTCTCCGCCGCCTGCACCGGCAGCACGATGGCCCGCAGCGGTGCGCTGATATTATGGCAGATGCCGGAGGTGCCGGAGTACAGTATCCCATGCACCGTGGTATCAGTGGGCCGGATCAGCGACCGGTCGCCGTTGATGACCTGCGCACCGGCATATTGCCGCCACAGCTCCGCCTGTGTGCTCTTTCCCGCGCCGCTTGGCCCGGAGAACAGGATGCCCTCGCCCTCCGGTGTCACGATGTAGGCGCTGTGCAGAATCAGCATTCCGTGATCCGCCAGCAGATCAAACAGCCCCGCCGATTCCAGAATCACCCGCGCCGACAGCGTATCGCGGTACGTTGCGGACAACCGCACCTCGGTAGCGTCACCCTCACGAATGGCACAGGCTGCGTAGCGGTCGCCATAGTTCCGCATGAGGTAAAAACGCTTGCCCTCCCGCCAGCGGTAGTCGCCGTGCTGGTGCGCCGCTTCCTCCGGCGGCTGCGGCAGACTTTCGGTTATCGTCACATGGATGATGTGATCCGCCGCGCCGCCCTCCGTCCGGAAGGGCTGGCAGATATCGGAGGGCTGCCACGGGGTCTCACCCATCAGACGCAGCGTCATACCGCCGAAAGTATAATACTCACTGTACATAAGTGGCAAACATCAACTTGCTGTAATCAGTCGAAAAGTGTCCGGCGTAGCAGGTGGTGCTCTCGCTCGCCTTCAGCCCGTTCGTGCCGACCCGGTAGGTAATACCGCCCAGATACATGTCGCCGTTGGTGATCTTGTAATAGACGTAGATCTGGCCGGTGATGTCGCTGTCGGACTTGTTGGTGATGGTGATGGCGGTATCCTGCGTCTCGATCTCCAGCACGTCGCTGCACAGGGTCGGCTCCGTCTCGAAGACGGCATAGGCGCTGACGTCAGCTGTCATGCCCTCCGTGCTCTCCGGCTCAGTCTGGCGGGACAGCTCCAGCAGATAGGCGGACGCGCCCACGGGCAATGTCGTCAGATCGAACTCATACGCCGTCTCGCCCACTGTCAGGGTGATGTGGGCATACTGCACCGTTTTGTCGCCGTCGTTGCGCACCGTAATGACCATCACGTCGGACACGACGTCGTCGCTGCCGTCCTCTACGAAGGCCCCGGCATAGTGACTGACGTTCATCAGGGTCAGGTGATACCCCAGATCCATCGTCATCTCCTCCGGTGCGGTGTTATCGCCGCTCTGGCCGTTATTGGCCGCATCGCCGTCGTCACCGGCCCCGCCGCCGCAGGCGGTCAGCGCCAGTGCCAGCGCCAGCAGCAGCGCGAATAGCTTGCAAAAACGTTTCATGGTGTTCTCCTTTGCGTCCGCCATCTGTAATAGCGGCAATTCAGGGAAAAAGTGCCCCGCCCGCGCGGGCAGGGCACTTTTGTTGTGGGGGAAAGGGGGTCAGGATGTGAAGATTCTTGTCGTATCTGTTGAGGTCTGATAGCAAAGGCCATAGTCTTCCGGAACAAATTCGCATGTTGGCTTTTCTACAAACAAAACTATCCCAGCAAGAGGTTGACAATTATCCATCCCATGATTAATTGGAGATCCACATCCTGCGGCAATATTGGCACTGAGTTCAAAGTTCTCGAAGAGAACCTGAGGCTTCACATAAGATTTCTTCATTGTTCATTCACTCCTTTCTCAGAACCAACGGCTGAAAAGCTTATTCAGCCAACCGCCGATACCGGGACGCTGGGCGGCGGCCCGCACCGTCAGCGTCGCAGTGATGGCCTCGCTGGCCGTACCCTCGGCGTTGACAGCCACGATCTCATGATCGGCGGTCTCGCTGGCGGTAATGGTGTAGGTAAACTCGCGGTACGTCACCTTCTTGGCGTTCCAGCCCCAACCGGTACGCTGGGTGCGGGTGCGATAGGTGTCGATGGTTACACCATCCACCGTGATGGCCTCCACATCCTCAGAGGTCTTGACGGTCAGGGTGGCCTTCTCACCGGCCCTGACGCTGCTGCGGTTCCAGCTGGCCTCAAAGCGCTCCGGCGTGAAGGGCTGCACTTCTTCCGGCGCATACATGGCACGCACCATTTGCACAGCTTCATTGATTGCCGTATCGCTCATGATTGCAAGCGATGCCGTCGCTTGCTCTTTAAAGGTCACCTTGACATTTGTCAGAGACAGGATCGCATCACCGGTATTGCGGATCAGGATCGTGCCGCTCTTTGCCGACTCTGTGATGTCGTAATACATATCGGTGGCAGTATTGACCTTCTTATCTGCGGCGTTGCCGATCGTGTAAGTTGCCGCACCGTCAACAGCCTTCAGGCCCAACTGAACGGTAGCGATCTTGCTCCAATCGCCATCCAGCTTAAAGGCAAGCGTCTGAGCCTTCGCCAGATATACCTCATGGTTGGGGCCAAAGTTCCTATAATCGGTCTGCTCTGCCGCATCCTTACCCTCGATCAGAACAGCCTTATAGTTGCCTTCTTCTGTCTTTGCAAGTGCATCGCGCAGCTCAAAGTACTGCGGATAGCCTTCCTTCTCATTCTTCTCGTTATAACCCGCATAGTTCTTTCCCATGGGATCATACACCCGGATGGCATCCAGCCAGAAGCTATACCGACTATCACCGGTCTTGTCGAAGTACTCGCCGTAAGCTGCCGTCAAGGTGACGGTATAGGTATCATAAGGCTGACCAGCGACCTTGATAATAGGAAGCTGATAGAGCTTGTTGTTGGAGCCGTTTGCCGCCTCAACGAAGCTGCCGTTCTCATACTTATACCCATAGTAGTTGTTGATAAACGTGCTGTAGACCTTTTCACCCTTAGAGTTCTTCACCTCGCAGGTGATAACGCCAGAGACGTTATCAGTCAGGGAGATGACATCAAAACCGGTACCCTTGAAGGTAAAGGTGGCGGTGGGCCAAGCACTGTCAGCGTTATTCGCCCAGTTCTTAGCCATATCGGCGGTCACGGTTACCTTGTGAGCGCTGCCCATGGAGAATGTGGTGCAGTTCTCATAAGCCTTATCGTAACCGTAAAGGTTCTTCTTGTCGCCCAACACTTCCAGCAACTGGTTTGCAGTCTGCTCGGTACCGGCGGTGCTCCACCTAGCATCAGCCGCCGCGCCTGCGCCGCTGTTAAACGTCGCAAAGCTGTCCTCATAGTAGACGGTGGAGGCAGGGATGATGTTGACGAGGAAGCTGACCGTACTCTCTTTTTCTACCGTAGCGCCGGTTTCATCGGTATACTGGATCCTACCGGTAATCTCAACGCTCAGTTTCTCAACATCATCGATGGTCTTTGTAGGCTGGTAGGTGATCTGCTTGTTGGCGGTATCATATACCGTCTTGCCGCATTTTGCGCCGCTGACAGTTACCGTTTGAATCGTGGCATTATTCAAAGCCTCACTTAGTCTACTCAGGGGGATCACCAAATTCAGGCCGAAGTCCACCACAAAGCTTGTCTCGTTGCTGAAGACATAGTACAGGTACACATTCTTATCATCCCGGCGCTCAACACTTTCACAGGTGTAGATGGCATAGCGATATTTTGCGTCGATCTCGGGCATCTGGCTCAAGTCCGCCGTAATTCTCTGCTCTTTGCCGTAAATGTTCGTTACTTCGCCGTTAATAAGATAATTCTTCCAGTTGGAAGGATCCAGCGTGATGGGATCCTTAAACTTCGTGTTCTCTGCAACCGCGATATTATAGCTGTAGAACTCGGTATTGTTCAGCGTCTTGTTGATGTAGTGAACCGTCAGAGAATCCGCGGTAACCTTGGCACGGACATAATAGGTGACCAGAAGTCCCTGCTTCTGATAGATCTTGACCTGACTCAGATAAGGTTCTCCGCCATAGGTAACGGTTGTAACACCATCATCCACCAGCGGCAGGCCGGAGTTTTCCGCGTCTGCTTCGGTCTTGGCCCATGCGACCTTCTCGGTGCCAGCGTAAGTGTAGCTGCTAGTGCTGGTAATTGTCGTGCCGTGACTATCATTGCTCGGCGTCAGGGTGATCATGTAAACCTCATAATTCGAGGTCTCCACACCGGCGATACCGTGCACGACGCGGTAGTAATTGCTACCTTCCTTTACGACATAGCCATTCGTCGTCTGATTAGTCGGGCAGTCGAAGCCTATCGTTTTACCTGTTACCGGGAAGCTGGTCGGCGTTATATCGCCAGTCTCATACTTTACGGCAAAGTCCAGCAGCGACTGATTCGCGTTGTACTTAATCGGGCCCCAGTCCACGACCTTCGTCTCCACTTCATCCGTGATCGTCGTAGACTGACGATAGAAGATCGCCAGCTGGTTCTTCGATCTGTCAGTCGCACTGATATCGCTAATGGCTACCCAGGACTTGCCGTCAACAGAATAGGCCCAAGTATCATCCCAATAACGGAGGTACTTGATCTCGATACCGTCCTCCGAGTGGTTCGTCCAACCGTCATATTCCTGTCTTACACTGGAATCATGATAGGCGGATTTCCAGTATTCGACATCCACTGTCACTGCTCCAGACGTAGAGTCGCCTTTATTCGATGCCGTACCGGTAAGAGTCCCCTCCAGAATTGCTTTCAGCTCATTGCCCTTTTCACTGTAGAACCCATATTGCGCCGCGCTGACCGTGCGGTACGCCATATTAGTATAGTTGGTGCCATTGTTCACCTGATCGTCAAGGACAAAGTCGCTGGGCTTGCCGGCGCTCCATCCAGTCGGCACAACGCCGCCGTTTGTGATCCACAGGTTGATGTCCACGGTATACTGGCTCGGATCGATTTTCGTCACCGTGACATGGTACTCCACATTACCGATGGTGTACACCCGATCCTCCACAAGCTGCAGGCCCTTGAAGGTAATGCTCGTCTTTGTGTCGCCCGGTACGTTTACCTGATTATAGAGGTAAATGTTCGAGGAATTACCAGATGCGGAAAATGTAGAACCGCTGATCGTCAGATAAGCCGTGGTGTTGTATGTCCAAACATAATACGACTGACTAACCGCTTTCGAAATAGTTACGCTACCATCCGTATTTTTCGTTACGTTGACCGCTGTTTTTCCCGTACTAACACTGTACGACCACCCATAACTATACGTTGCGTCCGGATATACATATTGTCCATTGCTGTCCTTGATATAGTACTGGCCGCTGCCAGCGTTCTCGAAGGTCAGCTCAGACAGCGTGGCATTGTCTTGTACGCTGAAGGCATTAGAAATATAGAATGTCCCGGCAGCCAGCTTCGCGGACTCATAACGTTTTCCGGCGGGCTCGGTTTCTGTTGTCGTCGTAACCGCGGCATACTCGTCACTGTACGCGCCCGTATGATCGCCAGTCTGTTCATACGTGTCAGAGGTCTTCCCCTGCTGCACAGTAACATATTCCTTCTCTTTTTCCGGTGCGGCCGTTACGGTAACGTCCGTAGAAAGCTTTGTGCCATCGTCCAATTTCGCGGTAACAGTAGCCGTACCCGTTGCCACAGGAACGACCTGCACCGCATTTGTGCTCTGCACTGCCGCGCGAGTCGCAGAAACCGCTTTCAGCGTCAGAATCTTCTCGTTGGAGGAGCTCCAGGTTGCGGTCGCGCCGCCCGACAGCGTCAGGGTTGTCGTGGCGCCCATCGCGACCTGAACCTTGCCGTCGCTGACCGTCGTATCATCCTGCTTGATCACAGGCGTTTCAGGCTCTTCGGGTACAGTCTTCTTGGTGAAATAGCTGGGATTGGCATCCGCCATGGCGGCGATCAGCTCCTGCACATCGGACAAAGCAACGTCAACAGACGGCGTGTCACACCACACGCAGAACATGGCACCCACATTTGTTGTGCCTACAGGAATCTCTGTATACGTCGTGCTGGTGGGGTTGTAGCCGCTCTTAATATTCTGATACTTCGTAACGTCAAAACTGTTGAAGTTGCTCAGAACAGTACTCTTGCCATATTCGTCCGCCTTGCTGGGAACAAAATACCACTTCTGATTGGTATTGATCATTGTGTATCCGGCATTTTGGATCACGTCCGGCGTGTTATATTCGCTGCCATTCCACTGATTCGACCAATAGCATACCTGAACGGTTTTATAAAGATTGCAGGTTGTGCGCTTATTATAGCATACAAAATCATTGAAGCAGCGCGCCACCATGCTTTGGCCTTCAATAACATCAGCGCAATCGTTCATGTAACTGATCAGCTGGTTATATGTGACCTTTGCCACGCTGGACTCAATATAGGGGTTCCGGATTCCCTGTCCATACTCATCCGCGCCAAAGTTGAAATAGTTGCTGTTGCCATATGTTTTAAACCAATCCACATACAGCTTCAGCAATGCCAGACTGAAGTCAATCGCATAGAAATTATTCAGGTCAAGGGATCCATCAGATCCGCTCAGCTTATACTGGGAAAACAGACTGCTGCCGAGAATGCCGTCCATATGGCCGGGCATATTCAGCAGGGGAACGATCTCAACGCCTACTTTATTGGCATAGGTGATGATCGCTTTCATATCAGTCTCTGTCAAAGCGTTTCCATTGGGATCATCATAGAAGTTTTTATTGCCTTCCAAGATGGCTGCTTTTACGTCAGCACTGTTATGCAGTGTGGAGTCCCCGGACTTAATGTCCATCTCGTCCAGCACAAAGCGCAGGCCGCCATTGCCGAAAGCCAGCTCCAGCTGATTGAAGCCGTTTTCGGCCATGGTCTTCAAAACCGCCTTGATATAATCGACGCTGAAATACTTGCGGCCGCAGTCCAGATGGACGATGCGAGATTCAAGCGTTGCGTCCGTCTGGACGGCAACACCGTCGGCGGCAAAGGCCGCAACACCGTCGTCCGCCGCGTCAGCGTCATCCTCCGCGGGCTGGACGTCCGCGTCCTCTTCGCCGTTGTCCGCCTCAGGCTCCTGCACAGGCGCGGCGTCCTGCTGGGTCTGCCCCTCGACAACGGGCGTTTCTGCGCCCATTTCCGCCGCGAATACGGACATGGGCAGCAGGCTGACCGTCATGATCAGCGCCAGAAGCAGAGCCAGAAGCTTTTTACTTGTCGTATGCTTTTTTGTCTGGTTCATCATTTTCTCAATCCTTTCTGATAATCTTTCCGCGATGCCGCCCGTCCGCATGGGCCGCGTATGGTTTGAAGCTTCACGTTTTTCATGCTCTCACTCTCCTGTACGCCGATAATCGCGCTTGCGGTACGCCGTTTGACCGAATAGTTCAGTCGAAGAAAACCGATACTTATTCACGATTCAGTTTACTTCATTTTACCGGTTTTTGCAATAGTTTTTATCTGATATTACAGAAAAATCTACGTCCCATTTGCGTGCAAAACGCACAAAAAGCGCCCGCCGTGTGAACGGCGGGCGCTGGGGCATGGCTCAATTGGCGTCGGGTATAAATTCCTCGTAAAAAACCGACAGGATCAGGTCGTTCAGGCCCTCCTCGTCCACCGGAAGCTCCAGATGGTTCTGGGCACTGACGGTGCCCTCCCCCGTGGGTACGCGGAGAATATCACCGGAAAACTGCATGGAGGCGGCCTCGGTGGCCAGATAGACGATGCGGCTCAGGTCGAGGTCGGTGAGAATGTAGTCGTTGACGGTGGTGTACAGGCTCAGCACGCTGGCGGGATTGCTCTTGATCTGCCGGCGCAGCTGGTCGATGGCGCCCAGTAAAAACAGCTTTTGCCGCTGCATGCGGCCATCGTTGCCGGTGGCGGTCTCCTCGCGCCACTGGATGAAGGCCCGCGCCTGCTCTCCGGTGAGGGTGGCGGTCCCGCCGGGCGTCATACCGCGAAAGACCGCCAGTCCGGGCAGATCCTGCGGCACGGCCACGGTCACGCCGCCCATGGCGTCGTTCAGCTTGCCCACGCCACCCAGGAAAAACGCGCCGTAGCCGTCGATCTCCAGCCCGTGGAACAGGGTGGACACCGCCTCGCGGCACAGCTCACAGCTGACGGACAGGCCGTCGCCGTAGGCGTAGGACAGGGCGATCTGGGCACGGGCCACGCCCTGCTGGTGCTGGTCGTCCTCCAGAATGGTGATATCGCACATGGTATCGCGGGAGACAGAGATCAGCGTCATCTGATCGTTCACCGTATCCAGCGCCGCCAGAAGGATCACGTCCGCCTGATAGTCGCCGCCGTAGGCCTGGGGCTGGTCGAACTTCTCGTCGGCGTCCACGCCCATCAGCAGCAGGTTCACCATGCCGTCCTTATAGCGGTAGTACTTGCCGTCCCGGTATATGGTATAGCTGTCCAGCTGGGTGTCGTCGCTCTGGTCAATGGCAGGGGCCTTGACGGTCTTACTGCGCAGGACGCTGCGGCCATGGAGCCAGATGCCGAACACCGTGGCGCACAGCAGCAGCGTCACCGCCATCAAAATAATGAACAGCCGCAGGCCCAGCGACAGTTTTTTGCGTTGCTTCTGCTCTTCCATGAAACCCTCACTTCTTCAGCACGGTAAACTGCTCGGTCAGCACGCCCTGCACCAGATAGCGCTGCTGGCGGTTCTGCTTATAGCAGGTGGACAGTGTCAGCACCTTGTCTCCGAACTCCGGGAACAAATCGCGGCGGTAGTTGGCGTTGACGGTACCGTCCAGCGAGGCGAAGTAGTCGTTGAACTGGCCGGGATCGTCAAAGTCATAGCAAAGCAGCAGATGCTCGCTGGAGTGGGGATAGGCGGCGAAGATCTCATAGTGGTACACCGTATCCGGCGTATAGATGTAGATATCCCGGTTGGCGGCAAAGTATTCCGCGTCGGCGAAGTTGTTCAGCTGGGCAAACATGGTCTGGGACTGGCGGTTGTGGCCGTAAAGCACCGTCATGCTGTCCTGAAAGTCCGTGCTGTTGTGCCGTTGGGAGTAGATGCTGCCGCCGGAGAAATACGCCTTGTCCACGCCGTGATTGTTGTAAAACAGATCGTCGGTCCTGCTCTGCACCACGGCGTAGTTGATGACGGTGCCGGGCACCTCGATCCATGCGTAGATCTCGTCGTTGAGGGCGGTCAGCTCGTCAAAGTCGATATCGGTCTCCATATAGCGGACGTCGCTGTCGGGATCCACGGTGATATCCGCCAGCATGGCGGAGGTCAGGCCGCCGCCCAGCCGGTCGTTGAGGGACTGGCCCCGGACATACTGCACGATAAACAGCACGCACAGCACGCACAGCACCACCGCCACGGCCGACACGCAGCCCAGCAGGATCTTTACAGGCTTTTTCATGGGTCATACTCCTTCCGGAACAAGAAAACGCCCCATAAACGGCACGCCCTCAGGCAGCCTTTCATGGGACGCTTTTCCTCATGTGTTTGTTTCCGCGGCAGGATCAGTCGCGGGCCTTTTTGCCGGTGATCACTGCGATACCGCCGCACAGCACAGCCGCCGCGGCCACGCTGCCGATGCCCATCTCATAGCCGGTCTGGGGGGAGGAGGGCTTATCATCCACGGGCGTATTGGGATGCTCCGGGCTGGTGACGGCAAGGGCGCTGGTCGCCAAGGACAGACACAGTGCCAAAGACAGGATCAAGGAAACAAGAAGCTTTTTCATCGCAAAAACCTCCATAATCATTTCATTAGTTGTAAGACAGTATACCACCGCTCCGCCGGAAAAGCAAGTGCTGTTTTGGAAAACCGCAAAATTTTTAGCGTTCTCCCGTGATGCCTTCCCCGATCTGCCATATCCCGTCGAAAAAGCGTTAACGCCTTGGAAAAATGCCAGTATCTGTTTGACTTTCCGCACAGTTGCTGCTATAATAAAAAATTGGCTGATTGTTTATTACAATAGGAGAGGAGGGTGTTCCGATATGTCCCGCTATCGCGGATTGATCGTGCTGCTGATGGATGTGGCGCTGATCTTCTGCTGCAATTTTGTCATCTTTCTTTCCGACCTGTTCGTGGAGAATGTCCAGCTTTTCAACCTGCTGATGCACATTGGCCTGCTGACCGTGTGCGTGCTGGTCTTCCAGCTGGCGCTGCGCACCTATAACACCCTCTGGCGCTATGCTGAGAGCCGCGAGTATCTGTCGCTGCTGGGCGGCATGAGTCTGGGCTTTGCCCTGTATGCCGCCGTGAACCTGCTGATGGGCATGAATCCCGTCTGGATCAGCGGCGCGCTGACCGGCACGGCGCTGGCGCTGCTGGCTATGCTGGCCTACCGCTTTATTTACCGCATCTACCGCCGCCGTGTCAACAGCATCCCCCAGATGCGGCAGTCCTATGCCGCCATCGTGGGCGGCGGCGCCGCGGGCGCCGCCCTGCTCAGCGAGCTGAACGACCACGTTTACGGCCGCTTCAAGCCTTACTGCATCATTGACGATTCCGCCGAAAAGCGGGACAAGCGCATCCACGGCATCCCCGTTCTCGGCCCCATCGACCAGATCGGCGATCTGCTGGGCGACACGCCGGTGACCGACATCATCATGGCCATCCAGAACCTGACGCCGGAGCGCCGCCGGAAAATTCTGGAGCTGTGCGCCGCTACGGGACGCCGCGTCCATGTGCTGGGCGATCCCGTCACCGCCGTCGATCCGCAAAGCGGCGGACGCTATACCCCCACCGTCCGCGAGGTGGAGATCGAAGACCTGCTGGGCCGCCAGCCGGTCATGCTGGACAACCCCCGTATCGCCGCCTTCATCCGCGGCAAGACCGTGCTGGTCACAGGCGGCGGCGGTTCCATCGGCTCCGAGCTGTGCCGCCAGATCGCCGAATACCGGCCCGCGCGGCTGGTGATCGTGGATATCGCGGAAAACACCACCTATGAATTGCAGAACGACCTGCTGTATAAATACGGTGATTCCCTGAACATGAGCGTGGAGATCGCCTCCGTCCGGGACAAGAAGCGGCTGGAGCAGATCTTCGACACCTACCGCCCGCAGGTGGTCTTTCACGCGGCGGCCCACAAGCATGTGCCGCTGATGGAGGGCAGCCCCGCCGAGGCGGTGAAGAACAATGTGTTCGGCACCTATAACACCGCCCTGACGGCGCGGGAATACGGCGCGGAGAAATTCGTGCTGATCTCCACCGACAAGGCCGTGAACCCCACCAACGTGATGGGCGCCACCAAGTACCTGTGCGAGCAGGTGCTGCAGGGCCTGCGCCGCGAGGACGGCACCGAGTTCGCCGCCGTCCGGTTCGGCAACGTACTGGGCTCCAGCGGCTCCGTGATCCCTCTGTTCAAGAAGCAGATCGCCCGCGGCGGCCCCGTGACCGTCACCGACAAGCGTATCGTGCGCTATTTCATGACCATTTCCGAGGCCGTCCAGCTGGTGCTGGAGGCCGGCTCCTTCGCCCACAGCGGCGAGGTGTTTGTGCTGGATATGGGCGAGCCGGTACATATTCTGGAGCTGGCGGAGAAGATGATCCGTCTGTCGGGCTTTACGCCCTATGTGGATATCGAGATCCGTGAGGTGGGCCTGCGGCCCGGCGAAAAGCTCTATGAGGAGCTGCTGATCTCCGGCAAGGATCTGCGCCGGACGGAAAACGCCAAGATCTTCGTGGAGGAGCGTCCCATGGTGGACAACAGCCAGCTGTGCTGGCTGTTGGAGCAGCTGCGCGCAGCTGCCGAGAGCAACGATACCTGCCGCGTGACCGCGTGCCTGCATGAGCTGGTGCCCACCTTCCGCACGCCGGAGGAGGTCAACGGCGCGGCCATCCGCGCCATGGAACACAAGGAGGTCGTATGATCGACCTGCACTGCCATATGCTGCCCGGCGTGGACGACGGCGCGGCCGCGGAGGAGGAAGCCCTGCTGATGGCCCAGGTAGCCGTGGACAGCGGCGTGACCGACGTGGCGCTGACGCCTCACTGCAACGTGCCGGAGCAGTTCGACAACTACAATGACCACCGGCTGAGGGAGCGCTTCCGCCGGTTCGAGCAGCTGGTGCGGCAGGAGGACATCCCCCTGACGCTCCACCGGGGTATGGAGGTCTTTGCTACGCCGGAGCTGCCCCGCCTGCTGGACGACGGCGCTCTGCTGACGCTGGGCAGAAGCCGGTACCTGCTGGTGGAGTTCGCCTTCGGCGAATCCGCGTGGTTCGTGGACGACATCCTGCACCGGATCCGGCAGCGCGGCCTGACTCCCGTGGTGGCCCACCCGGAGCGGTACTACTTCATTCAGGACGAGCCGCGCCACCTGCTGCACTGGGTCAACGACGGCTATGTCCTTCAGCTGAACAAGGGCAGCTTCTTCGGCATGTTCGGACGGCACGCCGCGCAGGCGGCCCACTGGTGTCTGGACTGCGGCTGCCTGCACCTGATCGGCAGCGACGCCCACAGCCCTTACCGCCGGACGCCCCGGCTCAACGACGTATACGATCTGGTGGCGGAGACCGTTTCGCCGGAAACGGCCCGGCTGCTACTGCACGATAATCCCGCCGCCATCCTGTCCGGCGGAGATATTTACCCGGCCATGGCCCAATTCTGATTCTATTCTTTAGACTCCGAGGTGTATGTATGAAGCGAATGCACATCACGATCATCGCGCTGCTGGCGGTATCCCTCATACTGCTGGGCGTTGCCGGCGGCGTGCGCCTGCTGGCAAAGGACAGCACGCTCCCCGTGATCGAATGTTCCCAGCAGGAGCTGCGCGTCAGTACGCAGGACGGCAGCGACGCGCTTTTGCAGGGCGTTACCGCCCATGACGACAAGGACGGCGATCTGACCGGCTCCATCGTGGTGGAGCAGATCACCGGCACCGGCACCCCCGGCACCGTGACCGTTACCTACGCGGTGGCGGACAGCGACCACCATGTGGCCTCCTGCTCCCGTACCGTGACCTATACGGACTACGTTTCGCCCCGGTTCAGTCTCAGCGCTCCGCTGATCTACGAGGTGGGCGAGGTGCTTCAGGTGCGCGACCGGCTGGGCGCCAATGATATGATCGACGGCTCGCTGAAGGACCGCATCAAGATCAGCGCCAGCACTTTGTCCACCAACTATGTAGGCTCCTTCCCCATCACCATGGAGGTCACCAACAGTCTGGGCGACACCGCCTCCCTGACGCTGGATCTGGTGGTGCGGGACACCAGCCGGAACGCGCCGGAGATCAAGCTCAAGCAATATCTGGTGTATGTGACCCAGACCGGGGATTTCGACCCCATGACGTATGTGGACAGCTCCTCCGATGATGCGGAATACGGCGCTGTGACTGCCTACATGCCGGAGGATGGCCTGCGCCGAGGCGTCAATCAGGTGACGTATTCCCGCACCAATATCATGGGCCAGACCGGCACCACAACCCTGTATGTGATCGTGGAGTGAGGATAGCTATGGAACAACAATCGATGATCCGCTGGGCTGACCTCAGCCCCGTCTGCCTGATCCGCCGCGTGCTGCGGGAGCTTCCCTCCATTCTCGCGGTGGGACTGATCGCGGCGCTGCTGACGGCGACCGTCATGCAGGGCCTTTACAAGCCCCAATATACCGCCTCGGCCACTGTGGCCGTCAGCATGAAGAACGCCAGCTACTCCTCGCTGTACTCCAATCTCACCACCACCTCCGAGATCGCCGGTACGCTTACCGGGCTTTTCGGCAACCGGGTATTTCAGGAGCTGTCGGCCGACCGGCCCGGCAGCCAGCAGCTCTCCGGAAAGCTGGAGGCCTCCGTGGTACCGGAGACCAACATCCTGCGGCTGAGCGTCACGGCTGACGATCCCGTCGCCGCCTTCCGCACGCTGCGCTTCTGGCTGGATAACTATGACGCCGTGTCCCAGCATGTGTTCCAGAACGTGGTACTGCGGGAGCTGGACGCCCCCACCGTGCCCCGTGCGCCCTCCAATCCCCTGCATCTTGGCACCGCGGTGAAGCGGGCCTTCCTGATCGGCGCGGCGGGCATGACTCTGGTGCTGCTGGCCATGGCGGTGCTGTCGGATACGGTGCAGACCTCCGACGCCGTGCGCCACAAGGTGGATGCCCGCCTGTTCGCCACCATCCATCACGAGGAAAAGAACAAGACCCTGCGCTCCCGGCTGAAGCGCACCAAGAAGGGCCTGCTGATCTCCATGCCGGCCACCGGCTTCTACTTCACGGAGGAGATCGAAAAGCTGGCCTCCAAGGTAAACCACTCCGCCCAGCGCAACAAGGGCAAGGTGCTGCTGGTCACCAGCGTGGCGGAGAACGAGGGCAAGTCCACCGTCGCCGCGAATCTGGCGCTGTCGCTGGCCCGGCAGGGCAAAAAGGTTCTGCTGCTCGACGCCGACCTGCACAAGGCGTCCCAATACAAGCTCTTTGACCGGAAGAATACGTCGGAGCTGTCCCGCATGCTGGCCGGTGCGCAGGAGATGCAGCCAGAATATCTGGAAAAGGAACAGCTTTACGCCATCTTCTCCATCCGCGCCTGCGCCGGCGCCGCCGAGCTTTTGTCATCGCCCCAGATGCACCAGCTGCTGGCGGACATGCGGACCAAGATGGACTTCATCATCATCGACACGCCGCCTATGGCCATGTTCTCCGATGCGGAGATGCTGGCGGATCAGGCGGATCTTTCCCTGCTGGTGATCCGGCAGGATTGCGTTACCGCTCAGCGCATCAATGACGCGGTGGACGCGCTGAACCAGTGCGCCGCCCACTTCCTGGGCTGCGTTTTCAACGACGTGCGCCATCTGTCCCTGCCCTCCGCCGGACACGGCTACGGGTATGGCTACGGCTACGGATATGGATACGGCTATGGCCGCAAATACGGTTATGGCTACGGCGGTTACGGTGGTTATGGCGCCTATGGCGGCTACGCCAAAAAGAGCGATCACAAAACGGGGGAGGCTGCAAATGGACGAACAAAAGCTTGACCGTCAGGATGAAAGCTATATCGATTTCTCCCGGCTGATCTATGAATTCCGGTCTGTCCTCCGGCGGCTGTACTGGATCCCACTGGCGCTGATGGTTCTGGTCGGCGGTCTGTGGCTGCTGCGGGCGTGGCGGGCCTATACCCCCATGTACGCCAGCGAGGTGACCTTTACCATTCAGGTCAGCACCAGCAGCGTCTCGGACATCGCCGGGACCTCCAGCTATTATGACAAATCCACTGCCGAGCAGCTCAGCAAGACCTTCCCCTATCTGGTGCAGTCGGACTACTTCTCTGCCCTGCTGCGGCAGTCCATGGGTGTTGACCAGATCAACGGCTCCATCACCGCTTCCACGGTGCCGGACACCAATCTGTTCACCCTGCGGGTCACCAGCCCGGATCCCGACGACGCGCTGGCGATCCTTGAAGCCGTCATCGCGGTGTATCCGCAGGCTGCCGACTATGTGGTGGGCAGCACCGGCATGGAGCTGCTGACGGAACCGACGGCGGCCACACAGCCCTATAACAGCTTCCGTCCCCTGCGCAGCGCCTGCAAGGGCGCGCTGCTGGGTCTGGCGCTGGGTCTGGCGCTGCTGCTGCTGATCGCCGCCGCCCGCCGCACGGTCCGCACCGGCGACGATGTGCGTCTGAAGCTGAATCAGGATTGTCTGGCCTCCCTGCCCGCCGTGGCCTTCAAGCGGCGGAAGAACAGCGCCAACGAGCTGCTGTCTATCCACAATCCCCGCGTCCCCAGCTCCTATCAGGAGGGTGTCCGCGCCCTGCGGGTCAAGCTGCTGCGGGCGCTGGCCGATACGAAATACAAAACCATACTGGTGACCAGCACCATGCCCGGCGAGGGCAAGACCACCATCGCCGTCAATCTGGCTCAGTCTCTCAGCCGCAACGGCGCCAAGGTGATCCTTGTGGACGCCGACCTGCGCAAGCCCTCCGTCAAGCTGGCAATGGGCATCACCAAGCCCACCGCCGGTCTGGACGACGCGCTGGCGCTGGAGGCCCCCGCCGCTGCCGCCGGCATGCTGCTGGAGCAGGAGCCGGGACAGCTGTGGCTGCTGGCCGGTGACAAGGCCCCGCAGAACCTGCGGCAGGTCAACGCGCGGGCCATGCGCCGGGTGCTGGATGTGCTGGGCAAAAAGGCCGACTACATCATCGTGGACACGCCGCCCTGCGGTCTGCTGGCCGACAGCGTGAACGTGGCCCGCGCCGCCGACTGCGTGCTCTATGTGCTGGGCGCGGGCGCCATCCAGATCCCGCAGGTGCTGGACAGTATGCAGTTCCTGAACGAGGCCGGCACGCCGCTGGTGGGCTGCGTGCTCAACGGCGTCAGCAGCGGCTCCCACGGCGGCTACGGCTATGGCTACGGCAGCTACGGTTACGGCTACGGCTATGGCGGTTATGGCGGTTATGGCGGCTACGGCGGCTATGGCCGCGGGAAAAAGCGTACCTCGCAGGAAAAATGATCTGAAAAAGGAAAACTGCCGGGAGCACTCGGCAGTTTCTTCTTAGGAGGGGAGGACGGACATGGAGCCTCGCATCGTGGATATCGACGCCTACATGCCGGTGCTGCGCGAGCTGCTGGCACAGGGCCAGAGCGTCAGCCTGACCGTCACCGGCGAGAGCATGTCTCCCTTCCTGCGGCACGGGCGGGATCAGATCCGTCTGGCCGCCGTCACCGCGCCGCCCCAACGGGGCGACATGGTGTTCTTCCGGCGGCGCAACGGCCAATACATCATGCACCGCGTCCTGCGCCGGATGCCGGACGGCAATTACGCCATCATCGGCGACGGCCAGCAGCAGGTGGAGTTCCCCATCGCGCCGGAGCAGATCTTCGCCGTGGTGACGCAGGTGTGCCGCAAGGGCGTCTGGCTTGGCCCGGAGAGCTTCTGGTGGCGCTTTTTCGCCGGACCGTGGCTGACGCTGCTGCCGCTGCGTCCGCTGCTGCGGCGCATGGCCCGCTTTATCCCCGAAAAGCTGAAGTAAGGAGCGTACCATGGAAGAAACGAAACAACCGAAAAAGGTACTGGGCTCCGAAGCGCTGGGCATCCTGCTGGGCCGCTGGCGGGACGGCACCTTTGCCGATATCCTCACCGACTGGAAGTGGATCCTCACCTACACCCGCCGCTACCGCCGCGCCGTGTGGGCCTATACGGTGCTGGGCGTCATCAGCTCCACGCTGGGGCTGGTGTCGGCGGTGGCCAGCAAGTACACCATCGACATCATCACCGGATACGACAGCTCACAGCTGTGGTTCGTGATCCTTGTGATGCTGCTGTCGGCCCTGATCGGGCTGCTGCTGCGCAGCGTCACCTCCCGCATCTCCACCCGCATTGCCCTGTGGGTCAATAACGACATTCAGGCGGAGGTCTTTGACCGGCTGCTGAACGCCGACTGGCAGGCGCTGAACGGCTTTCCCGGCGGCGATCTGCTGAACCGCCTGACCAACGACACCGGCTCCGTGGCCAGCAACGCCATCCACTGGCTGCCGGATCTGATCGTGGCGGCCTATTCCTTTATTGCCACTCTGGCGGTGATCCTGCACTACGACTGGATCATGGCCCTGCTGGCACTGGCCAGCGCCCCCTTCCTGCTGCTGACCTCCCGCCGTCTTATCGGCGGCATGCGCAGCCATCAGCAGCACCTGCGGCAGGTCAGCAGCGACCTGATGGCCTACGAAACGGAGACGCTCCACAATCTGGACGCCATCAAGGGCTTCGGCATCACCGGCCGGTACAGCGACGGTCTGCGCCAACGGCAGGAGGATTTCCGGCAGGCCAGTCTGGACTACAACCTTTTCAGCATCAAGACGGAAGCGCTGCTGACCATCCTCGGCTCCGCCGTGCAGATGGCCGCCTTCTGCTACTGCCTGTACCTGCTGTGGTCGGGGAAGATCCTGTACGGCACCATGACGCTGTTCCTGTCTCAGGGCACGAAGCTGACCTCCGCCTTCAACTCTCTGGTGCGGACGGTGCCCAATTTCCTCAACGCCTCGGTTTCCGCTCACCGCATCCGCGACCTGTTCGATCTGCGTCCGGAACCGGCTCAGCCGGTGGACGACGCGCTGACACGCGCTGCCGTACAGGGCTTCACCGTAGAGGTGGACAGCGCCGACTTTGCCTACGATCCCGCTCAGCCGGTGCTGCGCCACGCCTCCCTGATCGCCGCTCCCGGCGAGATCGTGGCGCTGGTCGGCCCCTCCGGCGGCGGCAAAACCACCATGATCCGCCTGCTGCTGGGCCTGATCCATCCGGCAGAGGGCCGTGCCTGCCTGCGCACACACGACGG
>USMI01000007.1 GCA_900555735.1 uncultured Eubacteriales bacterium | reverse complement strand
CTCGCCGTGGTATTTGCCCTGGCTGGCAAAGCAGTATTCGCAGTTCAGGTTGCAGGTGTGGGCCACGTGCAGGCACAGCGCCTTCACCACCGTGCTGCGCTTTTTCAGGTCGAATGCCTTGTCGGCGTATACATCCTCGGCAAACAGCTTTCCGGCGGCGGTCAATTCTTCCACGTCGCTCAGGCAATCCTCAATTTCCTGCCGGTTCACCTCGGGCACATCCTTGTATTTTTCCAGCAAAGAGGCGATCAGCTCCTCTTTGTCCCGGCCCGCATCACAGCCGGTGATCACGTCATAGGCCAGGTCGTCCACCGTGTGCACCGAACCGCTGTATACGTCCAGCACGATGTTGTAGCCATTCATCTTATAGGCATGGATCATTCCGATTTATTCTCCCTCAGTCTCCGCCGCCCGGCGCATGGGCTGCGGCAAAAAATTTCAAAGAAAAGCGCCGCACAGCCGCAGTGCGGCCAGGCGACGCCCTTTCGTTAAGCGATCAGCGCTGACGCTCTCAGTGGTTCTCGCTGCACTTCTCGCACTGCTGGTTGGCAACACCGCAGGAAGTCTTGCAGGCAGACTGGCAAGAGGTCTGGCACTCGCCGCAGCCGCCGTTCTTGGCGCTCTCGCAAAGGTCACGAGTCTCGATGGTATTGATGTGCTTCATGATGAATGTCCTCCCATGTGATTATCTTATAAAGTTATATCACACCGCCGTGCGCTTGTCAATCAAAGTCGCGGAAATTTCTCATACTGCCGCCGTCAGTTTTCATAAAAATGCTTGACGAAATTGACAAACTGCTGGGTCTGGCCGCTTATGGGCGCGCCGCGGCGGCAGGCGACGAACAGAGAGCGCCGCACACCGGCCTCCGGCAGCGGGAAGGTCATCAGCCGTCCGGCCTTCACCGCGTCCTCCGCCGCCTTTTCCGAGATAATGGAGATGCCCAATCCACCGGCCACCAGATTCTTGATAGACTCCTGATCGTTGAGTCTGGCCGTGATGGTCAGGTCGCTCTCGTCCACGCCCATCCGCTCGAAGTAGGTGGACACGCATTTCTTGCTGCCGCTGCCCTTTTCCCGCAGCAGCATGGGCTCGCGGCAGATCTCCGGGAGCGACATGCCGCCTTTCGCGGCAAACGCCCGGAAATGCTCATTGACCGGCGCGATCAGCACCATACGATCCTCATAAAACGACGTCAGCTCCAGCGCCTCCTCGTGCATATCCGCGCCGATCAGGCCCACATCGAAAGCGCCGCACAGCAGGCCGTCCACAATGCCCTGACTGTCGCTCTGGAACACATGGAATTGGGATGCGGGGCGGATGGCGCGAAAAGCGGGCAGGATCTCCGGCAAGATGTAGGCCGAAGGGATGGTGGACGCGCCGATGCGGATCATCTTCTCGTCCTCGTCGCTCCAGCTGCGCATGAGATTGTCCCGCAGGTTCACGATGTTGCAGGCGCACTCGTACAGCTCCTGCCCGCGGGGCGTCACCTCCACGGATTTGGTGGTGCGGATGATGAGACTGGTCTGGAATTCCTCCTCCAGCTGCCGCACATGGGTGCTGATGGTGGGCTGGGACAGGTATAATTTCTCCGCCGCCTTTGTGAAGCTTCTATACTTTACAACGGCGCAGAATGACTGTAATTGCTTCAGTTCCATGTGGTCCTCCCGCACAGCTCACGCAAAGCGCTCAAGGCCGTGTCCACCTGCCGGGGCGTATTGTGCCAGCCGAAGGAAAAGCGGATGGTGCCGGTGGGGTAAGTCCCCAGCGTTCTATGGGCATTGGGTGCGCAGTGGAGACCCACACGCACCATGATGCCGTATTCCTGCCCCAGCGCGTCGGCCACCAGAGCGGGGTCGACGTTCTCCGGTAAAACGGACACCACGCCGACGCGACCCTCCATTCCCTTGCGTCCGATCACGCGCAGGTTCGGAATTTCCTCCGCACCGGTGAGGAACCGCTCCGTCAGCGCCAGCTCATGGACGCGAACAGCGTCGATGGTCTCCCCTTTCAGCCAGCAGAGGGCCTCATGGAGGCCCATGATCCCCGGCAGGTTCATGGTGCCCGCCTCGAACTTATCCGGCATGAAGGACGGCATACGCTCCTCATGGCTGACGCTGCCGGTACCGCCGGCGATCAGCGGCTCCACCAGCGGCACCATGTCCGGCCGGAGGATAAACCCGCCTATGCCCTGGGGGCCAAGCAGGCCCTTATGGCCGGTAAAGGCCAGCGCATCGATGTGCATGGCCTCCATATCGATGGGCAGAACGCCCGCCGTCTGGGCGGTATCCAATATGAATTTCAGGCCGTGGGCATGACAGAAGGCTCCCACCTCTCCTGCAGGCAGCACCGTACCGCAGATGTTGCTGGCGTGGAGCATCACCACGGCGCGGGTATCGGGCCGCAGCAGGCCCTCCATGGCGGCGGTGTCCAGCGTACCGTCTGGCGCGCAGGGGATGCGGTCAAAGGTGACGCCCTGTGCCTGAAGCTGCGTCAGCGGCCGCATGACGGCATTGTGCTCCATGGCGGAGACCAGCACATGGTCTCCGGGCTTCAGAAAGCCCTTCAGCAGTACGTTCAGGCTTTCGGTGATATTGCGGGTAAACACCACGTTCCGGCAATCGGGGCCGTGGAACAACTCCGTCAGCAGCTGGCGGGTGTGCAGCACCGTCTCCTCCGCCTGATAGGCTTCGTCATAGCCGCCGCGGTTGATGTTGCAGCCGCAGTCGCTGATATAATGATACACCGCCTCCGCCACGCCGGGCGCTTTGGGAAAGCTGGTGCTGGCATTGTCCAGATAGATCCGTTCCACACTTCCACCCTCCTTTTTCCCTTACTATTTATTAGCTTACCACACATTTATTGGAAAATCAAATTTTTTTAGAGGATATATCTATAATTGATATTGGACATTCCGTCGCCAATGGTGGTATGGTATGATAAGTACTATAAAGAGGAGAAAGATCCAACATGAATGTCAAACGCGAACGAATCCAAATCGTCATCGCCGGACTGATCATCGGCGTCATTGCCTCGCTGCTGGTCTTTTTCGGCAATCCTTCCAACATGGGCTTCTGCATCGCCTGCTTCCTGCGTGATACCGCCGGCGGTCTGGGCCTGCACCGTGCCGCCGCCGTGCAGTACATCCGGCCGGAGATCATCGGTCTGGTTTTGGGCAGCTTTATCGTGGCCCTGTGCAAGAAGGAGTTCTCCGCCAAGGGCGGCAGCGCTCCCGTCACCCGTTTTGTGCTGGGCTTCTTCGTGATGGTGGGCTGCCTGATGTTCCTGGGCTGCCCCTTCCGCATGATCCTGCGTCTGGCGGGCGGTGACTTGAACGCTTTGCTGGGCCTGCTGGGCTTTGTGCTGGGTATTCTGGCCGGTGTGTTCTTCCTGAAGCGCGGCTATTCCCTGAAGCGCACCTATGCTCAGACCAAGCTGGACGGCGTGATCTTCCCCGCCATTCAGGTGGTGGTGTTCATTCTGCTGGTGGCAGCTCCCGCCTTTATCTTCTTTACCGAGGCGGGCGGCGGCCCCGGTGCCAAGCACGCCGCGGTGGCCATCAGCCTGATCGCCGGTCTTATCGTGGGCGCTCTGGCCCAGCGTACCCGCCTGTGCATGGTGGGCGGTATCCGTGACATCGTGCTGTTCCGCGAGCCCAAGCTGCTGATGGGCTTCGGCGCCATTCTGGTCAGCGCACTGGTCTGCAACCTGATCCTCAACGGCGTGGCAGGTGGTGAGGCCACCTTCTTCCATCTGGGCTTCGAGGGTCAGCCTATCGCCCACACTGACGGTCTCTGGAACTGTCTGGGCATGCTGCTGGTGGGCTTCGGCTGCGTGCTGCTGGGCGGCTGCCCGCTGCGCCAGCTGGTCATGTCCGGCGAGGGCAACTCCGACAGCGCCGTAACCGTTCTGGGTCTGATCGTTGGCGCGGCCTTCTGCCACAACTTCGGTCTGGCCTCCAGCGCCGACGGCCCCACTGCTGCCGGTAAGATTGCCGTGCTGCTGGGCATCGCCGTGGTGATCGTGATCGCCTGCCTGAACACCTTCAAGAAGAAATAAGGAGATACCAATATGAAAGTTATCGACGCACGGGGTCTTTCCTGCCCCGAACCCGTGGTGCTGCTGCGCAGCGCTATGGAGAGCAAGGAAAACGCTTATCAGATCATCGTGGACAACCACGCCTCCCGCGAGAACACCACCCGCTACGCCCAGCATCAGGGCTATCAGGTGGCCGTTGACGAAAAGGACGGCGAGTGGACGCTGACTTTTACCAAGTGACCTACATTGTGACCTTTTTCTCCCACTTCGGCGCGGTTCGGTACAAGCAGCTGTGCGGTGAGCGGGGCATCTCCTGCCGCATGATGCCGGTGCCTCGTGACCTCAGCAGCAGCTGCGGCACCTGCGTCCGGTGCGAGGAGGATTACCTCTCCCCGGTTGACGCCTGTCTTGAGGAGATCGAGCAGGTGGCCGCGTGGGACGGCACAGGATACACCACCGTGTATCACACGGATGAAGCGGAGGGCTGACCATGGAAACAGAAGTGAAGCTGACAAAGCTTGCCTCCTGCGCCGGATGCGGCGCAAAGGTGGGCGCAGGAACGCTGGTGCAGCTGCTGGAGGGCTTCCGCACCCACAGCGACCCCCGGCTGCTGGTGGGCTTTGACAAGTCCGACGATGCCAGCGTGTACTATCTGGACGAGAATACGGCACTGGTGCAGACCACTGACTTCTTCCCGCCCATTGTGGACGATCCCTTCCTGTATGGGCAGATCGCCGCGGCCAACGCCATCAGCGACGTATACGCCATGGGCGGCGAGCCGAAGCTGGCGCTGAACATCATGTGCATCCCCGAGGCCATGACCGCCGATATGGTGCAGGAGCTGCTGCGGGGCGGCTATGACAAAGCCTATGAGGCAGGTGTCATCATTACCGGCGGCCACACCATCCACGGTGCGGAGCCGATCTACGGTCTGGCGGTGTCCGGTTTCGTGCATCCCGGCCGCATCCTGACCAACAGCGGCGCAAAGCCCGGCGACGTGCTGATCCTGACCAAGCCGCTGGGCGTGGGCGTACTGACCACCGCCGCCAAGGCGGGGCTGGTGGGCAGCGATGTGATGGCTCGCATTTACCGGCAGATGGCCACGCTGAACAAGGCGGCCCGGGATATCATGGTGAAGTACCGTGTCCACAGCTGCACCGACGTGACGGGCTTCGCCCTGCTGGGCCACAGCTTCGAGATGGCGCAGGGCAGCGGCTGCACGGTGCATATCCGGAGCAAGAACGTCCCCTTCCACCCGGAGGCGTGGGAATTTGCCGACATGGGCTTCCTCCCTGCCGGGGCCTACCGGAACCGTGACTATGCCGAGGCGGGCGTCACCGTCCGCAATGGCGTCAGCCGCACCATGCAGGATCTGCTGTACGATCCCCAGACCAGCGGCGGCCTGCTGATGGCGGTGGATGCCGCCGATGCGGACGCCTGCCTGCGGGAGCTGCAAGACGCCATCCCCAGTGCCGCTGCCGTAGGCTATGTAACGGAGCGTGAGGAAAACTGGATCATTCTGGAGTAACAAAACGCATAAAAAGAAACACCTTTCGTCCGGCGAAAGGTGTTTCTTTTTATGCTGCTCTTACTTGAAGAACTCGAAACGGGGCTGCTCCTTGCTGACGTAGCCTACCTCGATCTGGATACTGTCGCCAAAATAGCGGTGCAGCAGATCGATCAACTCATCGCCGGCCTTGTGGACCTCCTCCTGATTCACGTCGGAGAAGCCGTCGATGGGGAACAGGATGGCCTTGGTCTCCTCGGTGATCTTGCCCCGCTCCGACTGGCGCCATGTCCAGCGGCGGGTACGGATCTCCTTGCCGGAGGCGTAGACCGCCTCACCCGCGTCGGGAGTCTCCTCCTCGGTACTGCCGAAGGGGATGAAGGTATCCCCTTCCCCGGCCAGACGGACGTCCAACCCCTCGTCAATGGTGTCCAGATCGTGGGCGCCCATGGGCAGGCGGTGCTTGATGGACACAGCATTGCCCAGATCCACGGCGGCGTTGATATGAGGGAAACCCTTGCCCTTGGCGATGCGGGTCAGCAGCGCCTCGATGGAGCACATGAACTTATTGGGGTTGATGCCCAGTGCGGCAAAAGCAGTGCGGTAAGGCACGATGTCCTCTGTCTCCTTGGGCTTTTTGCCGGTAAAGTACGCCTCGCAGGCGGCTACATTCTCCGCCAGCATCTGCTCCAACTCCGGGATCTCGCGGGTGTTGTCCAGTCCACGGACTGCCACCGCGCCGAAATAGGCGTTGGGCAGCTTCTCAAAAAATTCTTTTGACACCTGATAGTACATAACGTCTCCTCCTTTTGACATTTTACTGCTTTAAAGCAGGATTTAATATCTTGCAAGATATCATAGCACGATTTTTGATTTATGCAACCCCCTGAGAAAATTTTCTGCTTTTTTGTTGGAAGAGGAGATTTCCTCTTGATTTTTTTGTAGATAATGCCTATAATAACTTATATCTTGCAAGAAACAACATTTGGAGGCGGGTATGCTCTCTATTAAGAAGCAGTCCTTGGTGGACATGGTGTATGATAAACTGCGGGAGGCCATCATTCAGCTGAAGCTTCCCCTTGGCTCGAAGCTCAATGTCAATGAATTGCAGAATCAAATCGGCGTCAGCTGTACGCCGATCCGGGAAGCCATCAACCGTTTGCAGCAGGAGGGGCTGGTGGTCTATGAAAACAACGTAGGCGCCCACATCATTTCGCTGGAGCCTCACGACGTGCTGGAGATCCAGCAGCTGGCCATGACGCTGCACTGTGCCGCCATCCGGCTGGCCATGGTCAACGGCGACCGGGAGGTCATTGTCAGCGAATTGAAGGAACGACTGGAGGAATACGTCCACGCCAGGAACCCTCACGACGAGGTAATGGCCGTCAAGGAATTTCTGGGCACCTATTACCACAACTGCGGCAACCGCCGGCTGGACCGGCATATGCTGGCCATTCAGGGACAGCAGACGCTGCTGCGGCATATCTACGCCGCCAACGTCAAAGAGCGCGGCGCGGAGGCCGAAACCTTCCGCCAGATGCTGGACAACACCATTGCCGGCGACGTCGACGCAGTGTGTCAGACTTTGCAGAAGTACACCGACCACATGACGCTGATCGTAGAGGGCGCGGTCAGCAGATGACCCCCCTTCCCTATCATTTTATACACGCAAAAAGCGCCGGCACACTTCCGTGTGCCGGCGCTTTGTATCAAAGCAATGTGTGTGGTTCAGGAATCAGCCGTTCTGACGCATCTTGGCGAAGCAATCGCTGCAGTAAACGGGACGATCGGACTTGGGCTCGAAGGGAACCTTGGCCTCGCCGCCGCAGGCAGCACAGACAGCGGTGAAATACTCTCGGGGACCGCGGGCAGCGTTCTTGCGAGCGTCGCGGCAGGACTTGCAGCGCTGGGGCTCGTTCTGGAAGCCGCGCTCAGCATAGAACTCCTGCTCACCGGCGGTGAAAACGAATTCCTTGCCACACTCTTTGCAAACTAAAGTCTTGTCTTCGTACATGATTTAACCCTCTCTTTGAGAAAATATATTGCGCTCAGCCTTTGCTGATATCGCCGGATTGAAGTTGCCGCCCGATCTTGCGGCGTATGCGCTGCACAGCATTTTCCACCGATTTTGGCGGCTTGCCAACAGTTTCTGCGATCTCTCGGCATGTGAGACCGTCCAAATAGTACCCTAAAATCTCAGCTTCGAAGGCGGATAACTGTTTGCATGTGTACTCCAGCAGACCGGCGGTTTTTTCCCTGTCGATCAACAGGACCTCGGGGTCGACCTGTGCAAAAGCGAGACTGACGTCAAAGAATGAGGGATTCAGGGGAATTGCTTGGTTCAGAGGCTGGTGTTTGCCGGATGACGCCGATTTCAGCACTGTGTAGAGACGGCGGCGGATGCACACCTCGGCAAAGGTACAGAATGATGCTGTCTGGCCGGGATCATATTCCCGCATGGCCTTAATCAGGCCCACCATTCCCTCCTGCAGCAGATCCTCACTGTCGCCGCCGGCGAGAAAATAGGGACGCGCGATGCTTCGTACCAACCGGTGATACCGCGCCGCCAGAATCTCCTCGGCATTACGGTTTCCCGTCTGGCAGGCGGCGCACAGCTGTTCGTCGCTCAGCGTCTCCAGATAGGCAAAACTAGCCTCTTTGCTATTTACCATTTTCTATTATACCTTTTCGATAAAGAATTTGTCAAGCAGTCTACGAAAATTTGTCAAAAAGTTGCGTATTATTATAGTTTTTTCACCAATTCCGACAAATCCTCCGCCACCTTGCGGGCGATCTCATCGGTCTTGGCCTCCACCATCACGCGGATCAGCGCCTCGGTGCCGGAGGGACGGATCAGAATACGGCCCTCGCTGCCCAGCAGCGCCTCCTGCTCCTTCACAGCCTGCGCCAGCACAGGGGATGCCATGATACGCTCCTTCTCTCCCGGCGTATGGGCCAGCTCCACGTTGATGAGTTCCTGCGGATACTGAGCGCAGCAGGCGGCCAGTTCGGAAGCGGGCTTTCCGGAAGCCTTCAGGGCCTTAAGGAATTGCAGCGCCGTCAGCTCGCCGTCGCCGGTGGTGGCATACTCACGGAAGATCATATGGCCGGACTGCTCGCCGCCGATGGCGTAGTCGCACTCCACCATCTTTTCCAGCACGTGGCGGTCGCCCACAGCGGTGCAGATCAGGTCGATCTTCTCGTTGCGGCAGAATTCGTGCAGGCCCAGATTGGACATGACCGTGGCCACCACGGCGTTGTTGGTCAGCTTGCCGTCCCGGCGCAGAGCCAGACCGCACACCGCCATAATCTTGTCGCCGTCGATGGTGTGCCCCTTCTCATCCACCAGCAGGCAGCGGTCAGCGTCGCCGTCAAAGGCGATGCCCAGATGGTACTTCCCTGCCACGGTCATGGTGGCAAGCTGCTCCAGATGGGTGGAACCGCAGCCGTTGTTGATGTTTACGCCGTCGGGGTCGATATTGATGAAATCCGCCATCATCGGCAGGCGCTGGAACAGGTCGGGCGCAGTAGCGGCAGCGGCGCCGTTGGCGCAGTCCACCAGCACACGCAGACCGGACAGGTCGCAGCCGATGGTGTCAATGAGATGGCTCACATAGTCGTCGTGCATCTCCTGCGCACCGTTGCGGCAGCGGCCCAGCGCGCCGCCGGTCTTAATGGGCATCTCCGCACCGGACAGGATCAGCGCCTCCACCCGCTCCTCCATGGCGTCGGGCAGCTTATAGCCCTGCGCATTGAACACCTTGATACCGTTATGCTCATAGGGGTTATGGCTGGCGGAGATCACCACACCGGCATCCGCCTGCTCCTGCACCGTCAGGAAGGCCACGGCGGGGGTTGGGATGGTGCCCAGCAGCAGCACGTCGCCGCCTACCGAGCAGATACCGGCGCTGAGGGCCGCCTCCAGCATATCCGAGGAGATGCGGGTATCCTTGCCGATGGTGATGACCGGCCTGCGGCCCAGCTCCTCCTGCAATACAACGGCCACGGACTGGCCCACATGAAAGGCCAGCTCCGCCGTCAGGGTCTTGCCCACCACACCGCGAATACCGTCTGTTCCAAATAACTTACCCATTTTCTCTGCTCCCTCTCAAAATTCCAATTGGGTCTGCCCCATAAATTCCATATGCAGGTGCTCATAGGCCTTGCGCGTCACGCAGCGGCCACGGGGCGTGCGGGTCAGAAAGCCCAGCTGCATCAGATACGGCTCGTACACGTCCTCCAGCGTCACCGACTCCTCGCCGATGGTGGCCGCCAGTGTGTCCAGACCCACCGGGCCGCCGCCGTAGTTCTCAATGATAGCACGCAGCATCCGGCGATCCACCTGATCCAGACCCAGATAGTCCACCTCAAGCGCCAGCAGGGCACTGTCCGCCACCTGACGGGTGATGACGCCGTCGGCCTTCACCTGCGCAAAGTCCCGGACGCGGCGCAGCATGCGGTTGGCAATACGGGGCGTGCCGCGGGAACGGCGGGCGATCTCCATGGCACCGGCCTCCTCGATGGGTACATCCAGAATCCCGGCGCTGCGGGTGACGATCTCCTTCAGCTCCTCCGGCGTATACAGCTCCAGCCGCAGCGTCACGCCGAAGCGGTCACGCAGGGGTGCGGACAGAGAGCCCGCCCGCGTGGTGGCGCCGATCAGCGTAAAGTGCGGCAGATCCAGCCGGATGGAGTTGGCGGAGGGGCCCTTGCCGATGATGATATCGATGGCGTAGTCCTCCATGGCGGGGTATAATATCTCCTCCACGGCCCGGTTCAGCCGGTGGATCTCGTCCACGAAGAGAATGTCATTCTCGTTGAGGTTGGTCAGCAGCGCCGCCAGATCGCCGGGCTTTTCAATGGCCGGGCCGGAGGTGATGCGGATATTGACGCCCATTTCGGCGGCGATAATGCCCGCCAGCGTGGTCTTGCCCAAGCCCGGAGGGCCGTGCAGCAGCACATGATCCAGCGATTCGCCGCGGCGGCGTGCCGCCTCGATGAACACGGACAGGTTGCCCTTGGCCTTCTCCTGACCGATGTACTCCTTCAGGGTATGGGGACGCAGGGACTTCTCCTGCGCGTCCTCCGGCAGAAAGGTGGTGGAGACGATAGGCTCTTCGTAGATGTCGCTTCCGTAGTCAATGCTCACGCTGTCCCCTCCCTCACTTCACCATGCGCTTGAGCGCCTGACGGATGATCTCCTCCAGCGGCAGGGCGTCCATGTCGATGCCCTTCAGGACCGCCGCCACCTCGCTGCCGCTGTAGCCCAGCACGGCCAGCGCCGCGCCGGCCTCCTTGGCCTTGTCGTTGGGCAGCACCATCACCGGTACGCTGCCGCCGGTGTCCGGGCCGAAGGAGCTCTGCTCCTTGGCCAGCTTATCCTTCAGCTCCAGAATGATGCGCTGGGCGATCTTCTTGCCGATGCCCGGCGCGGCGGTCAGGGCCTTTTCGTCGCCCATCACCACCGCCATAGCCAGATTGGCCGGCGTGTTGGCGGAGAGAATGGACAGCGCCGCCTTGGGGCCTACTCCGGAGACGCCCAGCAGCAGCTTGAAGCTGTGCAGTTCGCTCTGGCTGGCAAAGCCGAACAGCTCCACCGCGTCCTCCCGGACGTTCATGTAGGTATACAGCTTGGCCTTTTCGCCCTTTTTCAGCTGGGACAGAGTATAGTTGGTGGTGGCGCAGGCATAGCCCACGCCGCCGCAGTCGATCACGGCCAGATTGGCCTCCATTTCGGCCACGACGCCGCTGAGATAGTAGAACATCACACGGTCTCCTTTACGTTGGGGTCAGTACGCCGCAGCAGGCTGGTGGCGCTGCGGGCATGGCAGATGGCGATGGCCAGCGCGTCGGCAGCATCGTCGGGCCGGGGGATGGCCTTCAGCTTCAGCAGGCGGCGGGTCATGTCCATCACCTGCTTCTTCTCCGCAAGGCCATAGCCCACCACCGCCTGCTTCACCTGCATGGGGGTATATTCATAGATGGGCAGATGCAGTTTCTCCGCCGTACAGAGAATCACACCTCTGGCATGAGCCACCGCGATACCGGTGGTGATGTTCTTGCTGAAAAACAACTCCTCGATGGCCATTTCATCCGGCCGGAACTGTTGGATCAGCTCCGTCAGGTCGCTTTCGATCAGCGTCAGCCGCACCGCCAAGGGCATACCGGCAGGGGTGTTAATGGCGCCATACTGTACCATTTTCTGGGCGGCACCGGCGCAGTCCAGCACACCGAAGCCCACAATGGCCACACCGGGGTCTATTCCCAAAATACGCACGGCGCTCCCTCCCCATGATAAATCAGTTTATTATACTCTTTTTTCCCCTTTCTGGCAATAGAAAACCGCAGAATACCGTAAATAATGCGCTTGCCTTACAGGAATTTGTCTAATTCACGCTCCACCTGCGGCATCTTCTTCACCGCCGGACGGTCGATGCGCCAGCCGTCCTTGGTGACCATGTCCAGCTTCCGCAGGGCCGTCAGATCCTCCAGCGGGTTCTTCTCGCAGACGATCAGGTCGGCGGCCTTTCCCTTCTCGACGGAGCCGGTCAAGTGGTCGATGCCCGCCAATCTGGCGTTCAGCAGCGTGGCGCTGTATAGGGCAAAGTCAGGCGTCACATCGCAGAACTTCACGAAGTAGCACAGCTCGCGCCACATATCATAATGGGTGATGAAGGGGCAGCCGGTGTCGGTGCCCAGTCCCACGGGAATACCGGCGGCAAGGCACGCCTTTGCCAAGGCGATAATGCCGTCGAACACCACCTTGCCGTTCTCCTGCTGCTCATAGGTGGCATGGGAGACGCCGCGGTCGAAAAGGGCGTAAGGCACTGCGGGAGAGATGGTGGACACCTGAAACGCGCCCCGCTCCCTGAAAAGCCGCATGATCTCCTCATCTGGCTTTGCGCCGTGCTCGATGGAATCCACGCCGTTTTCCAGCGCCACACGGACGCCCTCCGGGCTTTCCACATGGGCAGCCACCTTCATGCCCAGCGCGTGGGCGCGGTCACAGGCGGCCTTTACCAGCTCCGGCCGCATCCGCAGCACACCCGGCTCGCCCACCACCTCGGCATCCATGACGCCGCCGGTGATCATCAGCTTGATGAGGTCGGGCTTCTCCGCCGCGATGGTGGTCACATAAGCGGCGGCCTCCTCCGGCGTTCTGGCCTCATAGGCCAGCGAACCGGCCATATGGCCGCCAGGGACGGATACCGCCATGTTGGAGGCCACCACACGGGGCGATAGGATCTTCCCCTCCGCCGCCTGATCCCGGATGATGGTATCGAAATCCGCCACGCCGCCTACCGTGCGGATGGTGGTGACGCCGCTGAGCAGCTCTGTTCTGGCGTAGCCCTCGCACAGCTTCACGCCTACGCTGCGGGTGACGCGGTTTGTGGTGATGAGCTTCACCAGCTTCTTGGGATCGGAGGGCTTTTTCCGGGGCTTTCCGGAGGCCGGAAGGTGTACATGCAGGTTGATGAGGCCCGGCAGCAGATACTTGCCGTTCAGATCCACCCGCTCATAGCCCGCAGCGATCTGGCTCTCATCTCCGATATCCACGATCCTGCTGCCGCTGATGTAGACGGTCTTGCCCGTCTGAGGCATCATATGCTCCGTGCCGTCCAGCAGTACGCAGTTGGTCAGGGCATACCGTTTTTCGTTCTTATACATGGCAACGCCTCCCATCTAATATTTAAGTCAAGATTATAGCGGGCAAGAGGGGAAAACGCAAGCGTTTTCCCCTCTTGTTTCCTATAACTGTCGTATCTGTCCCTGTATCAGCTTGCTGACCGCGTCGGCAAACCAGCCGATGGTCGGGATGCGGGTCAGGGCCTTGCCGTAGATCTTGCGGCCGCCCTCCAGCTCCAGATCGCTGCCGGTAAAGACGCACACCGGCGTGATGCCCTGATGCCGCAGGATGCCCGCCTCGGCGGCGGTATCCTCGATGCCCCGCTTGCCGCTGTATACATAGCCGCCCAGCGGCAGCGCCCCGATGGGGATGCGCTGGTCGTCGTTGGGGCTGGCATCGGACAGGATGATCAGCAGCCGGTGATCGGCCCTGCCCCGCCGCATCAGCCATCCCATGGCCCGCAGGGCCAGACCGTCCCGGTTCCATCCGGCGGCCACATAGTCGAAGATGGCGTCGTTCTTCCCTGTCTGGTCATAGTCCCGCAGGATGCGCAGCACCGTGCAGCCGCTGACAGAGCAGAATGCCGTCACCCGCACGGGAATGCGGCAGCGCTCCAGACTTTCCGCGATGAGGTACGCCTGCGTGGACAGCTTCTCCTGCTGCTGGTTCTGTGAGGCGGAGCCATCCAGCAGGATGTCCACCGTCAGGTCGCCCATCTCGCTCTGCTGCCGCTGGACGAACACCTTTTCCTCGTCCAGCACGGCGCTGCGCCACACCACGGGGGCGTACAGCTGTCCCGCGCGGGCCAGCGTGGAGGATACATCGCTTTGCAGCAGGATGGTATTCTGCAGCTTCTGGGTCAGCTGGGCAATGATAAGCTTGTTCTCCACCAGATGGGCCTGATAGTAGGCGCGGTTTTTCTCCCGCTGCTGGTGGAAGGTGCCTACATCCCACGCGGTCTCCCGGCTCAGCTCATGCTTGACGGGCACGCCCTTGGTAAAGTGCAGATGGCAGTTCTTGTGCACGCCGGTACACAGCTCACGCTCCACCTGTGCCAGCTCCGACGGTGTCAGCATGGAGACGCCGAAGCAGTCCTCCACATAGCGCCGCAGGATGGGCTCCGGGGTCTTTCCTTGCAAAAAGGACAGGGGGTGGGACCGCTTTTTCCCGGTCTCCTCCTCGTTGGGGCCGCCGCCGGACTGCTCCAGACGGCGCAGGGCGTTGGGCCGCACGAAGCGGCTGGTCTTTCTGCCCCGGCCGCCGATAGAGCGCCCCACCCACATGCTCCACTGCCGGTCGGTGACGCTGCGTCGGGCGCGCTGGAAATAGCGGAACAGCAGCGCTTCCATTTTGTCCATGATCTGCTGCTCGTCCCACGCGGGATCAAAGGTCAGGGCATCCAGCACTTCCTTCTGCCACGGGTCCTCCTGCGGCTCATGCAGCACGCGGCGGAACCACGCCGTCCGCAGGCCCTCCGCGCTGCGGGGATCGGCGGCGTGGGACTGGGCCAGCATCCGGCGGGCATACTCCTGCCGCAGCTCCTCCAGCACGGGACGCTCCTTCAGTGCTTTTTCGTAGGCCACGCCCTCCAGCCCCAGCCAGAACAGGTCGCTGTACAGCTCGCCCTTGGGCTGATGCTGAAATGCGTGGAACAGAGGCTTGAATTTGTCGAATTGATAGCACCGGTACACAAGACCAATGATGGTGTTCATGTAGAGCTGGGCCTCGCCGTCGGCATCGTAAGCCTGAAACTCCGGGCGCACGTCGTAGTTTTCCGCGCCGTTCCACACCTGATTGGCCGCGCGGCGGCTCTGGATATCTTCTCTGTCCATATCAATTGCCAAACAGCTTCGACCGGTCGGCGTCCTTGGGGATACGGCTCCACACCGCGTCCGCCACCAGCTGCCGCTCGAAGGGATCGAAGGCCTTGTTGATGATGCCCAGCTTCAGCGCCTCGCCGGAGGTGATGCCCTTTTCGATCAGGTGCAGCGACGAGAGAAGGCCACGCAGATCCAGCGCCTTGGTGGAGATCTCGCCGTTGTCGCACTTCTGCCGCAGGTCGCGGAACAGGGCGGAGAACTGCTGGATCCACTTGTCACTCAGGCCGGGAAAGCCGCGGCGCAGCAGCTTCTGCAGGTTTTCCTCGGAAATGACCGGCATGTCCAGCACCACAAAACGGGACACCAGCGCCTCGTTCAGCTCACGGGTACCGGCATAGCCATAGTTCATGGTGCCGATGAAGCGGGTGGCGGGATCCAGCTCGATACGCTCATAGCCGGGAACATCAATGACGCGGCGGAAATCCAGCGTGGCGTGCAGCACCGCCAGCGCCTCGTTTTTCGCCATGTTCACCTCGTCCAGCACGCCGAAGCCGCCCATGCGGGCGCACTGGCAGATGGGCCCCTCACGGAATACCACCTTGCCGTCCTTCAGGGTATCCGCGCCAATGAGGGACGCGGCGTCCACATTCACATACATGGACACATCCCAGTTGGGACGGCCAAACACGGCGGCCAGATTCTCCGCCAGTACGTTCTTGCCGGTGGCCTTGGGGCCTGCCAGCAGCAGATGCTCGCCGCACAGCAGCGCTGCCGCCGCGCTCTCCCAGATCTCCTTGCCGTAGTACAGAAAGCGCGGCACGGGAATGCGCGCCTCTGCCTCCGGCGCAGCGGGATACTGGCTGCGGAAATGACGTATCTCATCCAGCAGCGCCTTGTCGATACCCTCGTCCTGAAGCTCTTTCCAAATATCCATAGTCTTACCGCCCTTCTGCATTTGGCATATTCTTTTTTGATGGCATATTATACGCCCGTATGCCGTTAACGGAACGTTAAGGATATGACAGAAACTGACATTTTTTGCAAGAAAAGACCGGAGCCGCTTTCACGGCCCCGGTGGGGTGGTTTTTTATAGCTTTTTCTCCAGACAGACCAGCTGGACGCCGGGGATACCATTGAACACGCAGGGCATGATGCCCGCCTCCCAGTAGCCGAGACCGGCGTACATTTTCCGGGCCGTCTTGTTGCGGGCGTTGGTGTCCATCCGCAGGTAGGGGCAGCCGTTTTCCCGGGCGTAGTCCTCATAGAACTTCACAAACGCCGTGCCGTACCCCTTTCCGGAGCAGGCGGGCTCCACCACCAGCGTGTGCAGCACCATCACCTGCTCGTCCGGCACGTCCGGATAGCACCACGGCACATCGGCGTACACCGGCACCTGAATCTTGTTGATGCGGGCCACCGCCACCACCGCGCCGTTCTCCTCCATCACGAACAGGTCATCGGCCTCCAGCGCCGCGCGGGCCGTGTCCGCCGTGGGGTATACGCCCCGGATCCAGCCTACGGTGGACTTGCCGCTCTCCTCGTTGTCGTGGATATGCTCATAGATGGCTGCGATATGCGGGATGTCCTGCTGGGTGCCTTTTCGGATCATGGGAAAGTCCTCCTGACTGCTTTTTTCGTATTATAGGCAATGCCGCGCCGCCTGTCAAGGGCTTCTCCCTTGCAAACCGCGCCCCCTTATGGCATAATGGAGGCAAAGAAAAGGAGGATGTCCCCTATGAAGAAAATTGCCGTGATCACCGGCGCTTCCAGCGGTATGGGAAAGCGCTTTGCCGAGACTGTGGATCAGTACGGCGCCTTTGATGAGGTATGGGTCATCGCCCGCCAGCAGGACAAGCTGGAGGCGCTGCGCGCCACGGTGCCCTTCCCTGTCCGGGTGCTGGCCATGGATCTGACCGACCGTGCCAGCTTCGACACCTATCGCTCCGCGCTGGCGGAGGAGCCGGTGCAGGTGGGCCTGCTGATGAATTGCAGCGGCTACGGCAAGTTCGGCGCGGTGCTGGATACGCCACTGGAGGTCAACCTCAACATGACCGACCTGAACTGTCAGGCGGTGGTGGCCATGTGCCAGATCACAGCCCCCTATATGCCCCGGGGCAGCCAGATCATCAACATTGCGTCAGTGGCGGCCTTTCAGCCTATTCCCTATGTTGCCGTCTACGGCGCCACCAAGGCCTTCGTCCTCAGCTTCAGCCGGGCGCTGAACCGGGAGCTGCGCCGTCAGGGCGTGGGCGTCATGGCAGTCTGCCCCTTCTGGACAAAGACCGCCTTCTTTGACCGGGCCACCTCTTCCGGCGGCGAGGACGTGGTGAAGAAGTACGCCGCCATGTACGATCCCGACGACATCGTGCGCCGCACATGGCGGGACGCCAAGCGGGGCCGGGATGTGTGTACCTACGGCTTTGTGGCCCGCGGTCAGGCGGCGCTGACGAAGCTGCTGCCCCACAGTCTGGTGATGGATGTGTGGATGAAGCAGCAAAAGCTGTCGTGACCGCTGATCATCCGGCGATAGATATCTTCATACGCGCCTCCACAGCAGGCGGTTGTCCTCAAAGAGCACCGCCAGCCGTCCGGTGTCCTTCAGCCACGCCAGATACGACTTCACGGTGCTGCCCACCAGCACGTACTGCTCAAAGGTCAGGGTCAGGCCGTAGTCATCAAACAGCTTCTTCAGCAGCTCCTCGAAGATGACAGGCTCGGCGCACAGCGCCACCATGTGGTCGGCGATCTCATGCACCTTGTCGATGTTGTACTTGGCCAGCGGCGCGATGTCCTCCGTGACCTCGGCGTGGGCGGGGACAAAGGCGGCAGCCTGCATGGTCTTGACCTTCTCCAGCGTGTCCAGATAGGCGGCCACATCGTAGATAAAGCCGATCTGGTACTTGTCCAGCGTCTCGCGGCTGGACAGGCAGTCCGCCAGATACACCACATCATCCGGGCTGCGGAAGCCCACCATGTGGAAGAAATGGCCCGGCAATTGCAGCAGCTCAAAGCCCTCCGGCAGCACGGCTCCCGTCAGCTCCTGTGCGTCGCTCTCCTGCGCCATCAGGAACTTGTGGCGCAGATCCTTGGGCGGGAAGCCGCCGTACAGAAATGCCGGCTCCAGCACCGGATGACGGGTGATATCACACTCAATGCCCTGCGCATAGACCTTGCACCTGGTCTGGGCCTGCAAATAGCGGTTGCCGCCGATGTGGTCGGCGTTGGAGTGGGTGTTGTAAATGGCGGTCAGATGCCAGCCGTTGGCATCCAGCAGCTGCCGCACCTTGCGGCCCGCGTCCTTGTCGTTGCCGCTGTCGATGAGACAGACATCCGTATCGTTCAGCTTCACAAGGCCCATCTTGGAGGGGCTTTGGATATAGTAGCTATTGCCGGTGATATGATTCAATTCGTACATAACTGCACCTCTTTTCGTAGGATCTCTTACCTATATTTATATAGCAACAACAAACACTTGTCAACGAAAACGCCCGATCCGGTTCGGATCGGGCGTTTCCGTTGGGGAGAATATGTCAGAAAGCAAAGGATTTGCTTACTTCTTGGCCAGCTTGCCCTCCTTACACATGGCGACCACCATGCCGGTCAGGGCGAACAGGGCGATGGCGTTGGGAATGACCATCAGGTTGTTGAACATATCCGTCAGCTCCCACACCAGATCGTTGCTGGCCAGCGTGCCGATGAACACGAACACCAGCGCGATGATGCTGTACACCACGGTGCAGCGGCGGGGATTCTTCTTGCCGAACAGATAGTTGGCGTTGATCTTGCCGAACAGGTTCCAGCTCAGCACGGTGGAGAACGCGAAGAAGAACAGGCACACCGCCACGAACATGGCGCCGAACTTCTCGCCGAACACGGTGCCGAAGGCGGTCTGGGCCAGATTGGCCTTGGTCAGCGTGGTGCTGGCAGCGGCCGCGCCGCAGTCGGCCAGAGGGCCGTCGGCGGTATACAGGGTGGAGATGATGACCAGCGCATTGAGGGTCAGCACCACGAAGGTATCAATAAACACACCGATCATGGCCACAACGCCCTGATCGTGGGGGTGCGCCACATTGGCCTGCGCGTGTGCGTGGGGGGTGGAGCCCATACCGGCCTCATTGGAGAACAGGCCGCGCTTGGCGCCCTGACTGATGGCAGTCTTGATGGCATAGCCGAAGCCGCCACCGATGATGGCCTGAGGCTGGAAGGCATACTTGAAGATCATGGCGAAGGTAGCGGGAATGTAGGTGATGCGGGCCACCAGAACGGCCAGACCGCCCAGCAGGAAGATGCAGGCCATGATGGGGACGATCTTCTCGGTAACGGAGGCCAGACGCTGCACGCCGCCCAAGAAAATGACAGCGCAGATGGCCACCAGAATCACACCGGACACCCAAGTGGGGATGCCGAAAGCGGTATTCATGGTGGAGCCGATGGAGTTGGACTGCACCATGCAGCCCATGAAGCCCAGCGCCAGCACGATGGCCACGGCGAAGAAGCCTGCCAAGAACTTACCGAAGCCGCCCTTGAACGCGGTGGTGATATAGTACACGGGGCCGCCGCGAACCGTGCCGTCAGGGTCAACGATACGGGTCTTTTGGGCCAGCGTGGCTTCGGCGTAGATGGTGGCCATGCCGAAGAAGGCGATGACCCACATCCAGAAGATAGCGCCGGGGCCGCCGGTCAGGATCGCGCCGGAAGCGCCCACGATGTTGCCGGTGCCTACCTGCGCGGCGATGGCGGTGGCCAGCGCCTGAAAGGAGCTCATACCGGAGTCCTGCTTGCCGCCCTTCAGCTTCAGGTTGCCGAACACCTTGCGCATACCCTCACCGAAGCAGCGCACCTGCACGAAACGGGTCTTGATGGAGTACCACAGACCCACGCCGATCAGCAGAAACACCAGAATGTAGTTACTCAGGTACTCGTTGATCTTACTCACGATGGGAAACAGTACGGATTCGATGGCTTGCATGTTGATTCTCTCCTTTTCAACAGAAAAATAGAGCCGCTGCTGCGCAGCGACTCCGGAGAAACAAGGTAGACACACAAATGTCTTCTCTGTCCTTTTGCCTGAGAGATTCAGCGCCTTTGCGCCTTACACCTTCGGCACCCAATTCAATGGGATTCTCCAGAGTCCCCTCCCCTTTCAGTTTTCCGCCGGAATTCTGAAAGGCTCATCGGGTGCTGTTCAATTGATGAAGGGAGTATAGCACAGCTTTTTCCCGATTGCAAGCATTTTCTTCACAATTCAGAAATATTTTTTGCACCCATTGACAATATCGTAATACGATGTTATAGTGATATCGTAAAACGATATTTAATAGAAAGGAGCGCTGCACCATGCCGAAACGGTCATTGGAGACCCTGTCGGAGCCGATGTTCTATGTGCTGATGGCTCTGCGCCGCCGGACGCTGTGCGGCGTGGAGATCGTCCACTGGATCGGCGAGACCACCGGCGGCCGCATGGCGCTGGGGCCGGGGACGCTGTACACCATTCTCTCCAAGCTGACGGATGAACAGATGATCCGGGAGGTCAGCGTGGAGGGCCGCAAGCGCACCTATGAGCTGACCGACGCGGGACGTGCCCTGTATGACGCCGAATGTGCCCGTCTGCGCCGCTGCATCCGCGACGCGGACAGAGAGGAGGAAAACACATGATAAAGCTCCTGCCCTACTATCTGATCCAGATCGACGCCATTGAAAGCTGGCTGGACGATCAGGCGAAAAAGGGACTGTTCCTGACGGAATTTGCCCGTCCGGGCGTCATGCACTTTGAAAAAGGAGAACCGCGGACGGTACGCTACCGGATCGACGTGAAGCGGGACATCGGCACCTACGGCGAGAAAGAGCGCATTGCCGACTATCAGGAATTTGGCTGGAAATATGTCTGCGAGCTTGCCGCTGACATGGACGTCTATCGCTGTGACGATCCCGACGCGCCGGAGCTGAACACCGACGAGGAAACGCTCCATGAGGTGCTGGACAAAAAGCTGAGAAGCCGATACGTGTGGAATGGCGCATTGCTGTGTCTGCTGCCGTTGTGGCTCATTCTCATCCTGCGCCGCTATTCATATGTGTATTCCACCGGGATATATGACCAGCTGCTGTCAGGCTTTCTCTGGCTGTACGTCTTTGTGGGACTGATGACGCTGACTTGCCTCATCATTCTGGTCACCTATATTGCCAGTGCTGCCGCCACGCGAAAGCGCAGGCTGCTGAAGCGGACGTACCACTCCCCTGTCGAAATGCGCCGCTGGCGCACCGTACAGCTGTCGACCTTCATTCTACCTGCGCTCGCGCTGGTGATATTTCTCGCCACCGCTATTGGCATGAATCAGCCTTATAATCGTATTCCGGTGGAGGAATTCCCTGCACCCATAGTATCAGAGGTGTTCCCTGATGTTACCGCTGAAACCCAGTGGGCGTCGGATGCCCCCCAACTGCTGCGCAGCCACATTTATCTGCGGCAGGAGGGCCCCGATGTCACCGATCCGGAGACGGGTTATCTGGTGGGAAGCTGGTATTACAACGCGGATATATACCGTCTTGCATGGCGGTGGCTCGCCAATGGCTACGCGCAGGAGCAGGCACAGGCCTACGGGCTGCGGGAGATCACCGTTACCGGCTGGGAGCACGCATGGTACGGCGCGGATAACGCCGTGTGGGGCGGTCAGACGCTGATCCTGCAAAACGGCAGGGAGGTATGGGAGATCGGCTGTGACCGTGAGGAAAGCCTGCTGGACGCTTTAGATTTGTTCGCCCGCTGAGGTCAGAAAGGAGACGCCGCTATGAGTAAGAGCAAATACAACATCGCAAAAGAGATGCCCTTCGCATGGTATGAGGTGGACGCGCTGGAGGCGTGGCTGGACGAACAGTCTCAGCAGGGCCTGAAGCTGGTAAGCATCCGGGGCCTTGGCTATAAGAATGCTATCTTTGCGGAGACCGCGGAATCCCCCACCCGCTACCGCGTCCATATCAAGCCAAAGGACGGCTACTACACCAGGCGGGAGGAATACCGGGAGACCATGCGGGAGCTGGGCTGGGAGTATGTAGACCGGCTGCACTACCGGGCGGATATCTACCGGGCTACGCGGCCCGACGCGGTGGAGATCAACACCGACGAAAACGCCCTGCGGGATTCCATCGAAGCCGCCAACCGGGGCGAGCTGTGTGCCGGTATCGTGCTGATCCTGCTGATCCCCAATCTGCTCCGGAATGAGCTCCGGTATATGAAGTTCTACGACGGCTTTTACGATATGCTGCTGGATGGCACCGCGCTGCTGACGGTCTCCGCGGTATTTCTGGCCGCCTTCTATCTGGTGCTGGGCATATATGCCATTCTCCGCTCCATCGCGCAGCGCCGGCGGTATCTGCTGGGCAGAAGCTTCCGCACCGCCCCGGAGATACGCAAGCGCAAGCGTGTCCGTATCGCGCTGCTGACATTGTTCGGCATCAGCATACTGTTTCTGGCTGTGGTCGGCACCGGCTCCTCCGGAAGCTACTATGACGTACCGCTCTCCGACTGTCCCGTGGTGCTGCTGGAATCCTTGTCCCCGGTGGAAGCGGCACAGCTGGACTATGACGCGGATTACCTCGACGCACCCCATGGCACCGGCGGCAAGCATCTGCTGTACTCCTTTGTCACCTACCGGCAGGACGGTCCCACCATCCGGCTGGATGGGGAGTACGCGGGGATCGGCTATGCCGCCTTCAACTACTGGGTCAACGTCATGGACATCCGCGCCGAATCGCTGGCGGAGAAATACTTCGCCGAAAAAGCAAATGCCCACGACTGGCAGGAGGTACAGATCAAGGGCTGGGATCAGGCCATGTACCGCCGGTATACCACCAGCCTCCGGCAGGAGTTCCGCAGCGACCGGCTACCGGATACCCCCGAAATATCTCAACAGGAGCTGGTACTTCGGCTGGGCAATCGTGTGGTCACGGTAGGCTATGACGGCGAGGCCGACATGTATCCCCGGCTGAACACCCTGTACGCCCGGCGCACGGCTCCCGCCGCCGAACTCACCGCATAACAAACGACCACCGTACAGCAAAAATGCTGTACGGTGGTTTTGCTTTACAATCTTTATTTCCGCAGCCAGTCCGGTCGGGAGCGGCTGTGTGCGCCGGACACCAGTCCCATGGTGGCGAAGGTGATGACGATGGACGTGCCGCCGTAGCTGAAAAACGGCAGCGTCAGGCCGATGACCGGCATCACGAACAGGCACATGCCCACGTTGGCCAGTATCTGAAACAGCAGCATTCCCACCACGCCAACGCAGATATAGGCGTCCAGCTTGCTGTTGGCGTTGCGGGCCACATAGACGCACCGCAGCACGATGGCCGACAGGATGGCCAGCGCCAGCACACAGCCCACCATGCCCAGCTCCTCGCCAATGACGGAGAAAATGAAGTCCGTATGGCGGTTGGGCAGACTGGAGCTGTCCTTGCTCTGGGTCTGGATGCCGTGGAACAGCCCCATGCCCGTCAGCTTGCCGCCGCCCAGCGTCAGCAGGCTGCGGGTCTGATGCCAGCCCTCGTTCAGCGGACGGAAGCTGTGATCCAGCACCACAAGGAAACGGTTTTTCATATAGGACTTGATGATATCCTCCTCCCAGAGGATATAAAAGGCCAGCACCGCGCCGACACCGCCGCCGATGAACCAGCCTTTCGGCACACCGGCCACGAAGCACATGCAGACGAAGATCGCCACCAGCACCAGATCGCTGCCCATATCGGAGGATATTTTATAGTACAGGCCAAAGAACACCATCAGGTGTACGCCCAGAAACAGAATATCCGGCAGCCGCCGCAGCGTCCGGTTCTCCTCCAGCCACACCAGCTGCCACGCCAGCACCAGAATAAAGGTCAGCTTCACGATCTCGGAGGGCTGCACCATCACCGGCAGCAGCGGGAATTTCAGCCACGCCAGATTGCCCGTGTCACCGGCACGGCCCAGCGGGGATTTCAGCAGCAGGATCAGCCCAAGGCCCAGCAGCGTCAGCCACAGCCAGCCCTTTTTTCGCATCAGCTCGCCCACATCCACCATCGACAGCAGGAAAAACAGGACGATACCGATGACCGCGCCGCCGGTCTGCACCAGCACCTCGCGCATGGAATTCATATACCGGGTGGCGGAATAAATCATCAGGATACCGTAGGCTGTGGCGGCACAGCAAAGCGCCAGCAGAACAAGGTCTGTCTGCCGCAAGATATCCCGCAATAACTCCCGCACACGCTGCATGGATCGTTCCTCCGTAAAAGCCAATGGGGCCTGCCGCCCCAAAATAAGTCCTGTACATTTTACCACAAGAAGTTTTCCGTGTAAACCTGTCTTACCCCCTTTCTTTTTTGAACTTTTTGTGGTACCATAATGAAAATGGCAGAATAGGGCCGTTTCACTTTCCGAAAGGACGTTTATCATGCAGTACATTTCCCACAGTGTGTCGGATACAGAGAAATTCGGCTGCCGCTTGGCCGGGCAGCTGCGGCCCAATACCGTGGTGGCCTGCCGCGGCGGACTGGGCATGGGCAAGACGGCCCTGACCCGTGGTATCGCCCGCGGTCTCGGCTATACGGGGCGGGTCACCTCCCCCACCTTTACCATCGTCAACGAGTATCTGGGCAAGACGCCCCTGTTTCATTTTGATATGTACCGTCTGGATGACAGCGACGCGCTGTTCGACATCGGCTGGGAGGATTACCTGGATCGCGGCGGCGTGTGCGTGGTGGAATGGAGCGAAAACGTGGCGGACGCCCTGCCGCCGGACGCCGTGGTGGTGAGCATTGCACGGGGCGAAGGCGACAACGAACGGATCATTACCGTGGAGGGAGGCGGCATCGCATGAAAATACTGGCTCTTGAGACCTCGGCCAAGTCCGTGTCCGCCGCCGTGGTGGAAAACGGCGCGGTGCTGGCCAGCGCCTATCAGAACATGGGCCTGACCCACAGCGTTACGCTGATGCCGCTGGTGGACAGTATGCTGAAAAACGCCGGTCTGACGGCGAAGGATATGGAGCTGATCGCCGCAGCAGCCGGTCCCGGCAGCTTTACGGGCCTGCGCATCGGCGTATCCGCCGCCAAGGGCTTGGCATGGGCGCTGGAGCTGCCCTGCTGCGGCGTGTCCACGCTGGAGGCCATGGCGGAAAACGCCCGCGCCTTCGAGGGTACTGTGATCTGTGCCATGGACGCGCGGCGGCAGCAGATCTATAACGCGGTGTTCGACTGCCATGACGGCGCGCTGGAGCGCCGGTGCGAGGATCGCGCCGTGGCGCTGGAGCTGCTGGCGGGCGAGCTGAAAAATGACAAAAACAGGAAAATAGTAGTTGGCGACGGCGCGAAACTATGCTATACTTATCTGTTGGAGCAAGGGATCCCCTGCTCGATGGCTCCGGCGGACGAGCTGTATCAGAAGGCCGTCGGCGTGGGGCTTGCGGCGGAACGCATGGCGGCAGAGGGCCGCACTGTGACGGCGCAGGAGTTGTGTCCAGTGTACCTCCGGCTCAGTCAGGCCGAGCGGGAGCGGCTGGCAAAGGGACTGCCCATCACGCTGGACGCGAAATAATGGCATAATTGAATATTTTTATATACGGAGGATAAGATCATGAACGAAAAGTTCCCCACCCTGCACATCGTGAACCACCCGCTGGTGCAGCACAAGCTGACGGTGATGCGCGATAAGAACACCAGTGTCAAGGACTTCCGCACGCTGGTCGGCGAGGTCGCCATGCTGCTGACCTACGAGGCCACCCGTGACCTGCCCACCACCCTCAAGACCATTGAGACCCCTCTGTGCACCTGCGAAATGCCCGTGCTGGCCGGCAAGAAAATGGCCATCGTTCCCATCCTCCGTGCAGGTCTGGGCTTTGAGGACGGCATCCTCAATCTGATCCCCTCCGCCCGTGTGGCGCACATCGGTATGTACCGCGACGAAGAGACGCTGGAGCCCCACTTCTACTTCCTGAAGTACCCCAAGGACATCGCCGAGCGTGACGTGCTGATCGTGGATCCCATGCTGGCTACCGGCGGCAGCGCCGACATGGCCATCACCAAGATGAAGGAGCTGGGCTGCAAGAACATCAAGCTGATGATCCTCGTGGCCGCGCCCGAAGGCGTGCAGTTCATCTATGACCGCCACCCCGACGTGGAGATCTATTGCGCCGCGCTGGACGATCACCTGAACGAAAACGGCTATATCGTGCCCGGTCTGGGCGACGCCGGCGACCGTATTTTCGGCACGAAATAAAAATAGCACTTTACAGTTTCACTCATTTGTCGTATAATTGTACTATATCAGATGGAAAGGCGGTGCCTTAATGGACGATTATACCAGAAAATTCAATGCCGCAGAGGATCGGGACGAGCAGGTGCATCATGTGCTGACCTCTGTATACGAGGCACTGAAGGAGAAGGGCTACGATCCTGTGAACCAGATCGTGGGCTATATCCTGTCGGAGGATCCTACCTACATCACCAATCACAACGGCGCCCGCACGCTGATCTGCAAGATCGACCGTGACGAGCTGCTGCAGATCCTTGTGAAACGGTATCTGGACATCTGATGTGAAATCAATATTTAAGCAGGGAGAATCTGTCGATTCTCCCTGCTTCTTGTCGTTTTTGTGAACCTTTCTCCAGCCGATTTGACAGAGGTTGATTTTTATGCTATACTAACACTTGATTTTGTAAACAGGAGGTAATCAACCCAATGGCAGATGTAAAAAAAGGCGAAGGCCTTGTTTATAAAAACCATCCCCTGCGGCGGATCGACAACCTGATCTACTACGGCTCCATGGCGGACAAATACATCGTCATGTTCCAGATCCTGGAATCTAAAAAGGAACAGGATATGGACGTGGCCACCCGTGTTTCCGTTCAGCTGCAGCTGACTGACCCCGACCTGAAATCCCGCGACCGCGTGGTGAAGAAGTCGGAGAAGAACAGTCTGTACGCGGCCATGGATGTGGGCTCTATCTGGCTGGAGCGCGCATTGGCCGGCAAGCTGTAAGGGGGCGTTCCATGAGATCACGCAATTCCCATAAGCTCGCCGCCGTGGTGCTGACCGCAGCCATGCTCTGCAATACCACGGTGACCGCGTGGGCATCGTCCACCACCGGCAGCACCGGCAATACCGTGACCCCCACGGCACAGGATACCGCCGCCATCAAGACGGCGCTGACCTCCGGTCTGGAGGCCAAGGGCCAGAAGCCCGCCCTGCCCCGTCTGCTGCCCAGCGATACCAAAGTGAAGGCCGTGGGCCGGATCACCGTAAAGGACATCCCCCTCTATTTCGACCCCACCGAGGAGAGCAATGTTTACATTCTCCTGCCGCTGGACGCTCTGGTCTCCGTGATGGAGGATCTGGACGACTGGTTCCGCATCAGCTATAACGACTGCACCGGCTTTATCTCTCCGGAATATGTGGAGCTGCTGAAGCGCAACGAGACCTTTGAGACCTACGGCGTAGTGGATGCCAAGGAGCTGCCGCTGCTGAAGGAAGCAGACGGCGACAGCGAGGTGCTGACCACCCTGAAGGATGGCGACCGCGTGGAGGTTACCGGCTTTGGCAACGGCTGGTTCGCCATCAAGAGCGGCGACAATACCGGCTACGTCACCGGAGACGATCTGGACCTGACGCTGGAGAAGGAAGCTCCCAAGCCCAAGGTAACGGCCAAGACCACGAAGAAGTCTCAGACCACCGGTGATAACGGCTCCACCGAGGGCAGCGGCGATACTTATGTCGCCAGCGGCTCCGGCAGCGATGTGGTTTCCTACGCCATGCAGTATCTAGGCACGCCCTACGCCTACGGCGGCACCGGCTCCGGCGGTTTCGACTGCTCCGGCTTCACCATGCATGTGTTTGCCAGCTTCGGCGTCAGTCTGGCCCACGGCGCAACGCCTCAGCTGAACAGCGGCTATTATGTGTCCCAGAGCGAGCTGCAGCCCGGTGATCTGGTGTTCTTCTTCGGCACCTACAACACCAGCAGCGCGGCCAGCCATGTGGGCATCTATGTCGGCGGCGGACAGTTTATCCACGCATCCTCCAGCCGCGGCGTTATCATTTCCAGTCTCAGCGAGACCTACTACGCCAACCGTTATCTGACGGCCCGCCGCGTGCTCTGATCGCAATTGCATACATTTCCTGTTCCCCGGACGGCATGTCCGGGGAACTTTTTTATTTTCCCTCTTGACAATTTCACTCTTCATGCATATACTGTATATATCGAACATATACAGTTATCACAGAGGTGAGCATATGGATCTGATTATCAGCAACGCCAGCGGAAAGCCTATTTACGAGCAAATCTATACCCAGATCAAAAACAACATCATCTCCGGTGAGCTGTCGCCGGGGGATGCCCTGCCCTCCATCCGGGTGCTGGCCAAGGACCTGCGCATCAGCGTCATCACCACCACACGAGCCTATGACGAATTGGAGCGGGATGGCTTTATTGACCGTGTACCCGGCAAGGGCTGCTATGTGGCGGAGAAGAATCTGGAGCTGGTGCGGGAGGCCCACCTGAAGCAGATCGAGGATCACATGAGCGAGATCGTGGAGCTGGCGGCAGGCTGCTCGCTGACGGAGGAGGAAGCCGTGAAGATGCTGCGGCTCATGTGGGAAATGAAAGGAAAGGATGAAACATGTTGAACGCGATCGAGATAAAAGGACTGGTGAAGGAGTACCCCGGCTTCCGGCTGGACGGCCTTGATCTGGCGCTGCCCTCCGGCAGCATCATGGGACTGGTGGGGGAAAACGGCGCAGGCAAAAGCACCACCATCAAGCTCATCATGAACGCCGTCCGCAAGGACAGCGGTGCGGTATCGGTGCTGGGTACGGATCACCAGAGCGCCGCCTTCCATGAGGTAAAGGAGGCCATCGGCGTGGTGCTGGACGAGGCGTACTATCCCGAGATACTGAACGCCAACGACGTGGGCAGCATCATGGCAAATACCTATCATAACTGGGAGCCGGACACCTACCAAGGCTATTTGCAGCGATTCGGCCTGCCCCGGAATAAGGCCTTCAGGGATTACTCCCGCGGCATGAGGATGAAACTGGCCATCGCCGTGGCATTGTCCCATCAGGCGAAGCTGCTGATCCTAGACGAGGCCACCAGCGGTCTTGACCCCATGGTGCGGGACGAGATCCTGGACATCTTCAATGAGTACACCCGACAGGAGGATCGCTCCATCCTGCTGTCCTCCCACATCGTCAGCGATCTGGAGAAGATCTGCGACTACATCGCCTTCCTGCATAAGGGAAAGCTGGTGCTGTGTGAGGAGAAGGATCGCCTGCTGGATGAGTACGCGCTGGTGCGGCTGTCCCACCAGCGGCTGGCCGACCTGCCGGAGGGCAGCGTCGTGGGCGTGGAAAACGATCCCTACGGCGTGCGGGCGCTGGTGCGGCGGGACATGGTGCCCCACGACCTGCCGCTGGAGCACACCAATCTGGAGGATATCATTCTGTTTCTGGCGAAGGGAGGCACGCGGAAATGAAAGGCTTGCTGTTAAAGGACTGGAAAACCCTTTTGAAGCAGACGAAGGTCATGCTGACCATGATGGCGCTGTTTGCCTGTGTTCCCAGCACCTATATGTCGGCGTTCGCGCTGTTTTATGCCGCCATGATGCCCATTACGGCGCTGGCCTATGACGAGCGGGCCAAGTGGGATGAGCTGGCAGCCATGATGCCCTATACCGCCAAGGCCATCGTGGGCAGCAAGTATGCGCTGGGCCTGACGCTGGTGGTGCCGGTTCTGGCTCTGTCCGTTCTGTTCCGTCTGATCGTGCATAGTACCCCCATTGTCAGCGAGGATACCATGTCGCTGCTGATCACGGCGTGCCTGTCCCTGATCCTGATGGCCATCGACCTGCCCTTTATGTTCCGTTTCGGCGTGGAGAAGGGCCGTCTGATCTACATTCTGCTGTCCTGCGTATTCGTTGTGGCGGGCGTCAATTATGCCGACAAGCTGACAAACACGATCAATGGCATTGGTACGGCAATGGTCACCACCGTTCCCCTGCTCCTGCTGGCAGCTGCCGTGGTTGCACTGTTCATTTCCTATCTGGTCGCCGTCCGGGTCTATCGGGCGCGTCGGGGCTGATAACGATATAATAGGTGCGTCCGGATAACCGGACGCACCTATTTTTCTATTCCGCTGCCGAGGCTTTTTTGCACGCCTCGGTGATCTCCCTCTTGAGCTGACGCAGCGGCGCGCTGTCTAGCTCTCTGGGATACGGCAACCCCGTCAGGTCAAACTCCCGAATGGAGCTGTCCGGGTGCATGACGATGATCTTCTGTCCCAGCACAAGCGCCTCCTCCAGCTGGTGGGTCACCAGAACGATGGTACGGGGCATCTTCTGCTGGATCCCCAGCAGCTGCGTTTGCAGCTCCTCGCGGGTCAGAAAATCCAACGATGCGAACGGCTCGTCCATCAGCAGCAGCTCCGCCTGACCGGCCAGCACCCGCGCAAGCCCCAGCCGCTGCTTCATGCCGGTGGACAGCTCCACCGGGGTCAGATCGGCGTAGTCCCCCAATCCCACCAGACGGACAAATTCCGTAGCCCGCTCATAGCGCTCCTCCGGCGTTCTTCCCACACCGCAGGCCATAGCCACGTTGCGCTGCACGTTCGTCCATGTGATCACATAGGGGTCCGGGCTCAGCATTGCGCTGTGCCAGCCCTCCGGTATCACGATCTCTCCGGCGTCCGGCTGCTCCCTCCCTGCCAGCAGCTTCAAGAGCGTACTCTTTCCGCAGCCGCTGCGTCCAACGATGACCGTCAGCTGTCCCACCGGAAAGCTGACGGAGAGGTCACGCAGCACCTGCCGCGTGCGGCTTTCACGGGATTGGCCGCTGATGACCACCTCCGTGCTGTATGATGTATAGGATTTATCCACATGTTTGAGCATTACCGCATCCATGCCGCCGCCTCATTTCGTTTGATCTCAGGGCGTATTGTACCAAATCCGGCGGAGGGATACAACCCAAAAGCCGCAAAAAAGTCCTGTGACCGTAGGCCACAGGACTTTTCGTCGTCTTTTGCAGTCGTGCTCAGCCCAGATCCACGTCGATGGCGAACAGGCCGCCGGCACCGCCGGAATACAGGTACAGCACATTATCGGTGGGCTTGAACTTGCCCTCACGGGCCAGCTTCACCAGACCGGCAAAAGCCTTGCCGGTATACACGGGGTCGAGGAACAGACCCTCGTTCTCCGCCATCAGGCGGATGGCGGCGTTGCCCTCGGCAGAGGGGATGGCGTAGCCGGGACCGCACATATTCACCAGATGCACGTCCTCTGTGGTGGGAACAAAGTCCAGCTCCAGCAGCCTGGCCGCCTCCTGCATGATGCGGGTGGTGATCACATCGAAAGGATCACTGTCTACCATCATGCCAACCACCTGCGTATCCGGCATGAACAGCTTGGCGCCCAGCGCCACACCGGCGTGGGTGCCGCCGCTGCCCTCGGCGCAGCAGACGTAATCGAACTTCATGCCGGTATCGGCGATCTCCTTCATGCAGTTGACATAGCCCAGCGCACCGATGGCGTTGGAGCCGCCGCAGGGGATCTTATAGTAGGGCTTGCCGCTGGCCTTGCCCACCCGGTCCATCTCGGCGTAAATATCATCATAGCTGTCGGTATCCATAAAGCGGACGTCCGTGTTCATCAGGTATTCCAGCAGCTGGTTGCCCTTGCGGTCGGTAACGCCGCGCTTCTTCAAAATCAGGATCGGCTCCATGCCCAGCTTCTTGGCGCAGGCCGCTGTCAGCATGGCGTGGTTGGACTGCGCGCCGCCTGTGGTAAACACGATCTCAGCGCCCTGCCGCTTGGCGTCCGCCAGCAGGAACTCCAGCTTACGCACCTTGTTGCCGCCCAGACCGATACCGGTCAGGTCGTCACGCTTGATATAGACGTTGGTACCCAGTAGACGGCTGATGTTCTCCAGCTTCTGGATAGGCGTGGGCAGCACCGCCAGAGGGATGCGGGGAAACTCCTGTAAACTTTTCATGTGTGTTCTCCTTTCAGGTGTGATCTATGGAAAGAGCGGTCAATGGAGGCCGTACTCCTTCAGACGTTCATAAAAGACCGAGCGGGAAATATCCAGCTGCTTCATGGCCTGCTGGCGGTCGCCGCCGCACTGGGCCAGCGTCTGCTGGATGAAGCGGCGCTCCTCCTCCCGCATGTGCTGACGAAGGGTCTGTGCCATCGGTTCCGTTTTCAGATGGACATGCTCCGGATAGATGATATCGGAATCCGACATGGCCGCCGCACCCTCCAGCACATTCTCCAGCTCCCGCAGGTTGCCGGGCCAGTCGTAGTTGATAAGCTTGCTGAAAGCCTCGCCGGACAGGGTCTTTTCCGGAATGTGGTACCGCTGGCAGATCTGCTCTACCAGCTCATGGGCCATCAGGTAAATATCCTCCCGGCACTCCCGCAGAGGCGGAAGCTCCACGGAGAAGGCGGACAGGCGGTAATAGAGGTCCTGCCGGAAGCGTCCGTCCTCCACCTCCTCACGCAGCCGCGGCCCGGCCACCGCCAGCAGCCGCACGTTCACAGGGGCGGGCCGCGTGGAGCCTGCCGGCACCGCCTCGCCCCGCTGGATGGTATACATCAGCTTGGCCTGTACGCTCATCGGCAGCTCGCCCACCTCGTCCAGCAGCAGCGTGCCGCCGTCAGCCTCCTGAAAGAGGCCCGGTGTGCCATCCTTTTTGCCGAACAGCTCGCCGTCCAGCAGCGCGGGATCGATGGCGGAGCAATCCGCCCGCACAAAGGGACCGCCTCTGGGCTGCGCCCGCTGGATGCTCTGGGCCAGCCGCGTCTTGCCCGTGCCGGTCTCGCCGGTAATAAGAATGTTGCAGTCCATCTGGCTGAGCTTATACGCCCGGCGGCGCACCGCCCGCAACGCGGCGGAATTGCCGCAGCCCAGCAGTGAATCGCCCATCTCGTCCGGCAATCCCCGTTCAGAGGACTCCCGGTACTTGCGTTCCGCCGCCGCGATGGCGGTGTTGCGCTCCATGATGGTGGTGCGGATATCCTCGATATTGCGGAACTTGACGATGATACCCGCCACCTGCGTACCGTCATGGATGGGCAGGATGGACGCCATCAGCGCAAAGCCGTTGATTTCATAGGCCACGTCGGTGAAGCAGGCGGCCTGTCCGTTCAGTACCTGACGCAGGTGCTCCTCAAACAGCTCACCCTCGAAGAACTCCCGGAAGTGGTAGCCCACCACGCAGATCTCCTGCTCCGGCCCCTTGGCGATAAAGCTGTTGCCCCGAAGAAGATTGCCGATGCCCTCCTTTCGGGCGGAATAGCCCTTCTCCTCCCAGAATTTCACCTGCTTGGCATCGTGATCCAATATGACCATCTGTCCGATGCAGTCGAAATAGTTGATGGTATACACCCGCTCCTGCACAGTCACGGATATCTCACGATCCGTGATCTGAACGCTGATGGGCACGCCCTGAAAGGTCACATCCAGCTTCAGGCCGATCGCTTCGCCGCCCCGCAGGTGCTTATATACCGGCTTGACGCCCGGCCCGTGATAGACGCCTACCGCCGCCAGCATGTCGCCGCTGCGGAGCCGATGATCCTGTATGCCGATGGCAGCCAGATCCTCCGGGGCTAGATTGCCGTCATCCGCGCCCATGTCGGAGGTAGCAAGGATCACCAGATCTCCCGGCTCCAGCCGCCCGTCAGGGTGGGAGTAAATGCTGTGGTTGAACAGGCCGAAGCGCTCCTTGGCCTGCTGATTGATGTGGGTCACGATGCCCTGCCGGTCCATGGTGAACATGGCATGAGAGGACGAATCCATTACGCTTTGCAGAATATCCATTGTACCTCTCCCCTTTCCGGCAGTTCTGCTGCTATTTTACACGATTGTAAGATCTTTTGCAATGCATACAAAAACAAAGCCCTGAACGGGCTTTGTTTTTGATTTGTGTATTTTTACAGGTCGCAGGCACACATGTCGGCGAAGGTCTCGCGGCGGACGGCCACATAGCTCTTGCCGTCCTTCAGCATGACGATGGGTGCGCGGGGGATGCGGTTATAATTGGAGGCCATGGCGTAGTTGTACGCGCCGGTGGTACATACCGCCACGGTGTCACCCCGACCCACGGAGGCGGGCAGGAACACATGCTCCTGAATGATGTCGCCGCTCTCGCAGCAACGGCCCACCACGGAGGCCTCGAAATCACAGGGCTCGTTCATCTTGTTGGCCAGCAGGCAGGTGTAGTTGGCCTTATACAGCGCGAAACGGGGATTGTCCGGCATGCCGCCGTCGATGGAGACGTAGTTCTTGTAACCGGGGATCTTCTTCACCGTGCCGCAGGTATACAGCGTCATGCCGGCCGCGCCCACGATGCTGCGACCCGGCTCCATATGGATCTCCGGCATGTCGATGTTCAGGCGGGCGCAGGCGTCTTTGATGGCGGCGGCCACCTGACAGACCTTGGTGTCCACGTCCAGACAGGGGTCGCTCTCCACATAGCGCACGCCGTAGCCGCCGCCCAGATCCAGCTGCTGGGCCATATAGCCGTGCTTTTCCTTCATGGCGGCGATGAACTCCAGCATGACCACGGCAGCACGCTCGAACACGTCCTCGCCGAACACCTGAGAGCCGACGTGACAGTGGAAGCCCATCAACTCCACATGGGACTGGGCCAGCGTATAGACGGTGATCTCCTCGGCCTGACCGGTCTCGATGGCGGAGCCGAACTTGCTGTCCACCTTGCCGGTGGCGATGGCCTCGTAGGTATGGGGATCGATGCCGGGGGTCAGGCGCAGCAGCACCTTCTGGCGGATGCCACGGCGGGCAGCCTCGGTCTCGATGGCCTTGATCTCCTCCACGTTGTCTGCCACGAAGTAGCCCACATGGTTGTCCATGCCGTAGACGATATCGGCATCGGTCTTGTTGTTGCTGTGGAAATAGGCGTGGGACAGGTCATAACCCGCCTGCAGCGCGCAGTAGATTTCGCCGGAGGACACCACGTCGATGCCCATGCCCTCTTCCTTCATGATCTCATAGATGCGCTTGAAGGAGTTGGCCTTGCTGGCGTACAGCGGGCGGCTGGTGGGGCCGAAATGCTTCTTGAAGGCGTTTTGATACACGCGGCACTGATGGCGGATATAGTCCTCGTCCAGCAGGTACAGAGGCGTACCGTATTCCTTGGCCAGTTCAACGGTGTCCTGTCCCGCGAAAAGCAGGTGGCCGTTGGCGCCGATGGAGATATTTTCACAGATCATAGCGTTTTCCTTTCTCTCGCGCCCGCGCAGTGCGCAGACCGTTCCTATGTATGGTAAGGCTCCCACGGAGCCGGATATGCGAAGTTAAACGTTTTATTTTCTATGATTTCGATTCTTCGTATGTGTTTTTGTGAAAGAGAGTGGGCAGAGGACTGCGGCTCAACCACACCGCAGCCCCCGGCCCGTTCTGCCGTAAGGCAGAGGAAATGAGGAACTCGTTATTTACTCGGAGATCTCGGTCTTTTCGGCCTTCTTAGCCAGAGCCTTATCCAGCCACTCCTTGCCGTCGGCGAAGCGGGAGACGATGTAGGTGACCACATAGTCGCCGGCGGAGTTGATCATGGTTGCGGGAGGATCCACCAGATTGCCGATGGCCACCAGAATGGGGAAGGCCAGTTCCATCTGATTGGGGAAGAAGATGGAGCAAATGATGTACTCGCCGATGTAGCCGCCGCCGGGGACGCCGGACATGCCGACGGAGGACAGCACGGCCACCAGAACGATGGGGATCAGGGAACTCCAGCTCATATCCTGACCGAACACGCCCCACACGAAGGCGATCTTCAGCACGCAGGAGAAGCAGGAGCCGTCCATGTGCATGGTA